>JAFEEH010000193.1 GCA_018241185.1 Pseudomonadota bacterium | reverse complement strand
TCACAGCAGCCGGCGGCCCATGGGGCCGCCGGGGGTAGTGGGGGGCGAGTGCCTAAATCCTCTCCCTGGTCTTTCCAGGCGGGCGGGTGAGCCGCACTGCTGAGCAGATGGGGACCCGCGCGCGGGGCTGGGGGTATGGGGGTGCAGACCCCCCATGCAAGGCTGCCGACTTCCCGGTGCCCGTTGTTTCGTCAGTCGGCTCGCAAGTCCGGGCCGGCGATGTGGTCGCGTTGTCTGCGTACACCCGCAATGCGGTCCTGCCGCTGCGCGTCTCGCATGCCGTCGCGGATGGCATAGCGCAGCGTCACATACAGCAGGCCGAAGAACACCAGCGTGCCGATGATCGCCCACGCGATTTCCGCGATCAGCATGCGCGTTGCCATGTCCTGCACTTGCTGTCCAAACCTGTCGTTCATGGTATAGATACGAAAAGTTACATCGATCGAGGATTCTAGGGTGGCGCTGGTTGGTTATGCCCGGGTGAGCACGTTGGACCAAAACACTCGGCTGCAGTTGGATGCGCTAAGGCGTGCCGGCGTGAGCAGGGTCTACCAGGACAAGGCGAGCGGTGTCGGCTCGCGGCCGCAACTGCACCGGGCGCTCGCATCACTGAGGCGCGGCGATGAGTTCGTTGTGTGGAAGCTGGACCGCATCGGCCGTGGTCTTTTCGACCTTCTGGCCATCATCGACAAGGTCAAGCTCGCGGGTGCGCACATTCGCAGCCTTACGGAGCCAATCGATACCGCTAGCCCTTATGGGCGTTTTACCTTGCAGGTGCTTGGCGCTGTTGCTGAGCTGGAACGGAACATGATCCGGGAGCGCGTCCGTGCTGGCCAGCGTGCCGCGCGTGAGCGTGGGCAGGTGCTTGGCCGGCCTCGTGCTTTCGATGATGACGGAGAGCGCCTGGTCGCTGAGATGTACCGCGCAGGTGTCGCGTCGGTTGACCAGTTGGCCGAGATATTTGGGGTGAAGCGTGGGGCTGTGCGTGGGCCGTTGTGCCGTGCTGGCCTACTGATGCCGGGCTACTCTGGGCGTGCCCGATAGCCTGGCCTTGGTCAAAACGTAGAATTTCGCGATGTTGAATCTCCAGCGAATTCTAGGCAGCGCCCGTGCCCGCATCGGCCTTGGGGTCGCGTGCCTGGCGGGCCTGATGAGCCTGGCCGCCTGCGGCCAGCGCGGCCCGCTCTATCTGCCGACCGAGCCGGCGGCCGCCCAGCGCGCCACCCTGCCGCAGATCGTCGTGCCCGCCCTGCGCGACAACGCCGCCAAGCCCGAGGACTCAGGCGCGCGGCCGGCTGCACCGGGTGCCAGCGCGCCCGCCTCGGGAGCTGGGCGATGAGCGGCACGCCAACGCTGCCGGGCCACCCCCACATCGCCCGCCGCGGCACCACACTGCAGGTCGAGGACGTCGCACTCGATGCCCTCGCGCGCGAGCACGGCACGCCGCTCTTCGTCTATTCGAAGCAGTGGATGCTCGATGCGCTGGCGGCCTACCAGCGCGGCTTCGCGGGCCGCGATGCCCTGATCTGTTACGCGATGAAGGCCAACTCTTCGCTCGGCGTGCTGCGCGTTTTCGCCGAAGCGGGCTGCGGCTTCGACATCGTCTCGGGCGGCGAACTGGCGCGCGTGCTTGCGGCCGGGGCCGAGCCGGCCAAGGTCATCTTCTCCGGCGTGGGCAAGACGCGCGCCGAGATGCGCCAGGCGCTGACGGCCGGCATCGGCTGCTTCAACGTCGAGAGCGAGGCCGAGATCGACGTGCTCAATACCATGGCGCTCGAACAAGGCCAACGCGCGCCAGTGAGCGTGCGCATCAACCCGAACGTCGATCCCAAGACGCACCCGTACATCTCGACCGGCCTCAAGGGCAACAAGTTCGGCGTCGCCCACGACCGCGCGGTCGCCGTGTACCGCCACGCGGCGGCGTTGCCGGGGCTGCAGGTGGTGGGCATCGACTGCCACATCGGCTCGCAGATCACCGAGTCCTCGCCCTACCTCGATGCGCTGGACCGCATCCTCGACCTGGTGCAGGCGATCGAGGCCGCCGGCGTACCGCTGCACCACATCGACTTCGGCGGCGGCCTGGGCATCGACTACGACGGCGACACGCCGCCCGCGGCCGATGCCCTGTGGAAGCAGCTCTTCGCGCGGCTCGACGCGCGCGGCTTCGGCGACCGCCGGATCCTGATCGAGCCCGGCCGCTCCCTGGTCGGCAACGCCGGCCTGTGCGTGACCGAGGTGCTTTACACCAAGCCGGGCGAAGAGAAGAACTTCTGCATCGTCGACGCGGCCATGAACGACTTGCCGCGCCCGGCGATGTACCAGGCCTTCCACCGCATCGTGCCGGTCGCCGAACGGCCCTTGCTGCCGGCCATCCGCTACGACGTGGTCGGCCCGGTGTGCGAGAGCGGCGACTGGCTGGGCCGCGACCGCGACCTGGCGGTCGAGGCCGGCGACCTGCTCGCGGTGCTGTCGGCCGGCGCGTACTGCATGAGCATGGCGAGCAACTACAACACGCGCGCCCGCGCCGCCGAGGTGCTGGTCAGCGGCGCCAGCGCCACGCTGATCCGCCGCCGCGAGACGGTCGAGGACCAGCTGCGCACCGAGCAGGCCCTCTGATTGCTATGGTTTCGATAGCTGCTGGCGCCCGGCTGGCGGGCGATGCAGCCACTTTTTGCTTGCAAAGTTCCACGCACGCCAGCCCAGCAGCACGGCGATGATGGCGGCGTAGACGCTCACCTCAGCAAAGTTGTTCTTGCCGGCGCGCAGCCAGAAGAAGTGCAGCAGGCCCAGGCCGGCGATCACGTACACCAGCTTGTGCAGCGCCTGCCAGCGCTTCGCGCCCAGCGCCTTGATCGCGCGGTTGAACGAGGTCGCCGCCAGCGGCGTGAGCAGCACGAAAGCCGCGAAGCCCACCAGGATGAAGGGCCGCTTGGCGATGTCCTTCGCGATGTCGGCGACCTCGAAGCCCATGTCGAACCAGGCGTAGCTCAGCAGGTGCAGCACGACGTAGAAGTACGCGAACAGCCCCAGCATGCGCCGAAAGCGCGCCAGCCCGGTCAGCTTCGCCATCACGCGCAGGGGCGTGACGGCCAGCGTGATGCAGATGAACCGCAGCGTCCAGTCGCCCGTCGCTCGGATGAGGAACTCCGCCGGGTTGGCGCCCAGGCCGTCCGTGAAGGCACCATAGGCCAGCGACGCGAAGGGCAGCAGGCACAGCAGAAAGACCAGCGGCTTGGCCGCCGGGTGCAGCAGCAGCTTGTTCATCGCGAACCCGCTGTCGGCCTCAGTAGAACTTCTTCAGGTCCATGCCCGCGTAGAGCTGGCCGACCTGTTGCTCGTAGCCGTTGAAGAGCAGCGTCTTGTGCCGCTTGGCGAACAGCCCGCCGCCGTCGCCGATGCGCCGCTCGGTCGCCTGGCTCCAGCGGGGGTGATCGACATCCGGATTCACGTTCGAATAGAAACCGTACTCGTTGGCCGCCGCCTTGTTCCAGGCCGTGCCGGGCTCCTTCTCGACAAAGCGGATCTTCACGATCGACTTGGCCGACTTGAAGCCGTACTTCCACGGCACCACGATGCGCACCGGCGCACCGTTCTGGTTGGGCAACACCTCGCCGTACATGCCGAAGGTCAGCAGCGTGAGGGGGTGCATCGCCTCGTCCATGCGCAGGCCTTCGGCATACGGCCAATCGAGCACGCGCGAACCGACGAACGGCATGGTCTTCGGGTCGGCGAGGGTGAGGAACTCGACGTACTTGGCGTTGCCCTGCGGCTCGACCTTCTTGATCAACTCGGCCAGCGAGTACCCGACCCAGGGGATCACCATCGACCAGCCCTCGACGCAGCGCAGCCGGTAGGTGCGGTCTTCCTGAGCGCTGAGCTTGAGCAGATCCTCGATGCCGTACTTGCCCGGCTTCTTCACCAAGCCTTCGACCTCGACCGTCCAGGGGCGGGTCTTGAGCGTCCCGGCGTTCTTGGCCGGGTCGGACTTGTCGGTGCCGAACTCGTAGTAGTTGTTGTAGGTGGTGGCGTCCTTGTAGTCGGTCACCTTCTCCATGGTCTGGGCGCCGGGCACCGTGGACTTCACGCCCTTCAAGGCAGGCAGCTTGCCGGGCGCGGCCTGGGCCAGCGCCTCGCGTCCGGCCCAGGCGGTCAGGGCCGCGCCGGCGGCACCCCCGGCCAGCACGCGCAGCATGTCGCGGCGCCCTTCGTAGACGGCACGCGGCGTGATGTCGCTGGCGTGCGGGTGGTTGAAACCGGAGTCGCGGGAACGGATCAGCATGCGGGGACCTTTCGCGGTGCGCCGGCACGATGGGCCGGCACTCAATGAGACAGGAGGACCACCGGTTAGTTCGGCGCGTTCCCCCATCAGGTTACGCGCCGCAGGCCAGTCCGGTTTCAGTCTGCCTCAATTCGCCCGGCCGCGCTGGCCGGACGCCGCCTACAGCGTCCCGTAGCTGTGCAGGCCGCTGAGGAACATGTTCACCCCGAGGAAGGCGAAGGTGGTCACGGCCAGCCCGACCAGCGCCCACCACGAGGCCACGGTGCCACGCAGTCCCTTGACCAGCCGCATGTGCAGCCACGCCGCGTAGTTGAGCCAGACGATCAGCGCCCAGGTCTCCTTCGGATCCCAGCTCCAGTAGCCGCCCCAGGCATCCGCAGCCCAGAGCGCGCCCAGTACCGTCGCAATGGTGAAGAAGGCGAAGCCGACGGCGATGGACTTGTACATCACGTCGTCCAGCACCTCGAAGCTCGGCAGCCGCGCCGCGATGCGTCTGCGCGCCAGCAGGATGCCCGCGGCGATGAGTGCCGACACCAGCGCATAGCCGACCCAGTAGCTGCCACCCGCCTCGGCCACGCCGCGCTGGCGGAAGGCGATGGGCACGAAGCACATCGCCACGCCCAGCAGCCAGATCGGGGTGAGGCGCCACCACCGGGTCTCGGCCGCCTGCTGCTTGATCAGATAGGCGAAGGCGACCATCGCCGCCAGCGAGAACGTGCCGTAGCCGATGAAGTTGGCCGGCACGTGCAGCTTCATCCACCAACTCTGCAGGGCCGGCACCAGCGGCTGGATCTCGTGTGCCTCGCGCACGATCGTGTACCAGAGCAGGAAGCCCACCGCCGCGCTGACCACCAGCATGACGAAGGCGCCCAGCGAGCGCGTGGCGTAGCGCTCCTCGAAGTACAGGTAGAAGGCCGCCGTGAGCCAGCAGAACAGCACGAAGACTTCGTAAAGGTTGCTCACCGGGATATGGCCGATGTCGGGTCCGAGCTGGTGGCTTTCGTACCAGCGCACCATGGTCCCGATGAGCGCCATCGTCACCGCGGCCCAGGCGATGCGCGAGCCGATGCGCTCCATCGCATCGGCCTGGCTGCCGCCGAAGACGCCGAGCCAGTAGAAGACCGTGCTCATGAAGAAGAGCACGCTCATCCAGAGGATGGCCGACTGGCTCGAGAGGAAGTACTTGAGCCAGAACACGGAGTCGGCGCGGGCGAGGTCGCCCTGGTACGACGCGATGGCCAGCAGCGAAGCGGCGCCCACCACCAAGGCCAGCGCCCGCAGCGGGCGCCAGAACCAGCATAGCCAGATCAGCGCCGGGATGGTGCCCAGCAGGATCGCCTTCTCGTACCCGTCCATCGACGGCTGGTAGCGGGTGAACGCGAACAGCCCGCCGGCCACCACGATGGCCGCGAAGATCCAGTCGAACAGCGTGCGGCGCAAGAACCAGCTCTCGTTCAGGGTGAGGGTCGTGGTGTTCATCGGGGTGTGTCTCCAGGGCCGGCCGGCGCGGGCAGCATCAGCAGCTTGCTGCGCAGGTGGGCGAATTCCTTGTCGCTGTCGAGGTTGCGGCGGTTGGACGACAGCGCCATCGTCGCGTGGCTGCCGGCATCCGCGCCACCGGCCGGGGCGATCCAGACCCAGAGCCGCCGTTCGCGCACGTAGAGCATGGCAAAGATGCCGACGATGAGCAACAGGCAGCCCAGGTAGACCACCTTCTTGCCCGGCGCCCGCGCGACCTGGAAGACGCTCGCCTGCACCTGCTTGAAGTCGGTCAACATCAGCGCCACGGGCGCGGGATAGAAATGCGCGTCGCTGATGGCCAGGACCGCCTGCGTGAGCCATGCCTGCGTCTTGTCGTCCATCGGCAGCGCCGCCTGGCCGGCCTGTTCGCGGCTGAGGTTGAGCAGCTCGAAGAGCACATCGTTGACGATGCGCACTAGCACCTGGCCGGCGCGCTGGCGCTCGGCCTCGGGCACCTGCAGGTCGATGAATTCGGCGATCGCCTGCCAGCCGCCGGCCGAAGCGTCGTCGGCCTTGCCGTCGGCGGTCGGTCGCACGCGTTCGGCGCCAGCGAAGAGCCCCAGCGCGCGCGCGGCGGAATTGCGCAGCTGTTCGACCTGCTCGGTCTTGCCCGGGTCGATGGCGTGCGCCACGTAGCGGTCCACCGCCTTCTGGCGCATGGCCGCATCGGCCAGCGCGCTGCGCAGGTGCAGGTAGCCGTCCATCGAGCCCTGCTCGTCGGCCGGCACGCGCAGGTAGCGGAAAGGCTGGTCGGGCTGGTCGCGCATGCCCAGCAGGAAGACCGGCGGGCCGTCCTCGGTCATCATGGCGGGCACCATGTAGTTCTGGTACTCGCGGGCCTGGCCCGAGGCGTCGCGCAGCTTGTAGCCGATGCTCGGGCCGATGTTGCGCAGCACCTTGGGCTTGTTGACCTTGTTGGCCGCGCCCAGGCGCGATTCGAGGCTGTGCTGCAGGTCGACCTTGCGCACGTCGGCCCCGCTGCCGCCATTCTGGTCCGCGAAGTTCTCGACGTTGATGACGCGCAGCGCCGTGTACTCGAGCTTCAGGCGCTCGTTGCCGTTGGTGAGTTCGGAGCTGCCGCCGATGATGCCCTCGATCTCGAAGGGCTTGGCCGCCGCGGCCATCGGCACCGCCTTGAGCTTCACGCTCGAGCCGCCGTCGTCGAAACTGGACTGGTAGATCTCGATGCCCTTCCAGCTCGCCGGGTGGTTGACCTCGATGCGGGCTTCCTTTTTCTCGCCGGTGGCGCGGTCGTGCAGCACGACCTCGCTGGCGAAGAGCTTGGGCATGCCCGTCGAGTAGTAGTCGACGATGAATTTCTTCAGCTCGATCGCGAAAGGCAGCTCCTGCAGCAGCACGCCGTCGGCCTGGTTCAGGATCGCGACACTGGACTGGCTGCCCTCGGGCACCAGGATGTTGCCGCGGAAGGTGGGGTTGGCGGGCGACAGGCGGTACTGCGCCGGCACCTCCGAGATCAGGCCGCCGCCGGTGTAGACGCTCTTGCCGTTGAACCAGGTCTGCGCCCGCACGATGAGGTCGCCGTCGAGCAGCCCGCCGAGGCACACCAGCACGATCGCGCTGTGGGCCGCGATGTAGCCCAGCTTGTTGGCGCCGCCCGCACGGGCGGCGACCATCCAGCCGCCGGCGCTGCCATCGCCGTCGCGGCGCTGCAGCCTGACCTTCCAGCCGCCGCTGACCAGGAGCTGGCCGATGCGGTTGGCCGCCTGCTCGGGCGCTTCGCCCAGAGCGGCCTCGGCGCGCAGCCCGAAGGCCTTCAGGCTCTGGGCGCGGATGTCTTCCTTGAAGGTCTTCAGATCGGCCAGGATGCGCGGCGTGTTGCGCGCGATGCACAGCGAGGTGCTGACGACCAGGAAGGCCAGGATCAGCAGGAACCACCAGGCGCTGTAGATCGAATCCAGCCGCGCCGCCCGGAACACTTGGGCCCAGAAGGGGCCGAACTGGTTGATGTAGTTGCCGATCGGCTCGTGCTGCTTGAGCACCGTGCCGATGATCGAGGCGATGCAGATGACCGTCAGCAGCGCGATGGCAAAGCGCATCGACGACAGAAGCTCCACCCCGGCGCGCAGGGCCTGCGAGCCGGTCTTCAGTCGAAGGCCGTGGGTGGAAACGGACATGGCGGGCGTGGGGCGGGAGCGGGCGGCAGGGGGACCAAGCAAAAGGGCGGGCCATCCTTCTGGATCGGCCCGCCCTTGTTGGGTTTTATTTTCGGCGGTTGGTTCGCGGTGACGCGTTGATTCAGCGCAGCCCGGCGATGTAGTCGGCCACCGCCTTGATCTCGCGGTCGTTCATCTTGGCGGCCACGCCCGTCATCTGCGGGCTGTTGGTGCGCACGCCGTCGCGGAAGGCCTTGAGCTGCGCGTCGGTGTAGTCGGCATGCTGGCCGCCCAGGCGCGGGTACTGGGCCGGGATGCCGGCGCCGTTGGGGCTGTGGCAGCCGGCGCAGGCGGGCACCATGCGATCGGCGATGCCGCCGCGGAAGATGCGCTCGCCCAGCGAGACCAGGTCCTTCTCCTTCGAGAAGCCGGGCTTGACCTTCTTGCTGCCGACGAACCAGGCAATGTTGCGCATGTCCTCGTCGCTCAGCGCCGAGGCGTAAGGCTTCATGATGGCGCTCTTGCGCTTGCCGGACTTGAAGTCCTGCAACTGCTTGAGGATGTATTCCGGATGCTGCTGCGCCAGCTTGGGATTGGCCGCGATGGCCGAGTTGCCGTCGGCGTTGTGGCACGACGCACACGACTGGCTGTTCGCCGGCGCCGTGTTGAACAGCGTGTCGCCCTTGGCGGGATCGGGCTTGGCCGGCTTGGCGGCGGCTGCCGGCGCCGCAGCGGGTGCATCGGCCGCAAGGGCGGCGCTGGCACTTGCGCCGAGTGCGGCCGCAAGCAGGACATGGGCGAACAACTTCATATCGGGGGGCTACGTTTGTTGGCGCAAAACCCGGCGATTCTACAATGGTGCCCCGCCTCTCCAGCCTGGGCCCTGTGCCCTCCGCGACCCATGACCCCGCCGCCTTCGCCGGCCCGCGCCGC
Source organism: Pseudomonadota bacterium (assembly GCA_018241185.1). Taxonomy (GTDB): domain Bacteria; phylum Pseudomonadota; class Gammaproteobacteria; order Burkholderiales; family Burkholderiaceae_C; genus Xenophilus. The sequence goes on along the minus strand of JAFEEH010000193.1, from coordinate 3,089 downwards.
CGCAGCGACGCCGGGCACTGCCCCTTCCCCCAACCCAGCCGCGCCTGACGAAGCATCATCTTTCGCGGCGCGCGCGCGCACCGCGATGGGCTGGCTGCACACCGCGCACTTCCTCACCAGCGCGCCGCAGCTGGAGCACCTGCCGCCGCTCACGCTGCCGGAAATCGCCTTCGTCGGCCGTTCCAACGCCGGCAAGTCCACCGCCATCAACACGCTGACGCAGCAAAAGCGCCTGGCCTTCGCCTCCAAGACGCCGGGCCGCACCCAGCACATCAACCTCTTCGGCGTCGGCAAGGGCCAGGTCGACGACGCCGTGCTGGCCGACCTGCCGGGCTACGGCTACGCAGCCGTGCCGCGCGAGGCCAAGCTGCGCTGGCAGCGCGTGATGGGCAACTACCTCGTCACCCGCGAGACGCTGCGCGGCGTGGTGCTGATGGTCGACCCGCGGCTGGGCCTGACCGAGCTCGACGAAATCCTGCTGGACGTGATCCGTCCCCGCGTCGAGGAAGGCCTGAACTTCCTGGTGCTGCTGACCAAGGCCGACAAGCTGTCCCGCTCCGAAGGCGCCAAGGCGCTGTCGATTGCGCGACTCCAGGCCGGCGGGGGCGAGGTCAAACTCTTCTCGGCCCTCAAGCGCCAGGGCGTGGACGAGGCGGCGGAGTTGCTCTGGCGCTGGACCCATGCCGAGAATGCGTCGGACGGCACCGCCGCCGATTGAGTGCCGAATCGGGCTCCAGCGCCCGCCCAGCCTGCGCGAGCAGCTATCAAAAAGAGAGCAGACCAGGAGACAAGCCCCATGACGATCGAGACCTTCGAGCGCACCCTGCCCAACGGGATCACCCTCAGCTGCCGCGCCGCCGGCGAGAAGGGCCGCCCGCTCATGGTATTCCTGCACGGCTTCCCCGAGGCCGCCTTCATCTGGGACGAGCTCCTCGAATGGTTCTCGCAGCCGGCCAACGGCGGCTACCGCTGCGTCGCGCCCAACCTGCGCGGCTTCGAGAAGTCGAGCCAGCCCCAGGAGGTCGAGGCCTACCGCCCGCACCTGCTGATCCAGGACATGGTCGAGCTGGTCAAGACCGAGCGCGAGGACGGCCTCATCGACACGCTGGTCGCCCATGACTGGGGCGGTGCCTTCGGCTGGGGCCACGCCAATGCCTTCCCGGGCCAGGTGCGGCGGCTGGTCATCATCAACTCGCCGCACCCCGGCACCTTCACCCGCGAGCTGAAGAACAGCGCCGAGCAGCAGAAGGCCAGCGCGTACATGAACTGGCTGGCGGCGCCGGGTTCCGAAAAGGTGCTGGCCGAGAACGACTTCGCCCGCCTCTTCACCATGTTCACCATGATGAAGGCCGGGCCGGACGGCTTCGGCTGGCTGACCGAGCCGGTCAAGCAGAAGTACCGCGACGTGTGGAGCCAGGGCCTCACCGGCGCCTGCAACCTGTACCGCGTGACGCCGATGAAGCCACCCGTCCCGGGCAAGACCAGCGCCGACGACATCCCCACCCTGCCCCACGAGCGCCTGGCGGTGACGGTGCCCACGCTGGTGCTGTGGGCGATGGACGATGCCGCGCTGCTGCCCGGCCTGCTCGACGGCCTGGACGCCTACGTGCCGCAGCTCGAGATCAAGCGCGTGCCGGGCGCCACGCACTGGATCATCCACGAGCAACCCGAGGGCGTGGCGCGCGACATCGCCGCCTTCATCGCGCGGACGCCGTCCCCGCACTGACCGCGCCAGGCTGCGGCGCATCGCGCCGCGGCACCGCCGGCAGCCCGTGCCAGCGCGTGCCGGCCGGGATCGTCTCGCCCTTCATCACCAGCGTCATCGGCCCGAGCTGCGCGCCGTCCTGCACCTGCGTGCCGTAGAGCATCGTCGAGCGCGGCCCCACCGTCACCCGGCTGCCGATGTGCACGTGGTCGATCTTCATCACGCGGTCCTCGAACAGGTGGGTCTGGGGGCAGCATGCCGCGTTCAGCTCGCTGTGCTCGCCGATGTGCACGCAGTCGAACTCGGTGATGTCGGTGGTGTCGAGGTACACACCGCGCGCGATGTCCGCCCCCAGCAGGTTGAAGGCATTGTTGAGCCACGGCGTGCCGCGCAGGTAGCGCAGGAACCAGGGCACCGTGATGCCCTCGTACATGTTGGTCACCGCCTCCGAGAGCCAGACGAAGGGCGTCCACATCGGCGTCGCGCGGCGGCCGTAGCGCCGCACCGTCAGCCACTTGAAGACCGCCACGAAGAGGAAGGTGGCCAGCGCGAACGCCGCGCCGCCCACCGCCAGGTCGACCGCCACGTCGCCCCAGCGCCCGGACTCGGCCAGCGGCATGGCGTCCAGCACGATCGCGTAGCCCACGGCAATGACCAGCGCATGCGGCGCGGCGATGCGGAAGGCCTCCACCGTGCCGCGGCCCAGCTTGCGCCAGCGTGAGGGCGCGAAGGTCAGGTGCGGCGCGAAGCCGCCGACCACCTCGCGCGCCGGCAGGTGCACCGGCGGCGCGCCCAGCCAGGTGTCGCCCGGCTGCATGGCGGTGCGGCGCGGCACGGCGCTCATCACGCCGATCAGCACGTTCTCGGGGATGACCGTGCCGTCGGGCACGTAGGCGCCGTTGCCGACGAAGCTGCGGCGCGACACCACGGTGGGCTGCACCGTCATCCAGCCGCCGTCGATGTGCTCGTCGCCCAGCATCACGGCGTCGGCGATGAAGCACTCGTCGCCCAGGGTGAGCATGTCGGGCACCACGCCCAGCGCAGTCGAGAGCTCGGTCTCCTTGCCGACCTTGGCACCGAGCAGGCGGTACCAGCTGGCCGAGAACACCGTCGCATACACCCCGTGCAGCACCGCCAGGCTCGACTCCTGGATCTGGTTGACCAGCCACTTGCCCAGGTAGCGGTTGCCGTGCACCGGCCAGGTGCCGGCCTGCATGCGCGGCAGGAACAGCACGCGCAGGGCAGCGGCCGCGAGCGCGGTGAAGGCGATGAACACCAGGCTGGCCGGCAGCGCGAGCAGGAAGAACTTCACCAGCCGCAGGCCGAAAGCCTGCCAGTCGGTGATGGTGCCGGCATCGACCAGCGGCCGCACCGAGATGGCTTC
>JAFEEH010000192.1 GCA_018241185.1 Pseudomonadota bacterium | reverse complement strand
GGCCTGCACGGAGTCGATGCCAAACTCCTCGAACGGGATGCCGGGATGCAATTCGGTAGCCGGGATGTCGCATCGCTTGCTGATGTAGTTGATCAACCAGGTCTTGAGCGCACCGGGATCGACCTGTGCACCTGCTTCTTGCTGCTTCATGCTTCTTTCTCTCCTGATTCGTACTGCACCGAGTACCGTTGCTTTGCTTCGAGGATCTGCTCTCGCGTGGGTCTGCGAACATCCCAGACAAGTCCCAGGCGTTCGAGGACGCGGATGACGAGAGCTGAAATGTCTGGCTGCCACCAATGCAGCGAAACGCTGGCAGAGGCAGGAAATTCGTGATGGTTGTTGTGCAGCGAAAGTCCGAGAGTCGGAATCGCGAGCAGCAGGTTGTTGCGGCTGTTGTCGGCGCGGCGAAAAGGCCGTGTGCCAACCAGATGCCCGAATTAGTTGGTGATGTAGTACATCTGATTGGCTACGAAGATTCGCAGCAGCCCACCCCAAAGAAGTCCCGTGAGAAATCCTTGCCACGACTGGTACCAGGCAGCGCCGATGAGCGCGGGAATGAGGACGCCCAGAATTCCCCACTTGGCGTAGCTCACATGCAGCCTGAACAGGTCGGGCCGGCGGAACATGTCGGGTGTCATCCGTTCCCAGCCCTTGGGCTTGAGCGAGTTCGGGTTGAACATCCATCCGATGTACGCGTGCATGAATTGGGCGAAGCGACGACCGCGGGAACTGCCCGCCGGAGCAACGGGACTGTGTGGATCGCTGGGTTCGTCCGTATTTCCGTGATGACGCCTGTGGGTCGCGGTCCAGAGAATCACGCCTCCCTGGAAACTCATCGATCCCAGGATGCCCAAGAGCATTTCCATCGACTTCGATGTCTTGAAGGACTTGTGGGCGAAGTACCGATGAAAGCCGACCTCGAGACCGACCATCGCCAGGAAGTAGCACACCGCGAAAAGCACGATGTCGAAGAGATGGACCGGCATCCCGAATGCAAGAGTCGAGGCGAGCAGAAAAACGGTTCCCAGCAGCGGCACGATGTTGGCCGTCAGCGCGAGGATCAGATCCCGCCTGCTGGTGCGCGCGCGTTGTCTCAGGAGCGCCTGGTTTGGAGCATTTGGAGTGAGCATGTGTCTAGCCTTCGACGGCAATTGCCTGGGATCCGCTTGGTTCGGTGTGGCTGTCCTGGCTCGAAGGCCGGGTCCACCGCGCCCAGACCTCCATCTCCTGCTGCTCCAGCAACTTGCGCGTGAGGCGTCGCTGAACCTTTCCGCTGGAGGTCTTCAGCGTTCTTCCTGGCGCGACGATGACAACGGTGAAGGGAAAGAGCTGGGACTGCTTGCCGACAGCCTTGCGGATGTCCGCAAGCAATGCGTCCGGGTCCGACTTGCGCGCGGTTCGCTCGATCTCGGCGACCACTGCAATCTCTCCCTGATCGCCGAGGTTGAACGCAACGGTGCATGACGGCCTGACTTCGGCGACGGCCGCTTCGACCGCACGCTCGATGTCCTGGGGGTAGTACTTCTTGCCCCTGACGATGATCGTGTCCTTGATGCGGCCCGTGACGAACAGTTCTTCATCCATGAGAAACCCGAGATCGCCCGTACGCAGAAAGGGACCTGCTCCGGATTCCGTATGCGCATCGAAAACCTCGCGGGTCTGCGCTTCCCGTTGCCAGTACCCCTTGGCAATGCTCGGACCGCTGACCCAGATCTCGCCTTCTTCGCCGTCCTCGAGTTCCCGGAGGCTCTCGGGATCGACGATGCGGATCTCCTGTTGAGCGAGGGTGCGGCCGCACCCGACCTTGATTCGGTGGTCGGGAAGCGATGCAGATGTCTCGGGCATCGTCGCGACTTTCCAGCGCACCATCTGCTTGCTGGTGGTGTTCAGGAGGACGGGCGCGGATGCGGCGTTTCCGCCCGAGGAGAACAGGGTGCCTTCGGCCAGACCGTAGCAGGGGTAAAGCATCTCGGGCACGAAGCCCGCCGCGGAGAAGCTCTCGCAGAATCGCTTCAAGGTCGCGACCTGTATGGGTTCGGCGCCGCTGTACATGATACGAAGGGTCTTGAGCGACAGCGTCTCAGCTACAGGGTCGCGGGCGTTGGCAACCAGGTCGAAGGCGAAGTTCGGCCCACCTGACAGCGTTGCCTTGTACTCGGAGATCGCGTTCAGCCATCGCATGGGGCGCTGGATGAACGAGAAGGGCGACATGAGGACCGCATGGAATCCCACGAACAGAGGTTCGAGGATCGCGGAGATCAAGCCCATGTCGTGATACGGAGGGAGCCAGCTCACCATCACGGTTTCGCGCGTGCTGCCGAACTTGTCGCGGATCTCGCCCAGGTTGTGAATCAGATTCGAATGGGTGACCATGACCCCTTTCGGGTCACCGGTCGAGCCAGAGGTGTATTGAAGGAAGGCCAGTTCCGTGGGAACAGCTTGCAGCAAACGGAGCATTGACTGACCCGGTTCCGGGCAGATCGCTTCGGAAATGATCTGATGCTCCCCGAGGGAGGGAAAACTCGATGAGCGGGTTTCCTGGAGCTTCGCCAAGTCTGCCGCATGCGTCAGGATGATCGACGCGCTGCAATCCGAGATGACGGCACTGAGTCGATCACGGTGCTGGTTGTTCTTGACCGGATATGCCGGAACTGCGGCAAGGCCGGCCCACAGGCAACTGTAGAAGGCAACTATGTAGTCGATGCCGGGGGGATAGAGAAGAATTGCGCGGTCACCCGGCGCCGCCACTTGCTGCAGGCGGGCCGAGAACGAGATGACGCGATCCAGCAGTTCCCCGTAGGTGATTTGCTGGTGCGAACTCTTGTCGTCAGGGTCGTGCAGGAAGGTGTAGGCAACCAGGTTGCGGTCGTTTTCTCCTCTCAGGCTTACGTAGTCACAGATCGATCGAAATCC
>JAFEEH010000191.1 GCA_018241185.1 Pseudomonadota bacterium | reverse complement strand
TCGGTGGTGCGCCGCTATCCCTGAGGGGCGGCGGCGCCGCGCCGATCACATCGGCATGCCGATGGTGCCGTAGCTGGCCGACCCGCGGCGTGCTGCCGCCACTGCGCCCGCGCGCACGGACTCGCGGTCGACTGCGCCGGCCACGGGCCGCAGCACGCCGGTGCCGCCGTTGCCGATCGGCTGCGCCTGGCGGGCCTGGGCCTGCACCTCGGCGCGCGAGAGCGTCGGCTGGAAGGGTGCGGGCGGGTTGGGGTTCTGCTCTCCCTGGAAGGCCTGGGCACCGGTGGCGGCGACGAGGGCGAGGGCGGCAAGGCTGAAAGACATGCGCTTCATGGTGGACTCCTGGGACCGTGGATGAAAGGGTGTGGTGACGCGCAGCGCGCCACTCTTGTCCATACGCCCCAGGCGCCGTCCCGGATTCAGCCGGTGGTCAGGTTTTCAAGCCAAATCGGGCTGCAGCGCCCGTCCTGCTTGCGCAAGCAGCTATGAATTTGATAGCAAATCGCCGAACCCGTTCTGCCGCCAGGCTTCGAACACGGTGACCGCCACGGCATTCGACAGGTTCAGGCTGCGCTGGCCGGGCCGCATCGGCAGGCGCAGCAGCTGGGCCGGCGGGAAGCGCTCGCGCAGTTCGGGCGCGAGGCCGCGCGTCTCGGCCCCGAAGACCAGCCAGTCGCCGGGCCGAAATGCCGTGCCGTGCACGCTGCCCGTGCCACGGGTGCTCAGGCCGAAGAGGCGGCCGGGATCGGGTTGGCAGGTGGCGAGGAAGGCGTCCCAGTCGGCATGGCGGCGCACTTGGGCGTACTCGTGGTAGTCGAGCCCGGCCCGGCGCAGCAGGCGGTCGTCCATCGAGAAGCCCAGCGGTTCGATCAGGTGCAGGTCGCAGCCGGTGTTGGCGGCGAGCCGGATCACGTTGCCGGTGTTGGGCGGGATCTCGGGCTCCACCAGGACGATGTGGAACATGAATAGGCGCAGGAGGGTGGGCCGCGAAGGATAGCCGTCCCTGCCGGTCGGGTGTCAGGGGGCGGGCGTGCGGGCGAGCACCAGGGCGTCGACGTGCCGGGCGCCGGCT
>JAFEEH010000190.1 GCA_018241185.1 Pseudomonadota bacterium | reverse complement strand
TCAAACGTCATCGTTGTGTCGAACCATTTCATAGTTAAAGGAAGACGACTTCGATCAATGAGATAAGAGTGAATTGGGCAAAAGTTGCCGCGCTGAAGGAGATCAGCAAGACCAGTACCGTCGAAATTGGTTGAACGCAAGCTGTTCACGCGCACAAAGTCAAACTCTTGATGGACATCTGCCTCTACCACTCGTACTGAAGCAAAGGCGATAGCTGCTCCGCTCGTTGCGATTCGCTTCGTGAGCAGCGTGTAGGCTTCGGGATATAAAGTGTCATCATAATCAAGAAAGGCCAGATACTGTCCGTCGCAAAATTCAATACCAAAATTTAGCAATGCACTGCGCGCGTCCTTGGGTTCTGGGTTGGCGTAATTCTTCAACGTGAACTTGGGTGAACCATGAAGCGCCTGCAGACGCATCATCAGGGCTTTCACTTGGTCCAGTTGAGGTGCAGAAAATCGTTGGGTAACGACAATGACATGAACGTCTTGGTGGTCCTGTCCGCAAAGGGAAAAAAGGCATCGCTCCAGCTCAACGAGGCGTTGCGGGTCATGCACCCGAACAATGGAGTTGACGCGACCAGCGACTACCGCGAGCCGGGACGCGTCACCACCGGGGCGGAGCGAACTTGAAGTCATTATCAAAATTGGCATAACGGCGCCAAGCGTCCGGCACGGTGTTTACCCGGGAATTGGTCATCGCCTCCCGCACAGTTTCCGGAAGTTGCGAAGCGCAAAAATTCTCGAAGTCCGGCGATTGCCATTTACGAGCGAGTCGTACCCCAGATTCCAGCATGAGGAGATGGGTGGCAGAATCGGTGGCCCGATTAGTAACTTTGTGGAGAAACAGGGCGCGCGGGCATATTCTCAACGGTATTCCTTGCGCGCGGGCTCGCCAAGACAAATCGACGTCCTCGCAATACATAAAGAAGCCCTCATCGAATCCGTCAAGTAGCATAAATGCCGCACGAGGAATGGCTAGGCAGGCGCCCGACACCCAAGGGGTCTCCAGGGTTACGGGATCATAGGGTTTTGGGTGTTCAATTGGGAATTGAGAAGCTTCGACAAGCGCTCGATCGTCGGTGGCTCTCAAGACGCGTAGCATGTTAAGTATCGCGTCTGGATGCAATATGCCGTCGGGGTTAACGGCGAAATAGACGTCGGCGCCATTTTTGAACGCAGTGCGCATTAAAACATTATGACCAGCGCCGAACCCGATATTTCCCTGAGTTGGATAGCGCAGTACTCGGCTGGTTGACGGAAGGACATTTGATGTATCGCTACCATTGTCCAATATTGCAAGGTGCCCAGCAATCCAGTCGGCATCTCGATCGATACTGAGAAGCGCCGCGTGCGCCGAGCGTTTCAGTTCCTCGCCGTCATTTTCATATGTTAATAAGCCGACGGCTACTTGATACGGCCTTGTCGGCGGCTTGAGATTGAACCCAAGCGCCGCCCCACCCAGGATGGAGGTTAGCTTTTGTGGAGCTCGAGTTACCGGGTCTAATGGTGTTGCTCTGGGGCGCACTGCGCCCGGTCGAAGCAGCCGAAATGTGCATCCGTCGATCTCTCTTGCCACACTCTGAGCGTTAATGACGGAAACAATATTGGGCGTGTGCTCGTGCAGTTCTGGTCGCGCGACCTTCAGCCACTTGAAGCCGGCATGCTCGCATACAAAATAGAAAATCCGTTCGACGGCATGCGCAAGGGTGCCGTCAATTTGCCCCGACTCGGGTGAAAAATCCTCATTGGTCAAACCAAGTTCAAGAAGCGGGCGGAGTGCATCTGTGCGGGTCCAAAACATCGACCCCGCTGGAAAATCGAGAACGGGAAAATCACTAGGTAGATCGATTCCCATCCGCCCTGCCAGTTCTTTCACGCGAAGAAGATTTCCGCCCCAATTTATCCATTGCCGCATCGGCTCGTAATGTTGAGCGGCCACAATGCCGAGTTTCGGATCGGCGTGAAAAAGGTAAAATATGCTTTCTATGATCGCGCGACTGCCGATAAGCGTCTCCAGTAAAAAGAGGCGCCATAGCGCTAGTACACCGGAATGGTGCGACCGCTTGCTATGTAGGTAAACAACAAACTCGTATTTAGAGTAGATATCAGCGAAAGTGACCAGTTTCGGTGCGATGTCTCGACCGCGGTTCTCGACGACTCTAACTTCCACGCTTCCCAAAGGCCAATTCAGAAAGGCAGACCGGATCAGCTCTGCGCGGTGCTCGTCGGTGGTGGATATATACACATCCACCGGCACCGGAATGTTCAATAGATAGCGACGAAATTCCGCAGCCAGTTCTTCATGGTAGAGGTGAACGACGGCTGCCACGCGCTGCGGTAGAAACTCTGGTGGTCCGGCAACGAAGGGCAGCGCGATGGCTTGGTCGACGCCGAGCTCCCTTGCGGCTTGGGGGGGCTCGGTTTTTGCGCGCTCTGCGGCATCGAGCTTTGCTCGTGCGGCAGCTCTGGAGCGCTCGACGCGAAGCTGCGCAGCCAAGCGACCCCTGAGGGTAGAATAGATCAGTTGAGCACTTCGCCTCACGACGCGGCGCGCTGGGGACGGAATCAACTGGGTGATGAGCCGCTGCACGCGGACCATCAGTCGCCAACCAAGGCTTCCACGAATCACTGCCAATTCGCTTGCGAGTTCTTCCAGGCGCTTCTGCGCCTCTTCCAACGCCGGTTGGCTGCGACCTCGTTCGCTCAATATTGCATACGCGACGATGTCGCGGATGCGAAGATTCACCGCGGACAGTGGATCTCCTTCCAGAGGCATGGGTAGTTCCATCCCTTCAATTGAGGATGGAAGT
>JAFEEH010000018.1 GCA_018241185.1 Pseudomonadota bacterium | reverse complement strand
TTCGCGCCCTCTGCGTTCGGCTGTCCGTATTTTCGAAACGAACCTACAGGATCCGGTTGAACCAGAACAGCGACAGCCCCGCCGACAGCAGGGCCAGCAGCGCCGCACCCATGGCGAAGAGCGCCGAGATCTCGGTTTCCTTCTTCTCCACCGTCAGGCGCGAGCTCAGCGTGTCGTACACCTTTTTCAGGTCGTGCGCCGTGCCGGCGTAGAAGTACTCGGCCGAGGTCTGCTTGGCCACGGCCTTGAGCGTTTCCTCGTCCAGCCGCACGCGCATCGACCAGCCCTCGAAGCCGATGGTCTCGCCATCGACGGTGCCGATCCCCACGGTGTAGACGCGCACCCCGCGGTCCGCCGCGGCCTTGGCGGCGTCCAGCGGGTCGACACCGGTGGTGCGCTGGCCGTCTGTGAGCATGATGATCGCGGCCGAAGTGAAGGAGCCCGGCGCCACCGGCACGAACTCCTTCTTCTGCTTGCCGGCCTGCTCGATCGCGACGCCCTGGCGCCGGCTCTGGGCCCCGAAGTCGCCGACGTCGATGCCCGCATCGGGGAACAGCGTCGCCAGCGACACCACGATGGCGTTGCCCGTGGCCGTGGCGCGCTGCAGCTGGAAGGAGTCGATGGCCGCCACCAGGTCCTCGCGGTTGGTGGTCGGCAGCTGCGCCACGTTGGCGCTGCCGGCGAAGGCCACCACGCCCACCTTCACGTTGCGCGGCAGGTCCTTGATGAAGCCCTTGGCCGCATCCTGCGCGGCCACCAGGCGGTTGGGCTTGACGTCTTCCGCACGCATGCTGCCCGAGACGTCCATCGCGAGGATGATGGTCTGCTGGTTCGAGGGCAGCAGCACCACCGCCATGGGCCGCGCGGCCGCGACCAGCATCGCCACGATGGCCAGCAGGAACAGCAGCGGCGGGATGTGGCGGCGCACCGTCTGGCCCGCGCCCATGGCCTCTCGCACGATCGACAGGCTGGCGTAGCGCAGCGCCAGCTTCTTCTTGCGACGCAGCAGCCAGAGGTACAGCAGCACCAGCACGGGCACCGCCAGCAGCAGCCAGAGGAATTGGGGCCAGAGGAAGGTCATGGCGATGCTCCGGGGCGATCGGCAGGGCCGGATGGGGTTGTGGTGAGCCTCGTCATGCGGCGGCTCCCCGCGCGCCGGTCGCCGGCAACGCACGCACGCGGCGCTTGCGCATGTCGGCAAAGCGCACGATGGCCTCGACAAGGTCGTCGGCGGTCGACAGTTCCAGCGCATCGACGCCGGCGCGCGCCAGCGCGTCGCGCAGCGTCTGTTCGCGTTCGGCGGCGATGCGCGCGAAACGCTTGCGGAACCCGCGGTCGTGCGTGTCGACCCACAGCTGCTCGCCGGTCTCGGCATCGCGCAGCGGGACCAGGCCCAGGTCCGGTAGTTCCAGTTCCAGCGGGTCGAACAGGCGCACCGCGATCACCTCGTGGCGCTGCGCGAGCTGGCCCAGCGGCTTCTCCCAGCCGGGCTCGCTCAGGAAGTCCGACACCACGAAGACCGTGGCGCGGCGCGGCATCATCACCGCGGCCGAGCGCAGCAGGTCCGACAGCCGGGTCATGCCCTGTGCCTTGTCGGCCTTGGCCTCCGGCGCGCGGCGGGCCATCGCATGCAGCAGGCGCAGCACATGCTGGCGGCCGCTGCGCGGCGGCAGCACGTGTTCGAGGTCGGTGCCGTAGACCAGTGCGCCGACGCGGTTGCCGTGCCGCGTGAGCAGACGCGCCAGCACGCCGACGAAGCCCTGCGAGATTTCGCGCTTGGCCCGCGTGCCCGAGCCGAAATCCACCGAGCGGCTCAGGTCGAGCACGAACCAGGCCGCCATCTCGCGGTCCTCGGTGAACACGCGCACGTGCGGCTGCTGCAGCCGCGCCGTCACATTCCAGTCGATGTGGCGCACGTCGTCGTGCAGCTGGTACTCGCGCAGGTCGGCCAGGTCCAGGCCGGTTCCGCGCATCAGGGTCCGGTAGTTGCCCTGCAGCAGGCCGTCGAGGCGTCGGATCACCGTCCATTCGAGCCGGCGCAGCGCGCGCTCGGCCGCACCGCCCTCGGGCACGGCGTCGTTGGCTGCCGCGGCCGGCAGCGATTTCCTACGCCACCAGCTTGTCATGTTCCAGGGGCTTCGCGGGCGCGGGCACGGCCCGCATGATGCGTTCGACCAGGATGTCGGGCGTGAGCCCTTCGGACAGGCCTTCGTACGACAGCGTGACGCGGTGGCGCAGCACGTCGGGCACCAGGTCGGTCATGTCTTCGGGCAGCGCATAGGTGCGGCCGCGCAGCATCGCCAGCGCCCGTGCGCCCTCGGTGAGGTTGATGGTGGCCCGCGGGCTGGCGCCGAAGGTGATGAGCTGGCGCGTGTCCTTGAGCCCGAACTTCTCGGGCGTGCGCGTGGCCGACACCAGCTTCACCGCGTACTGGATGAGCGACGGGTCGACGTACACGTGGCGCGCCTGGGCCTGCAGGGCGGCCAATTGGTCGGTCGTGGCCACGGGCGCGGCTTCGAGCGTGTCGCCGATCACGCGCTGCACGATGACGAACTCCTCCTCGTCGGTCGGGTAGTCGACCAGCACCTTCATCATGAAGCGGTCCACCTGTGCCTCGGGCAATGGGTAGGTGCCCTCGGTCTCGATCGGGTTCTGGGTCGCCATCACCAGAAAGGGCCTGGGCACCTTGTGCGTCTCGCCCGCGATCGTGACCTGGCGTTCCTGCATCACTTCCAGCAACGCACTCTGCACCTTGGCCGGCGCGCGGTTGATCTCGTCGGCCAGCAGCAGGTTGGCGAACACCGGGCCCAGCGCGGTGGAGAAGTCACCGCTCTTCTGGTTGTAGATGCGGGTGCCCACCAGGTCGGCCGGCACCAGGTCGGGCGTGAACTGGATGCGCTTGAACTGCCCGCGCACGGTGTCGGCCAGCGTCTTCACCGTGAGTGTCTTGGCCAGCCCGGGCACGCCTTCGACCAGCAGGTGGCCACCGGCGAGCATCGCCACCATCACACGCTCGAGGAAACGGTCCTGGCCCACCACCACGCGCTTGACCTGATACAGGATCTGCTCCATCAACTCGGCCGTGGCGGCCGGCGTGTGGCCGTTGTCGGGGGTGGGCGTGTCGGTCATGCGGCGTTCTCCGGGGGCTAGAGGCAGGAGGATGGCGGTGTCGTCAGAAGGGCGGCGAGCCGGCGGCGCTGGCGGCGTTCTCGATCGGCACGGCGAAGCCGATGCCGATGAAGGTGCGCTGCTGCGTCGGGTTGAGGATGGCGGTGACCACGCCGAGCACCTCGCCATCCATGTTGATCAGCGGGCCGCCCGAGTTGCCGGGGTTGGCCGCCGCATCGAACTGGATCAGGTTGCCCAGTTCCTGCTTGCCCTCGGGCGAGCGGAAGGAGCGCTTGAGCCCCGACACCACGCCGGCCGACACTGAAGGCCCGATGCCGAATGGAAAGCCCACGGCGGCCACCTGGTCGCCGGGCCGCAGGTCGGCGGTGGAGCGCATGGTGGCGGCCACCAGGTCGTCGGGGATCTTCTGCGCCTGCAGCACCGCCAGGTCGTTCTCGGGCTGCACGCCGGTGATGGTGGCGGGCGACTCCAGGCCATCGAAGAACGTCACCCTGATCTTGTCGGCGCCGGCGACCACGTGCAGGTTGGTGAGGATCACGCCCTTGTCGACGATCACCACGCCGGTGCCCACGCCGCGCTCGACCTCGCCGGGCGGGCCGTCGGCCTCCGGCGGCTTGCCCTTGGCCATGTTGCGGCCCCGCTTCTCCGTCTTCGCCTCGGGGGTCTTTTTCTCCTCGCCATAGCCGACCACGCGCACGACCGAGGGCCGGATGATGTCCGCCGCCTTGGCAGCAGGGGAGGGCAGGGTGTTCGTCTGCAGCGTGCGCAGCACGGCCGCGTCGATGTCCTTCTGCGTCAGCGTGTGCCCGCCCGCGCGGGGCCACAGATAGCCGGCGCCGGCCGCTGCACCCATCGCCACGACGAGCATCAGCGCCAACGCGGCGCGACCAGGTTGCCTGCGCCGGTCTGCAGGCGGCGGATCCTCGCTCGCGAGCGCGCCGGTTTCGGGCACGATCGCGTCATCGGCGACCCCCTCGGTCGGCGGCGAGCTTCGGGGTGAGCGGCTGTAGCGGGCAGGCCTGCGCATGGATGCACCTCCGGCGAAAAGCACGGGAACGGTTTCACAGTAGCACGCTTTGTTCCCAGACGCATGGCTTGATGCATCATGACCGCATGGCTGCGTTCGTCGATACACACTGTCACCTCGATGCGCCCGAATTCGGTGCGCAGGCGGCCGAGGTGCACGCCCGCACGCGGGCGGCCGGCGTCGCCCTGTGCGTCATCCCGGCCGTGGCCGCCTTCAATTTCGACACCGTGCGCGCGCTCGCGCACCGGCAGCACGATGCCTACGCGCTGGGGGTGCATCCGCTGTGCACGCGGGAGGCCGACGACGCCGACCTGGACCGGCTCGAGGCCGAGTTGACCCGACAGGCGGCCGACCCGCGGCTGGTGGCCGTCGGCGAAATCGGTCTCGACCACTTCGTCAAGGACCTGGACGCGGTCAAGCAAGCCCGCATCTTCCACCGCCAGCTCGAACTCGCCCGGGCCCACGACCTGCCGGTGCTGATCCACGTGCGGCGCTCGGTCGACCAGGTGCTCAAGCACCTGCGCCAAGTGGGCCGTGGCCGGCCGTGGCGCGGCATCGCGCATGCTTTCAACGGCAGCGAGCAGCAGGCGCAGGCCTGCATCGACATGGGGTTGAAGCTGGGCTTCGGCGGTGCCGTCACCTTCGAGCGCGCCCTGCAGCTGCGGCGGCTCGCGCGGTCGGTGCCGCTCGAGGCCATCGTGCTGGAAACCGACGCGCCGGACATTCCGCCGCACTGGCTCTACCGCACCCAGGCCGAGCGTGACGCCGGGCAAGCGCAGGGCCGCAACGAGCCCGCGGAGCTGCCGCGCATCGCTGCCGTGCTGGCGCAGTTGCGCGGCATGGCGCTGCCGGCGCTGGCAGAAGCCACCACGCGCAATGCCTGCGACGCCATGCCGCGGCTGACGGCCCTGTTGGCGGATGACCCTGATGGCCGGGCCCCGGACGCATCAGGTTACGCAGGCCCCGCGCCCCTGTAGTCGAAGCGCCGACACGGCCCGTAGGCCGAAGTCGCGACCCGTCTGTGCCGCGTTTTTTGCGCCTTCTTTGATGTCATCCTCGGGTTTCGCTCGGGCGTTCGAGCACAGTGGCAGGACCACTTGAACCACTTCGAATTCCGACGATTTCAAAGGAGTACCCATGAGCAACCCGACCCTTCGCATCCTTCCCGCCGTGCTGGCGCTGGCCTTCGCATCGGCAGGCCTCTCTGCCGTCGCCCAGACGACGACCACCACCACCGAGCCGACGGTGACCGAACGCGCCAAGGAAACC
This sequence comes from Pseudomonadota bacterium, assembly GCA_018241185.1. Classification (GTDB taxonomy): domain Bacteria; phylum Pseudomonadota; class Gammaproteobacteria; order Burkholderiales; family Burkholderiaceae_C; genus Xenophilus. Next base: position 11,518 of record JAFEEH010000018.1, on the reverse strand, counting down.
GGCAAGGAAGCCGTGGATGCCACCGAGCGCGGCGCCAAGAAGGCCTGGAGCGCGACCAAGAACACCACCGAGCGCGCCGTGGATGCCACCGAGCGCGGCACCAAGAAGGCGTACAACGCCACCAAGAAGACGACGAAGAAGGCCTACAGCGCGACCAAGAAGGGCGCCACCAAGGCGGTCGACGCCACGGAGAACGCGGGTCATGCCGCGGCCGATGGCATGCGCAGTGCCGGCAACAAGATCGGCGAGAAGATTCCGGGCACGGCCCAGAACGAGGCCGCCAAGAAGCAGTAAACCCTGCGCCCCAAGAAAAAACCCGCCTCGGCGGGTTTTTTCTTGGGGGACGCGGACGGGCCAGTTCAGGCCAGCCGGCGCTGCACCGTTGGCGTCTCGGGCACCGGGTAGCCGGCGGCGCCGAAGGTGTCGACGATTGCCTTGTGGGTGTCGAAATACACCTGCCAGTAGTGATCGGTGTGGGTGTAGGGGCGCACGGCCAGCAGCGGGCCCTCGGGTGTGAACTGCAGGATCTCGATGTCAGGCGGCGGCGTGGTGGCCACGTTCGGGATCGCCGCCACGGCGGTCTTGAGCCGGGCGATCGCGTCCTTCACGTCGACGCTGTTCGCCACCTTGGCAGTGGTGTCGACACGGCGGTAGGCCAGCGTGCTGAAGTTCTGGATGGTGCCCGACAGCACGCTGTTGTTGCCGATGGTGGCGATCACGTTGTCCGGCAGGATGAGCGTCGTGCCGAACAGGCCCAGTTCCTTCACCGTGCCACTGACGCCGGCCACCGTGACGTAGTCGCCTACCTGGTAGGGCCGCAGCACCTGCAGGAACACGCCGGCGGCGAAGTGCGTGAGCAGGCCGCCCCAGGCTGTGCCGATGGCCAGGCCCGCGCCAGCCAGGAGTGCGGCGAAGGACGTGGTCTTGACGCCGAACATCTCCAGGATGGCCAGGACGAGCGCGACGTTCAGGGCCACGCTCAGGATCGACATCAGGTAGTTGGTCAGCGTCGGGTCCAGCGAGCGCCCCCTGTGGAGCGCCGTGGACGCCATCCGAAGCGCGATGCGGATCAGCCAGCGGCCGATGATCCAGGCGGCGATGGCGCCCAGCACCTTCAGGCCAAAATCGATGCCCTGGGTCGTGACGAAGGCCCAGGCCGCGGCGGCGTCGACGTGTTCCATGCTGCTTCCCTTCTTGTTGTTCCGAAGCGATGACGCGATCCCCCGACACCGGCCCCGGCGACACGCCCATGCTCGAAGGCCTGCCGCCGCTGGTCGGCGAGCGCACGACGGTGCTGGTGCTCGGCAGCTTCCCGAGCGCGCGCTCCCTCGCGGCGCGGCAGTATTATGCGCACCCGCAAAACCAGTTATGGAAAATCTTGCAAGCCATTTGGCCCGCCGAGCCGCTCCCAGCGGGCGTGGAAAGCTATCAAAAACGTAGCAATTGGCTGCTCGACCGCGGGCTTGGCCTGTGGGACGTGTACGCCCGCTGCCGTCGTGCCGGCAGCCTGGACGCGGCGATCCGGGACGCCGAGGTCAACGACGTCGCCGCCCTGCACCTGCCGCACCTGTCGGCCGTCGTCCACAACGGTGGCGAGAGCCATCGTCACGCGCGCCACACGCAGGCCCTGGGTGTGCCTGTCTATCGTCTGCCTTCCACCAGTCCGGCCAACGCGGCCTGGTCTTTCGCGCGCAAGCTCGAGGCCTGGCGCGCGGTGATGTCGGCGCACGGGCTGGCCTGATGGCGCGTCGCACGCCCGACCTTCCCGAGGTCAACTTCTCCGACTGGGGCGACACCCGCTACCTGCATTTGGGCACCGAGTGGATCCAGGGCTCGATGCGCCTGGATGCGCCCTACGAGATCGAGCTGGAGTACGTGCAGCGCATGATGGCCTGGCTGCTCTTCGTGGAGCCCGCCAGCGTCACGCAACGCCATGCGATGCAGCTGGGCCTGGGCGCGGCGGCGCTGACCAAGTTCTGCCGCAAGCAACTGCGCATGCGCACCACCGCCGTCGAACTGAATCCGCAGGTGCTGGCCGCCTGCCGCGGCTGGTTCAAGCTGCCGCCCGACGACGCCAAGCTGCGCGTGGTGATCGCCGACGCCGCCGAGGAGATCCGACGCGCCGAATGGCAGGGCACCGTGGACGCCCTGCAGGTGGACCTGTACGACCACGAAGCCGCGGCGCCCGTGCTCGACAGCGAGGACTTTTATGCCGACTGCCGGCGCCTGCTCACCGAGGACGGCTGCATGACGGTCAATCTTTTCGGCCGCTCCTCGAGCTACGAGCGCAGTCTGGAGAAGATCGGGGCCGCCTTCGGCACCGGATCGCTCTGGGCGTTCAGGCCCACCCGGGAGGGCAACACGATCGTCCTGGCGCAGCGCAATGCACAGCGCCCGAAACGCGAGCGCCTTGCCGAGCAGGCCCAAAGCATCCAGACTCGCTGGGGTCTGCCTGCGCCCAAATGGCTGCGGGTCTTCAAACCGGTTTCCTCATGAGCCCCCGCCCGGCCGCTCCGAAGGGGCTCGCACCGCAGGCGAAGCCGAAGGTATCTTAATGAGCGCTGTTCCCGTCTCCACCTCCGCCGGCCGATCCGCCCCGCAGCCCGAAGGCCCGCTGCAACTGCGCGCCGTGATCGAGTGGCTGGCGCGCGACGGCGTGATCTCACCCACCGAGGCGCAGCGCACCATCGCGCGCTGTGCGCAGGCCGAGAGCCGGCAGCATCCGCTGGTGCGCCTGGCCAACGTGGCGATGACGCGCGAGTCCGACGGCAAGCCGCTGGACCTGGAGGCGCTCACGCAATGGCTGGCCGGTCGCGCGGGTCTCGCTTACCTGCGCGTCGACCCGCTCAAGGTCGACGTGGGCAAGGTGGCCGACACCATGAGCGCCGCCTATGCCGAGCGTCACAAGGTGCTGCCGGTGCAGGTCACGCCCGCCGAAGTGGTGGTGGCCACGGCCGAGCCCTTCCTCACCGACTGGATCGCCGAGGTGGAGCGCCAGTCGCGCCGCAGCGTGCGCCGCGTGGTCGCCAACCCGACCGACATCCAGCGCTATACGGCCGAGTTCTTCGCCCTCGCCAAGTCGGTGCGCGCGGCGCAGAAGGCCGGCGGCGGCAACAACGCCGCGAGCTTCGAACAACTCGTCGAACTGGGCAAGAACAACAAGCAGCTCGACGCCAATGACCAGAGCGTGGTGCAGGTGGTGGACTGGCTGTGGCAGTACGCCTTCGACCAGCGCGCCTCCGACATCCATCTGGAGCCGCGGCGCGAGCAGGGCGTGATCCGCTTTCGCATCGACGGCGTGCTGCACCCGGCGTACCAGATGCCGCTGGGCGTGATGAGTGCCATGGTCGCTCGCATCAAGCTGCTGGGCCGGATGGACGTGGTCGAGAAGCGCCGTCCGCTCGACGGCCGCATCAAGACGCGCAATCAGCGCGGCGACGAGGTCGAAATGCGCTTGTCCACCCTGCCCACGGCCTTCGGCGAGAAGATGGTGATGCGCATCTTCGACCCCGACACCGCGGTGAAGGACCTCGACGCGCTGGGCTTTCCGCCGCAGGACGCGCAGCGCTGGGAGCAACTGGTCACGCGGCCGCACGGCATCGTGCTCGTCACCGGCCCCACGGGTTCGGGCAAGACCACCACGCTGTATTCCACGCTCAAGCGCGTGGCGACCGAGGAGGTCAACGTCAGCACGGTGGAAGACCCGATCGAGATGATCGAGCCTTCCTTCAACCAGACGCAGGTGCAGCCGCAGCTGGATTTCGGCTTCACCGAGGGTCTGCGAGCACTCATGCGGCAGGACCCGGACGTGATCATGGTGGGCGAGATCCGCGACCTCGACACCGCAGAGATGGCTGTGCAGGCGGCGCTCACCGGGCATCTGGTGTTCAGCACCCTGCACACCAACGACGCACCCAGCGCCACCACCCGCCTGATGGAGCTGGGCGTCCCGGCCTACCTCATCAATGCCACGCTGCTGGGCGTGCTGGCGCAGCGGTTGGTGCGCACCCTGTGCCCGCTGTGCAAGCAGCCCGACGACAGCGTCACGCGCGAGCAACTGGGCGAGGTGGTCGCACCCTGGAAGATCACCGGCCACGTGAGCGCGTACAAGCCTGTGGGCTGCGTGGATTGCCGCATGACCGGTTTCCGCGGCCGCATGGGCCTGTACGAGTTGCTCACGGTGAGCGAATCCTTCAAGGGCCTGCTGAACAAGGCACCGAGCATCGACGCGCTGCGACGCCAGGGCATGGCCGACGGCATGCGCCCGCTGCGCCTGGCCGGCGTGCTGCGCGTGGCGGAAGGACTGACGACGCTCGACGAGGTCCTGAGCGCCACGCCGCCGCTCGACTGATTGGCCCCGCGGCCTCGCACTGCCCTGCGCGGGACGGCCGCTGCGAAGGGTTTTCCCTGATCCGCCGCTAGGTGGAATCCACATCGAAGCTGACCAATGGCTGACCAACAATCCGCCGGTCTGTTTTCGTATCAGGAGACCGTTCGTGAAACTCAAAAGTCAGAAAGACTTTTTCTCGGGCCTGATGTTCACGCTGGTGGGCATCGGCTTCGCCTGGGGGGCGACCACCTACAACGTGGGCACCGGAGCGCGCATGGGGCCGGGCTACTTCCCGCTCATGCTGGGCATTCTGCTGGCCATCCTCGGTGCCGGCGTGATCTTCGGCTCGCTGGCCGTTGAGACGGAAGACGGCGAGCCGATCGGCAAGATCGCCTGGAAGCCGCTGATCCTCATCATCCTGGCCAACCTGATGTTCGGCGTCCTGCTGGGCGGCCTGCCCAGCATCGGTCTGCCGGCCATGGGTCTGGTGATCGCGATCTACGCCCTGACCATCATCGCGTCGGCGGCCGGCCAGCACTTCTCGCTGAAAGCTTCGCTGATCCTGGGGACGATCCTCGCCATCGGCAGCTACCTCACCTTCATCGTCGGCCTGAAGCTGCAGTTCCAGGTCTGGCCCACTTTCATCACGGGCTGATCGGAACCTCACGCCATGGATCTCATTGCCAATCTTTCCCTGGGGTTCGGCGCGGCATTCACGCTGCAGAACCTGATCTACGCCTTTGTCGGCTGCCTGCTGGGCACGCTGATCGGCGTGCTGCCGGGCATCGGCCCGGTCGCGACCATCGCGATGCTGCTGCCCGCGACTTATGCGCTGCCGCCGGTGGCTGCGCTGATCATGCTGGCCGGCATCTACTACGGCTCGCAATACGGTGGCTCGACCACCGCCATCCTGGTCAACCTGCCGGGCGAATCGGCGTCGGTGGTGACGGTGATCGACGGCCACCAGATGGCCAAGCAGGGCAGGGGGGGCGCCGCGCTTGCCGCGGCCGGCCTGGGCTCATTCTTCGCTGGCTGCGTCGGCACGCTGATCCTGGCCGCCTTCGCGCCCCCGCTCACGGAACTGGCCTTCAAGTTCGGCCCGGCCGAGTACTTCAGCCTCATGGTGCTGGGCCTGATCGGCGCCGTGGTGCTGGCCTCGGGCTCGCTGCTCAAGGCGATCTGCATGATCGTGCTGGGCCTGCTGATGGGCCTGGTGGGCACCGACGTGAACTCCGGCGTGGCACGCTATTCCTTCGACATCCCCGAACTGACGGACGGCATCGGCTTCATCGCCATCGCCATGGGCGTGTTCGGTTACGGCGAGATCATCGCCAACCTGTCCAAGCCGGAGGAGGAGCGCGAAGGCAACATCGCCAAGCTGCACGGCCTGTGGCCGACCAAGGAAGACTTCAAGAACATGGCGCCCGCCGTGCTGCGTGGTACGGCCCTGGGCTCGGCGCTGGGCATCCTGCCCGGTGGCGGTGCGCTGCTGTCGTCCTTCGCTTCCTACACGATGGAAAAGAAGCTGCGGCTCAAGCCGGGCGAGATTCCTTTCGGCAAGGGCAACATCCGTGGCGTGGCGGGCCCCGAGTCGGCCAACAACGCCGGTGCGCAGACCTCCTTCATCCCGCTGCTGACGCTGGGCATTCCGCCCAACCCGGTGATGGCGCTGATGGTGGGCGCGATGACGATCCACAACATCCAGCCCGGCCCGCAGGTCATGACCAGCAACCCCGAACTGTTCTGGGGCTTGATCGCCTCGATGTGGATCGGCAACCTGATGCTCATCATCCTGAACCTGCCGCTCATCGGCATGTGGATCAAGCTGCTGACCATCCCCTACAAGTGGCTCTTCCCCGCGATCGTGCTGTTTTGCGCCATCGGTGTGTATTCGACCAACAACAACACCTTCGACATCTGGATGGTGGCCATCTTCGGCGTGATCGGCTATGCCTTCATCAAGCTCGGCTGCGAGCCCGCACCGCTGCTGCTGGGCTTCATCCTGGGGCCGATGATGGAAGAGAACCTGCGCCGGGCGCTGCTGCTCTCGCGCGGCGACTGGTCGGTGCTGGTCACACGGCCCATCTCGGCCGGGCTGCTGGTCGCGGCAATGCTGCTCATCGTGATCGTGCTCCTGCCGTCGGTGAAGTCCAAGCGGGAAGAAGCCTTCGTCGAGGAGTGAGCGACGGCCACGCGCCGATCGTCGAAAAACGGCACCTCCGGGTGCCGTTTTTCTTTGGCCGTCGCGCATGTGGTAATTCATGCATGGGGCTCATGGATTCATCAGATAAATCCATTTCCTTCCCAGGAGCGAACGCGCTCCAATCGGCGCCGGCATGCGGCGCGCGGGAGGCGTGCCGCGCTGCGACCCAGGCCGTATTCGTTCAACTGCATCCGACATTCACACCACCATGCAACGCAGACACCTGATGCTGGCCGCTGCGGCCGCCACTTTGAATACGACGGGCGCCTGGGCCCAGGCCTGGCCTTCCCGGCCCATCCGCCTGGTCGTGCCCTTCCCGGCCGGCGGCGCCACCGACCTGTTCGCACGCACGCTCTCGCAGAAGATGGGCGAGAAGCTCGGCACCACCCTGGTGGTCGACAACAAGCCGGGCGCCGGCGGCGCCATCGGCTCGGACATCGCTGCGAAGGCCGCGCCCGACGGCTACACGCTGCTGCTGGCGACCACCAGCACGCACTCGATCGGCCCGTCGATCACCGGCAAACTGCCCTACGACACGGTCCGCGACTTCACGCCGATCGGCCATGTGGGCGACGCGCCCAGCATCATGCTGGTGCCCAACGACTCACCCGCGAAGACGGTGCGCGAATGGATCGACTACGCGAAGAAGAACCCCGGCAAGCTCAACTACGCCTCCAGCGGCCCCGGCACCATCGTGCAGCTCACGGCCGAGCTCTTCAAGTCGATGGCCGGTGTGTTCGTCACGCACATTCCGTACAAGGGCACGGCGCTGGCGATGCCCGACCTCATGAGCGGCAAGGTCGACGTACTCTTCGACTCGCTGCCCACGGGCCTGCCTTTCGTGCGCGACGGGCGCCTGCGCGCGCTGGCCGTCACGTCGGCCAAGCGCAGCCCGCTGGCGCCCGAACTGCCGCCGGTCGCCGACACGCTGCCGGGCTTCGAATCGACCACCTGGTTCGGCCTTTATGGCCCCAAGGGCCTCCCAGCCGAACTGGTGGCGCGGGTGAACACCGCCGCCAATCAGGCCATGGGCGACCCGGAGTTGCGCGAGAAGCTGGCCAAGCTCGGCATCGAGCCGGCGACCGGCACACCGGCGCAGTTCGCACAACTGGTGGCGCAGGACGCCGCCAAATGGAAGAAGATCATCGTCGAGCGCAAGATCACCGGCGATTGACCGTCGCCCGCGCCCGCGCCCGTCCACATCCTGCCCCGCCCCTTCGCCATGAAGCACTTCGACTACGCCAACCCCTACCTTTCAACCCGCATCCCGGTGTTTGCCCGCAACGTGGTCTCGACCTCGCACCCGCTCGCGGCGCAGGCCGGCCTGCGCATGCTGCAGCAGGGTGGCAACGCGGTAGACGCGGCCATCGCCGCCGCCGCCGCGATGACGCTGGTCGAGCCGGTGAGCAACGGCCTGGGCTCCGATGCCTTCTGCATCCTGTGGGACGGCCAGCAACTGCACGGCCTCAACAGCTCGGGCAGCGCGCCGGCGGCCTGGACGCAGGATTACTTCCGCAAGAAGTACGGGGCCGACGCTGCCACGCCGCCGATGCGCGGCATCGATTCGGTCACCGTGCCCGGCGCGGTGGGCGCGTGGGCCGCCTTGTCCGAACGCTTCGGCAAGCTGCCCTTCGCCGACCTCATGGCGCCGGCCATCGAGATCGCCGAGCGCGGCTACCTGGTGCCCCCGGTGGTGCAGCAGAAGTGGGACGCGGCCACGCCGATCCTGAAGGACCAGCCGGGCTTCGCCGCCGCCTTCCTGCCCTGGGGCCGTTCGCCCAAGGTGGGCGAGCTGTTCAAGTTCCCGGCGGCGGCGCGCGCGCTGAAGTCCATCGCGGGCAGCAAGGGCGAATCCTTCTACCGCGGCGAGATCGCGGTGGCGCTGGAGAAGTTCTCCACCGTGCATGGCGGCAGCCTGAAGGCCAGCGACCTTGCGGCCTGGAAGCCCGAATGGGTCGCGCCGGTCGAGCGCGAGTACCGCGGCTACACGCTGCACGAGATCCCGCCCAACGGTCAGGGCATCGCGGCGCTGATCGCGCTGGGCATCCTGGAGAAGTTCGACATCGCTTCGCTGCCGGTCGATTCGGTGCAGTCGCAGCACCTGCAGATCGAGGCCATGAAGCTGGCCTTTGCCGACGTGTACCGCTATGTGGCGGAGCGCGGCGCGATGGAGGTGACGACCGAGCAGATGCTTGACGATGCGTACCTCGCATCGCGCGCCAAGCTCATCGACCCCAACCGCGCGCAGGACTTCCAGGCCGGCAACCCGGTCAAGGGCGGCACCATCTACCTCACGGCGGCCGACGAGAACGGCATGATGGTCAGCTTCATCCAGAGCAACTACATGGGCTTCGGCTCCGGCTGCGTGGAGCCCACCTTCGGCATCAGCCTGCAGAACCGCGGCCACGGCTTCAGCCTCAAGGACGGCAGTCCCAACCAGGTGGCGCCTGGCAAGCGGCCCTTCCACACGATCATCCCGGGCTTCCTCACCAAGAAGGGCCAGCCGATCATGAGCTTCGGCGTGATGGGCGGCAACATGCAGCCGCAGGGGCACCTGCAGACCCTGGTGCGCATGCTCGACTACGGCCAGAACCCGCAGGCGGCCTGCGACGCGCCGCGCTGGCGCTTCAACGCCGGGCGCGCGATCAACGTCGAGGCGGCGATGAACCCGGCCACCGTGCAGGGCCTCAAGGACCTGGGCCACGAGGTCGAGGTGATCAACGACTCCTACCAGGACTTCGGCGCCGGCCAGTTCATCTGGCGCGTGGGCGAGGAGAAGGGCAAGCCCTCCGAGGAAGGCTACGTGATTGCCAGCGACCCGCGGCGGGACGGGCTGGCGGCGGGGTACTGACGGGGCTTCCCTGCGACGACGACGCGAGGGTAAACGCTATCAAATCAACAGCTGCTCGCGCAAGCAGGGCGGGCGCTGCAGGCCGAATTGATGCTCAACCCTCAGGCCTGCCCGGCCCGCATACGCGCTAGCTTGGCCTTGGCTTCTGCCAACGCCTCCTCGGTGCCGTAATGCGTCATCAGTTCCACCTCGTCCTCAGGGCTGAGTTTGTAGTCGGTTCGGTACACCAAGGCGGTCATCACGGCCCCCGTCTGCACAGGCTTGTCCTCGGGCTCGCCCAAGCCTGAGTCGCTTTGCCACTCCTTCGGGAATCGAGGCCAAGAGCATGTCATCTGGCTCATCAAGTGCATGAGCTTGTCGAAGAAGCTCAATTGCAGTTCCAGTCCCAACTGAAGGCCGCTGGGCTTGCCGCAATAGGTGAAGTAGTTCTGCGGAAGGTAGCGTGGCACCTGGGCGAAGTGCTCGGGAGCGTTGGGTGGGATGACATCGACCGTGGGGCCTTCCTGCATGTAGCGGCGGACGTATTCCCACAGCGCAGCGGTGGCGTAGGTCGCTTTGGGCAACAGGCTGGGGCCGACGAAGATGGCGTCTTCGCCCTTGGCGTGGGGGTCGTTGAGGTCGAAGGGCGGGTGGTACAGCACCAAGCAGCCGTCGATGCGTCCTTCCAGTCGATGCCCAGGCGGCGTGCGATGCAGCAGGGCCACCAGCCGATCCCACTCGAACACCGCGTTGCCCCCGCACGAGTCGGGCCGCAACACGTAGACCTCGCGCGTGAGGCGGTTAAAGCGGATGCGCCCACGAAGGGGGCCGAACCAAGCGGTTCGCCAGCCGCCCAGGACGAACCAGATGTAGATCAGGTAGGCGCTGCCGAGGGCTAGGGGGAAGGCAATCAACCAACCCATCAATAGCAAAGGCCAAGCTTCCGGCTGATAGTTTTCTGCCGGAAGAACAAACAAAATAACCTTGTTGAATAACAGCGGGTGCAATGCAAATCCATACCAGCACCAAATCACAAACAGCGCCAACAACACGAAGGCATTGCCGAAGCCCGCATGCCATTGCGTAGCCCAACCGGGGTTGCATATCTCCAGGTAGGCATCGTTCTGTGCGTACACACAACGCCCAGGTGGACTGATGCCCACACGCTCCCGGTCGACCGCCACCGGCTCATCGACTCGCCAGTGACGCTGAGCATCAAGGCTCAGTTCGGCGCGCCCCTTCTCGAGCGCCTGCCGGCGCACACGCGCGTAGCCGTATTCGGTGTTGAACATCGTCCACCCCTCAAGCCGCCGCAGCCTGTGCGTTAGCCAGCTTCTGAAGCGTGTCCTTCAGGTCGTCATGGATGGGCTTTTTCCCTCTGCGCTGATTGTTCAAAGGGTTGTCGCGCAGCCAGGTCACCCAGTCATCTTCCTTGAGAAGCATCACCGTAACCACAGAAGCCAGCGTGAGCAAGGCGCCAATCAGGCCCAGGATGGCGGCGACCACCATGCCAGAAAAGCCGAGGATTGTGCCGGCGCCCACGAACGTGGCAACACCTGTACCTGCGATAGTGAAGGCAGTTCCCAGCACGCCCGCTGCTTGTACAGCGGACAACCAAAACCGGCTCCGCTGCCATGAAGCCCTCGCATCCACCCCATCCCAAAACGCCGCCACCATCGCCGCCGGCAGCAGGAACTTGAAGGCCATCACTCGCAGGCCCTTGAGCTTCATCGCCTGCAGGCTGTCCAGCGAGTCCTGCATCGGTTTGGTTCGGAAGATGTCCACGCCCTTGACGCCTCTGAAGACCGTCTCCTCATACGCCTTGGCCCGCCAGTCGGCCACCGAGCCGATGCCTTGCAGCAGGTTACCCACCATCTCGCTGGCGGTGCGCGCGTCCTGCCTGACCTGCAGTTGCCGGCCCTTGAGCAGGGCTTGGCCCACGTCCAGCACGGCCGCGATGCCCGCCGCCCGCGCATTGGGAGCGTGCGGCGCGGCGCTGGCGCGGTGAGCACCCTTTTCCAGGCCGCGCTGCGCGTTGCGCAGACGGTCCTGGTCCGCCTGCGCCAGGGTTTTCAGGTACTCCTGCACTTTGCTGCCCCCGGTGCTCAGGCCCGTGAGGGCGGCGTACTTGACGATCTGGGCCTCCCATTTCGTG
>JAFEEH010000189.1 GCA_018241185.1 Pseudomonadota bacterium | reverse complement strand
CTCGATCTGGAACACGCCCACCGTGGCGGCGTCGCAGAGCATGTCGTAGGTGGGCGCGTCGTCGATGGGCAGCTGATGCATTTCCAACGGTTGGTACGTCGAAGCTTGCAGCGTGCCGCGCCAGCGGTTCATGAAGTCGAGCCCGCGCCGGATGGCGCTGAGCATGCCCAGCGCGAGCACGTCGACCTTGAGCATGCCCATGTCCTCGAGGTCGTCCTTGTCCCACTGGATGATGGAGCGATCGGGCATGGAGGCGTTCTCGATCGGCACCAGGCGGCTGACCTTGTGCTCGGCCAGCACGAATCCGCCCACGTGCTGCGAGAGGTGGCGTGGAAAGCCCTTGAGCGCGCGCGTGAGCTCGATCCACAGCCTGAGGCAGTGCAGGCCTTCGCGTACGCCGGCTCTTTGCATCGCCTCTTCCAGGCGCTGGTCGAGGATGGGGTCGTCGAACCAGTAATGGTCCTTGGCGAAGGCGTCGATCAGGCGCTCGTCGATGGCCAGCGCCTTGCCGACGTCGCGAATCGCGCTGCGCGAGCGGTAGCTGATGACCACCGCGGCGATGGCGGCGCGGTGGCGGCCGTACTTCTCGTAGATGTACTGGATGACCTGTTCGCGGCGCTGGTGTTCGAAGTCGACATCGATGTCGGGCGGCTCGCGCCGCTCGCGGCTGAGGAAGCGCTCGAAGAGCAGATGGCCATCGTCCGGCGCAATGGCCGTGATGCCGAGGCAGTAGCAAACGGCCGAATTGGCCGACGAACCCCGGCCCTGGCACAGGATGCCTTCGCGCCTGGCGAAGCTCACCACGTCGTCGACGGTGAGGAAGAACATTTCGTACTGCAGCTCGATGATGAGATCGAGCTCGTGCTGCACCTGCCGGCACACACGCTCGGGAATGCCGTTGGCATAGCGCGACAGCGGATAGCGGTCCAGCGCACCCAGCCAGGTCTTGCGCACCAGCGACTGCGCTGGCGTCTCGTTCGGCCCCACCACCTCCAGCGGGTACTGGTAATGCGCGCGCAACTTCTCCAGCGAGAAGCCGCAGCGCGAGCGCACCACCATCGTGTTGGCCAGCAGCTCGGGCGGGTAGGTCTGCGCCAGCCGCAGGCGCGAGCGCAGGTGGCGCTCGGCGTTGGCGCGGCGCGCGAAGCCGCACTCGGCCACCGGCCGGCCCTCGCGCACGGCAGTGACGACG
>JAFEEH010000188.1 GCA_018241185.1 Pseudomonadota bacterium | reverse complement strand
GCCGGATCGATCGTCAGCCCGGGCGGCAGCCCCGTGGCCGTGTAGCCCAGCGTGTCGCCGTCCACGTCGTCAAACGCATTGGCCGTGGACACGCTCACGCCCGTGTCCGCATCCTCGCCCGTCTGATCGGGAATCGGGCCAATGGTCTGTGGCGGGTCGTTGACAGGCGTGACCTCGATGGTCACCGTGCTGATGGTGGTGCCGCCGTTCCCGTCATCGACGATGACCGTGAAGCTGTCTGGCCCGTGATAGTCCAGATCGGGCGTGTAGGTGTAGGAGCCGTCGGGGTTGACGACCACCGTGCCATGGCTCGGCGGCGTGTCAGCCGTGTAGGTGAGCGTATCGCCGTCCACGTCGCCGCCGGTCACCTGGCCGCTGACGGGCGTGTCCTCCGGCGTGGTGTGGTCGTAGTCCGGCGCCGTGGGCGGATCGTTCGCCGGTGTCACGTCGATGCTGACCGTCGCCGTGTCGGTGTCGCCGTCGGCGTCGGCAACCTCGTACTCGAAGCTGACCGGCCCGTTGTAGTTGGGCGCCGGCACGAAGGTGATGGTGCCGCCGGCGTCGATCTCGAGCGTGCCGATCACGGTACCGGTCGGCGTACCGTCGTCGGTGATGGGGATGCTCTGCACGGCGCCGGGCGTGAGCGGCACGCCGCTGATACCGGTGATGTGAAGGCCGCCGTCCGGAGCGCTGTCGTTGCCGAGCAGATCCAGCACCACAGGCGTGTCTTCCGCCACGGTGTAGGCATCGTCATCGGCGGTCACTGGATCGTTGGCCGGCGTGACCTCGATGGTCACGGTACTCGTGGTGGTGCCGCCGTGGCCATCATCGACGATGACCGTGAAACTGTCGGACCCGTGGTAGTCGGGATCGGGCGTGTAGGTGTAGGAGCCGTCGGGGTTGACGACCACCGTGCCGTGGCTCGGCGGCGTGCCGGCCGTGTAGGTCAGCGGATCGCCGTCCACATCGCCGCCGGTCACCCGGCCGCTGATAGGCGTGTCTTCCGGCGTGGTGTGGTCGTAGTCCGGCGCGGTGGGCGGATCGTTCACCGGCGTGACCTCGATGGTCACGGTGCTCGTGGTGGTGCCGCCCCTGCCATCGTCGACGATGACGGTAAAGCTGTCCGGCCCGTGATAGTCCGGGTCGGGCGTGTAGGTGTAGGAGCCGTCGGGATGGAGCACCACCGTGCCGTGGCTCGGTGGCGTGCCGGTGGTGTAGGTCAGCGGATCGCCGTCCGGGTCGTTGCCGACCACGCGGCCGCTGACGGAGCGGTCCTCCTCGGTTGCGTGCTGGTACGACGGCGCCTCCGGCGGCCTGTTCGCCTGAGGCGGCAGAAACGGAAGTCCACCGCCGCCTCCGCCACCACCGCCGGCAAGAGCCCCCACGCCCAGAACGCCCAGGCCTGCCAGGAGCCAGCCCGGCATGTCGGACACCGGCAGCAAGGGCACGCCGTCATCCCATTCAATCTCCGTGAAGTGGAATTCAGACCAGGGGGCGTGGTACTGGCCCCACCAGAAGACGCCGGCTTCGTCCTGTAGCACCAGGTCGTTGCGGCCGCCGTCGGGGTACTCGGCGAAGAACTGACGCACGGCCACCTCGTCGCCGTTGCGCAGGACCAGCACCAGATCATCCCCGCGACGCTCGAACCGAGCAACGCTCTCAGGAGCGATCTTCAGAGAGACGATGGACGGGCGGTCGAGCTCCAGATGACGCTCTTCGTTGGCTTGGCGAGCACCGCCGCCCGCCTTGTACACAGCTTGCATGTTTGACTTCAGGACGCTGGGAGGCCCCGCCGAGCGATCGGAGGGCACACGTGGAAAGGGGTGGCGTCACTGCGTCCCGCAGGCGCCACGGCTGTCGCATCGCACCGCGCGTTCACACAGCGGGTGCGGCTTCACGGATCAGAGCGAGTGATTGCCGAGGCAAGCCCTCCGCCGCGAGCTCATCTCGCATCCAGGTCGCTGCAACCCCAATCCGGCCAGGCCAATGCGGCTGATCATTGCTTTTCGGTGCATGTCCATGCTTTTTCACTCATGAAACAAGGCCGTCGGATGTCCTTCAGCCGAAATGCCTTCTCGCTCCTGCCGCCGGTGAGCGGCGCACCCCGCGATGCGCAGGGATGAGAAATCCCCTCATGTACTTATCAATTTAACAAGTATTTTATGTTTAGCAACAAGGTTAACTGTGTTGACATTCGAGAATATTCATCTCCACCGACTGCTATTTCACGGTCATATTGACAAGCACCCAGGGTTGGGGGTGAACAAAAAGCGCGCGCAGCGACCGCTCAACGCCGATGCGGGCCAAACATGACGAAGGCTGATGCATACTGGGGTCCCCGTACTCTGGGAGTCGGTCGTGTCCCAATTCGTGGTGTAAGTCCACAGCCCGGACGAGGCTGAGATGCACGGTACTCAGCGAGCCACAGCGGACAGCCGAGTGGGCGCAGTGTCGCTCAGGGTCTGCAGGCCTTCAAGTT
>JAFEEH010000187.1 GCA_018241185.1 Pseudomonadota bacterium | reverse complement strand
TGGGCCCGGCGTGTAGATGGTGTTGCCGTTCGCATCCAAGGTCGCAATCACGCTCGGGATCGACGCACTGCCGACCTGCACCGCGGCCTTGTCCGCACTCGCATTGCCCAGCACGACGTTGTTGGCGTTGTTCACCGTCACGTTGTTGCCCAGCACGAAGCTCTGCTTGGCGCTGGCGTTGATGGTGTTGTTGTTGCCGATGGCATAGCTGTCGTCGGCGTTGATGAAGGTGGGATCGCCGATGGCGCCGGAGCGGTTGCCGGCGACGACGTTGCCCGTGCCGATGCTGATGCTGCTGGTGCCCAGGGCCTGGGCGCCGGAACCGATGGCCACCGCATTGGCCTGGCTCGCGACCGTGTTCGTGCCCACCGCGAGGGCATCGTTGGCGCTGGCGTTGGCTGTGTTGCCTACGCTCACGGTGTTGTTCGCCGTGATGTTGAACCCGGCGTTGGACCCGATGGCGACGTTGTCGTCGCCGAAGACACTGCGTCCCGCGTAGCTGCCGAAGGCGGCATTGTTGTTGCCGTTGGCGCGCTCGCCCGCGTTGCCGCCCACGGCCGTGTTCGAATCGCCGTTGGTCTGGCGACCCGAGTTCATGCCCAACGCGATGTTGCGCCAGCCACTGGACAGCCGTCCGCTCTCGCCGCCAATGTAGATGCCCTGCACGCCCGAGACGTCCCGGCCCGAGTTGGCGCCGACGTTGATCTGCCCGAAGTGGTTGCCGCCGGCACCGGTGCCGTACTTGGCGTCGCCGGCGGCCTGAACGGATGCATTGGTCAGCCCGGAAAAAGTGCCGACCGAGTATTCGTACACGCCCATGGCGGTGCTCGAGTCCCCGAGTGCCACGCTGTAGGCCCCGCTCGCGTTGGACTGGTAGCCGATGGCGGTCGCCGACTGGGCGCGCGCGGTGGCGGCCAGGCCCAGCGCCACTGACTGCGCCACGCTGGCCGATGCGTCGCGGCCAATGGCGACGGCATTGGCGCCGATGGCACCGAGGTTGTCCTCGTTGCCCCCGCCGGCCGAGTTGACGCTGAAGTATTTGGTCTTGCTGGTGGCGACGGTCGTGGTCAGGTTGCCGATGGCCTGATTCGTCGCGTAGAGCTGGCTGCCGTTGATCGCGTCCGTGCTGTTCTGGCTGATCTCGCCGGCCGCCACGTTGATGAGCTGGCGTTCGCCGCCCTTGCTGCCGACGCTGACCACGCCGTTGGCCGCCGAACCGACGCCCGCGAAGGTGTAGGCCGTGCCGTTGATCGTCGTGCCCGTGACGGCGGTGGCGGCGCGGTCGGTCGAGGCGTTGCCCAGCACCACGCTGTTGGCCTGCGTGGTGGTCACGCCGTTGCCCATCACGAAGGTGTTGTCCTGGGCGACCGTGTTGTTGTTGCCGATCGCCACCGCGCCGGATCCGGAGCTCTTGGACTGTCGCCCGATCACGGTGGACGTCGGACCCGACGCTTCGTTGATCGAGCCGATCGAGATGCTGTAGTCGCCGGTGGCGTTGTTGAACGCACCCATGGCCGTGCTCTGCAACCCGGACGCCGTGTTGACGGTTCCCAACGCAACTGTCTGGACCCCTGTCGCGTGATTCTGCGATCCGACGGCAACCGTGGTGCTTCGGGTGGCCTCGTTGCCGTAGCCGATCGCAGTGGCCTGCAGGTCGGACGCGACATTGCCAAAGCCGATGGCGGTCGTGCCGTCTGTGGCGGCATTGGCGTTCGTGCCGACGGCGACGGATTGCGAACCAGCGGCGCTGGCGCCGATGCCCGCCGCCAGCGCATTGAATCCTGTGGCGCCGGTGTTGTTGTAGTTGGCTCCCTGGGTGCCGCCATCATTGACGCTGTAGTAGTGCACCGCGCCGGTGGCTGCGGCGTTTGCCACCGCCCGCAGTTGCGCAACGTTCACTGCGTCGGTGTTGGCCAGGCCTGCTGCGACGTTCGTGATCTGGCGGGTGTTGCCGGCGGATCCCACGGATACCGCGGCCAGCGTGCTCTTGGTGGCGGCGACGGTGGCACTGTCGGCCGTCGAGGCGCCGACGGGAACATAGGTGCCCGTCCCGGCCGCACGGTTGGCGACGGAGCCCTGGCCCAAGGCCACGCCGCCGGCCTGGGTCACGCTGGCGTTGCTGCCCAGGGCCACCGCGCCGCTGACGCTGGACGTGTCCTTGCCCGAGGCGTCCGCGCCCAGGTAGACGTTGTTGCCCAGCGCGAAGGCGTTGTTGGTGGTCGAGCCGATGCGGTTGTTGTTGCCGACGCTGTAGCTGTCGGCGCCATTGATGATGGACGGGTCGCCGATGGCTGCGCTGTTGTTGCCGCGCACGATATTGCCCGTGCCGATGCTGATGCTGCTGGTGCCCGTGGCCTGGGCGCCGTTGCCCAGGGCAATGGCCGAGTCGTTGCTCGCCAGTGTGGATGCGCCCAGTGCCAGGGCCTTGGTCGCCGAAGCGTTCGCGTTCTGGCCGATGGCGACGGACTGCGGGCCGCTGGCCACCGCGGCATTCAGGAAGTTGTT
>JAFEEH010000186.1 GCA_018241185.1 Pseudomonadota bacterium | reverse complement strand
GTTGTAAGTGGAGCCGTTGAAGCCAATGGCCTTCTGGCTGTCGATGTTTGCGACGATGCCATTGCCGTCAGCCGGGACGGTGAATTGGCCGGTCTTCGGATTCACTTCCGACGTGAACTTGCTGACGTTGCGCCGCAGCGTGCCGCCGGCGATGTTCTTCTGGTATGAACCCGTGAGAAGACCAAAATACATCTTCTCGTTCTCGCCAAAGTCGTGCAGCAAGCCCGTGGGCTTGTAGACGATGGTGCCGGCGTCGTTCTGGTAGGGCTTGCAGGTGTCTTCGCGCAGAGCGGCGTTGGTGCTGGTGCAGGCGTCGGCGCGGATCTTGTACGGGGTGATGGCACTGGCTGGTCGAGTAATCTGCATGGCCAGACCCCAGTTGTCGCTGCCGCTCCCCTCCACATGGCGGAACACAAAGTCCTGCCAGCCGGCCGTGGTGAACGTGAACGTGGTCGAGTGTGTCGCGAGATTCGATTGGTCTCGGCTGTTGGCGTGGCCGCCGTACCAGCCCAGGGTAGACGTGCCGATGGTGAAGTCGACCGAGTCGTCGCCGTCGATCGCGAACCGGTAGGTGTCAGCCGCAGGGATGTAGATTTTTCCCTTGATGAGGGTGACGTAGTTGTCGTGCGTGCAGCCGTTGGTGCCGGCGAACGGGTTGTTGTTGGCCCCTGTCACGTCGATCACGCTGAGGGGGCCGGTGCCGCACAGGCGCGCATTCGTCATGGAGGCTGCGAACCGGTCATTCATCGTGCCCAGATCGGTGGGCTGCGCCCCATTTAGCTTCCAGGTGCTGATGGTCAGATCCTGGAAGGAACTGGCCGTCAGCATCTCGTACTGCGAACTGCCACCTTGCGCGCAGGCCTTGTCGCCGCTGCCGTTGTTGCACACATCTTGCGCCACGGGCTGTTCCTTGGACACCCACTCCCAGATCTGGAACTTCGAGTCATTCAGCACGCGCAACTGGGGGATGGCGGCGTCGCCGCTCTCGCCCGTGGTCGTGATGGCGAACAGATGGCGAGTGCCGTCGACCGGCTTCTTCAGGGGTGCGTAGTCCTGGATTCTGTAGACGGTCCCGTCGTGAGAAAAGTCGTAAGCTTTGCCCCAACTGTGCGCGTCGCGCGGGATGTACGAACCCTGCAGCACGGTGCCCGTCGCGGTGTCTTCCGCTCGTGTACCGCCATAGAGCACGCGTCGCATCGCGTCCATGCGCGAGGTGGTGAGGTAGTTGAGGAAGTCGCCACTCCACTTGGTGCCATCGCACTGCTTTTTCTTGGTGCCGGTAGCGGCGGCTACGGGCGTGAACTTGTCGCCGCTGTACGAGTAGCAGGCGTTGTTGTTGAAATAGCCGTAGTAGTCGATCTTGTCGGGCTTATAGCCCACGTCGATCACGCCATCGCCGTCGAGATCCGAGGCGTCGTT
>JAFEEH010000185.1 GCA_018241185.1 Pseudomonadota bacterium | reverse complement strand
GATCTGCCAGACCTGGGTGGTGCGGCCGATGTGCACCGCGCGGGCGGTGCCGGTCACCCAGCCGCTGCTGGCGGAGCGGATGTGGTTGGCGTTGATGTCCAGGCCGACGGCGCGGTGGCCTTCGGGCGCGGAGTAGTGCGCGCCGCAGGAGCCCAGCGTCTCGGCCAGCACCACCGATACGCCGCCGTGCAGGATGCGGAAGGGCTGCACCGTGCGCTCGTCCACCGGCACGCGGGCGCGGATGAAGTCGTCGCCGACCTCCAGGAACTCGATGTCCAGGTGGTCGACCGCGGTCTTCTCGTGGCTGCGGGTGAGTTCTTCGACGGACACGTCTTTCTTCCAGATGCGCATGCAGGTCTCCAAGGGGGATGTCCGGCGTGGCGCCGGCGGCCCGGAACTATAGCGACGACGACTGACAGTCAAGCGTCGCGACAGCGTCTAAGCTGCGCCGATGAATGCCCCCGCCGCGCCGCCGCCGGTCCGCAGGCGCCGCCCCCTCCGCTGGCTGGCCTGGGGCGGCCTCGGTGTGCTCGGAGTGGTGGTGGTCGCGGTGGTGGCGCTGCTCGCCTGGCTGCCGGACGACGACGAGGTGGCCCGGCGCACCGCGCAGGAGTTCGAGCGGCGTTTCGGCGTCGAACTGAGCATCGGCCACGCGCGATGGGCGCTGCGGCCGGTTCCCGTCATCGAGTTTCGCGACGTGGCCACCCGGCAGCCGCAGCCGATCACCCTGCGGCGCGTGGCCGTGTACCCGCAATGGCGCTCGCTGCTGCAGCGCCGCATCGAGATCGCGCGCGTCGAGGTCGAGGGCCTGGTGCTGCCGCGTGAATCCGTTCGCGCCTTCCGCGGGCGCGACAAGCTGGCGGACGAGCCGCCCGCATCGTCCGCCTGGACGCTGGCCGACATTCCGGTGCACACGGTGCGCTTCAGCGACGTGTCGTGGATCGACCGCCGCGGCATCGGTCTGGCCTACGACGGCGAGGTCGAATTCGGCAGCCGCTGGCGGCCGCGCGAGGTGGAGATCCAGCGCCCCGGCGTGTCGCCGCCTGCGCGAGCGCGCATCGCGCGTGACGGCGAAGTGATCGACGACAGCGCGGGCCAGGGCGACGTGGGCACCGAGCGCTGGCGCGTCGCGGTCGAGGTTGGCGGCGGCAGCTGGGACGGCGAGGCCACCCTGGCGACCGAGCCCGATGGCCATATGCGCCTCACGGCCCGGCTGGCGCCCAAGGACATCGACCTGGAGGCGCTCACCGGCGCCTTCGGCCGCCACTCGGCTGTGGCCGGCCGCATGTCGGGCGACACCACGCTGGAGGCGACGGGCGAGCATCCGAGCGAGCTGTTGCGCAGCCTGCACACGCGCACGCGCTTCAAGGTGCACCCTGCCACGCTGCGGCGCTTCGACCTGGCCCGCACGGTGACCACGGCCGGCACGCAGCGCGAGGGCCAGACGGTGCTGGACGAGCTCACCGGCACGCTCGACACGCAGGCCACCGGGGACGGGACCGCGCTTCACTACATCGACCTGCGCGCGCGCTCGGGCGTGTTGACCGCGAGCGGCGACGTGCGGGTGCTCAACCGCCGGCTGCAGGGCGACGTGGCGGTGGATCTGGTCGACGGCGTGGTGGGTTTTCCCCTGAAGCTCGGTGGCACGCTGGACAAGCCCGAGCTGTCACTGACCGGCGGCGCGCTGGCGGGTGCGGCGGCCGGCAGCGCGGTGCTTCCGGGCGTGGGCACGGCCATCGGAGCGCGCATCGGGCAGAAGCTGGAGCGCCTGTTCGGCAGCGAGGATGCGCCGGCGAACAAGGCGGCGCGGCGCAGCAGGTCGAATTCGCGTTGAGCCTTTTTAGGATCGTCACGTTTGTGACGAGTTTGGGTGTGACGTCCGGCTGGCTTGCGCTGGCGAGCGATTGCACTTTTGGTTTTCCGCTGTTGATCGGATTGCTTCGGCTCTTCGGCGCTTCGGCTCTTCGGCTGGTCGGTGGGTCGGTGGGTCGGTGGGTCGGCTGGTCGGTGGGTCGGCTGGTCGGTGGGTCGGCTGGTCGGTGGGTCGGTACGAGTGCTGTGGGTCTGAACCCGGCCGGCGGCGCCGGTGTGCGTTCTCCGGCTCAGGCTCGCGCTGACTGACGTGCGGCACGACGGATGTGCTCGCCTGGAATCGACGCGCTTTCGGCACTGCACGGCGCCGCGAATGGCGCCTGCGCCCGCACACCGGCACCACCGGCCTGGACCGGGCGCGCGTTCGGCCGGCATGGCGCGGGTGCGTCCGGTTTGACTCCTCTCCCCGCTGGGGAGAGGTGGGGTGAGGGGCACCGCAGCGCTGGACGAGGCACAGCTTTTTCAGCCGCCGCGTGCCCCCACCCCGACCCTCCCCCAGCGGGGGAGGGAGAGGGAGAAGGAGCGGGGACTGGAGGGGATGAAGCGCAGCGGTTCAGGGCGGTGGTCGTGGGCCTGCGGGCGCAGGCGCCATTCGCGGCGCCGTGCAGTGCCGAAAGCACGTCGATGGACAGCGAGCACACAG
>JAFEEH010000184.1 GCA_018241185.1 Pseudomonadota bacterium | reverse complement strand
TGGGCCTCGGGCGGGGATGCGCGCACCAAGAGCGGCGTCAACGGCAGCCTGGGGGTGAAGGTGCGCTGGTAAGCGGCGGCTCGCCAACCGGTCTTAAGCCAAAAGTGGCTGCAGCGCCCGTCCAGTGGGCGCGTGCAGCTATCGAAATATGAGCAATCCGGCGTCTCGGCCGCCGGGCCTCAGCGTCGGGGCAGCACCTCGAGCGCGCGCAGCCCGTGGTCGGTGATGTCGTAGGCGCCGTCGACCTCGCGGATGAAGCCATAGCGCAGCAGGGCCGAAATGGTCGGCGCCGGGTAAGTGCGGAACTGGCGTGAATCGTTGGCCGACAGCCCCCGCAGCCCGGTGCGCGCGATCAGGTGGCCCGCGCGCAACTCGACCAGCGCCTGCCATTGGGAGCGCACCAGGCTGGGTGCGCCAAGCGGCCCGGTGTCCTTGCCGCTCCAGCGCCGGACGGCGGCGGGGGGCTTGGCGGGCGGCGGCACGGGTGCCGTCGGCGGTTCGCTGCGACTCAACGGATACCCGGCGTGATGTCGAACCGGTGACTTGTTTGCATGGCACGCATCTCACCCGCTGCGGTGACGCGCCGGTGCAGGAACTCGGCGGCGATCGCTGTGCGGCGATGCCCGACAAACAAGCCGCAGCGCCATCGCTGAAGCCCGTCGGCGGCCCCGCGCCGTGTGGCTTTTCACGCAGTCTTTTTCAAGGTACGACAAGCACTTGCAGAAAGGACCGGAATTAATGCACGCGCACGGTAGGCGTCGTCCGTGTCCTACAGAAGACTTACTTCGTCTCAAATAGACTCAATTGGTTACAGTTGTTAATCAAATGTCGTGAGCACTCGATTCGCCGATTCCCACAAGCTGGATGCTGCGCTGGAGCAGCTGGACCGCTTTCTCGGCACTGCGGCGCAGCGCGGCGGGGTGCCCTTCTTCGGCCCGACCCAACTGTCTTCGATGACCGAGCTGGACCAGGCGCGTGCCGCGCAGGCCGAGCGCGCGGCCTATGAGGCGGCGCCGGAAGAAACGGCGATCCACTTCTGCATCACGGCGGCGATCGCGCTGGTCGAGGTCAGCCAGGCGCTGTTGGCACGGCCCGCCGAAGCCACCCCGGCACAGCGCGAGATGCAGTGGAAGACGCTGCACACCTACACCAAGACGGCTGGCCGCAGCGCCTACCGCGCGGCCTCGATCCTGGCCGACCGCAAGTCGGCGCCCGTGTGAGGCCCGCGCGCCACACGGCTGCCATGCCCCCGTATGGGGGGCTGCACGGCGAACGCACGCTGCCGATGCCGGCGACGGCACCCACCGTGCTGGCCACCATCAGCTGTCCCCAGTGCAAGGCCGAGAACCGCGCCGCTGCAACCTTCTGCCGCAGTTGCGTGGCGCCGCTGCCCCAGCGCTCGGCCGATGCGTTCGCCGTGACGGTGAACGACGCGGCGCACAACGCCGCTTCGGCCCTGCCGCTGGATCGCCTGGCGCTGCCGGTCGGCCACCACATCGCGGGCTTCGACATCGAGGAGGTGATCGGGCAGGGCGGCTTCGGCATCGTCTACCGCGCCTGGGACGTGGCGCTTGAGCGGCACGTGGCGATCAAGGAATACCTCCCCGCAGCCCTGGTGACGCGGGCCACCGATTCGCTGCACCTCACCGTGCGGCCCGGCGAGGCGACGCAGGCCTTCGGCGTGGGCCTGTCGAGCTTCGTGAACGAGGCGCGGCTGCTGGCGCGCTTCGACCACCCGGCGCTGGTCAAGGTGTTCCGCTTCTGGGAGGCCAACGGCACCGCCTACATGGCGATGCCCTTCTATCGCGGCCCGACGCTGAAGACCGCGCTGGACTACCTGCGCCGTCCGCCCTCGGAGCGGCTGGTGCGCAAGTGGGTCGGGCCGCTGCTCGACGCGCTGGAGATCCTGCACGGGGCCGACTGCTACCACCGCGACATCTCGCCCGACAACATCCTGCTCACGGCCGAGGGGCCGGTGCTGCTGGACTTCGGCGCCGCGCGGCGCGTGATCGCCGACCGCACGCAGGTGCTGACGACGCTGCTCAAGCCCAGCTTCGCGCCGATCGAGCAGTACGGATCGACCGGCGCCCAGGGACCGTGGACCGACCTCTACGCACTGGCCGGCGTGGTGCATTACGCGCTGACCGGCCGCGCGCCGCCGCCGGCCACCGTGCGCGTGCTCAACGACCCCTGGCTGCCGCTGAGCGGCCAGGCCGCCTTGCGCGCGGCCTACAGCGCCGAACTGCTGGGCGCGGTGGATGCCGCGCTGGCGGTGTTGCCCGATGCGCGGCCCGCCTCGGTGGCGGATTTTCGGCAGCGACTGGGCACGGCCGGTGCGCCGGCGAAGAAGGGCGCAACGAGGCGTGTCGCCAGCGCGCCGGCGCCAGCGCCGGTCGCGCTTCCGGAGGTGGCGCCGGCAGGCACCGTGGCCCCGGCGCCACACGCGGCCGAGGAACCGGCCGCCAGGCCGCCCACGCTGCGGCCCGCGGCGTCGGCCGAACCGGTGCCGGCCTCGCAGTTCGCGTCGCTTGCTGCCTCCGCGCCCGTCGCGCCGGGTGCGCGGCGCACCACGTCCCGCTGGCTGTGGCCGGCCGGCGCAGGTGGTGCTGCCCTCGCGGTGGCGGCACTGCTGTGGACCTTGGGCGACCGGCCCGCGCCTGCGCCCGCCGCGGCTTCTGCCGTGGCCGCACCGAAACCCACCCCGGTCGCCGCACCGGCCGTGATGCCGCCGCCGTCTACCGCCTCGGCAGCCGAGGCGCCGACCCCGGCTGCTCCCGTGGCCGCGAGCCTGGTGCCGAGCACG
>JAFEEH010000183.1 GCA_018241185.1 Pseudomonadota bacterium | reverse complement strand
GCGATGCGTGGGCCCCAGGCCTGGGCGAGGTCGGCGCAGCGTTCACGCGTCATGGCAGGCCTCCGTCGGCCAGCGTCGCGCGCAGGCTGCGGCGGGCGCGGGCCAGCAGGCTTTCGAGCGCGTCGACCGAGACGCCCATGAGGGCGGCGGCGTCGGCCTGCGAAAGCTCCTGGTAGTGGAAGAGCACCAGCGCCTCGCGCTGGCGAGGCGGCAGTGCGGCGAGCGCCTCGGCGACGCGTTGCGACATGCGCCGGTCCGCGTAGTGCTGCTCGGGCGTGGCGCCGGGGTCGGCCGCTTCGGGCAGCTCGTCGGTCGCCTGCTCGTGGCGGCGACGCGGCGCCCGCAGGCGGTCGTTGCACAGGTTGAGCACCACGCGGTGCAGCCAGGTGTCGAAGCGGGCCTCGCCGCGGCGCCAGTGCGGGGCCTGCTTCCAGGCGCGCAGGAAGCTTTCCTGCGCGACTTCCTCGGCCTCGGCGCGCTGGCCGAGCAGGCGCTGCGCCAGCGCCAGCACGCGCGGCAGCTTGCGCGCCACCAGCTCGCGGGCGGCCTGCGGCTCGCCCCGGCCGAGGCGGGACAGCAATTCGTCGTCGGGATCATCGGAGTCGGCCAATGGACACCAGCGGGAGGACGGGCCGGCGCAGCGGCACCGGGGCATGCAGCTTCAACGCGCGGGGAGCGGCAATCCGTCGCCGCCCTCCCCAGAAACGCCGCGCCATGCATCTTTGGAGACAAAAGGGCCGGGAACGCCCGTCGTGCCTGCGCAAGCAGCTATGGATTCGATAGCAGATCAAGCCGGCTCAGCGCCAGCCGCGGTGCCAGCCGTACACGGGATGGTGCCAACCCCAGCCGTAGCGCGCGTGGTAGGCCCACACGAAGCCGACGCCGGGCGACGGGTACGTCGGGGCGATGTAGGCGACGCCCGGAGGCGCCACGTAAGCGGGCGCCACCGGCGCGACCACGCAGCCGCCGAGGGCCAGGGCGCACAAGGCGGCGGCCAGGGCGGCCGGACGGATGAATCGGGGAAACAGGGACATGGACAGGCTCCTTCGGCCCGCGGATGCGGACCATGCCTGCTTGAACGGTCGGCGTCGGCGAATCCGTCGCCGGGCGGACAAAGCGTTGCACACGCGGTGTGAGCCTGGGCGCATCGCCTGCCGATGTTCAGAGCCAAATCGGCCTGCAGCGCCCGCCCCGCTTGCGCAAGCAGCTATCGATTCGATAGCAACTCGCCCGGCGCCTCCTCGTAGAGCTCGAGCGGCAGGCCGTCCGGATCGGCGAAGAAGGTGAAGCGTCGGCCGGTGTATTCATCCACTCGCACCGCTTCGGTGGCCACGCCGGCCGCGTGCAAGGCGCGCAGGCTGGCGTCGAGGTCGGCGACGGCGAAGGCGAGGTGGCGCAGCCCCTGCGCCTCGGGCCGCGACGGGCGCGGCGGCGGGTCGGGAAAGGAGAACAGCTCGACCTGCGAGCCGTCGGGCAGCGCGAGGTCCAGCTTCCACGAATCACGCGCCGCACGGTGGTGCTCGGCGACCACCGCCAGGCCCAGCACCTCGATGTAGAAGCGGCGCGAGCGGGCGTAGTCGCTGCAGATGATGGCCGCGTGGTGGATGCGCGCCAGCCCTGCCCCGCCGGCCGGCACCACGCGCGGCGCCTGCAGGTCGCAGGCCATGTGCAGCTTGTCGAGGAAGCCGTCGCCGTGCGCCACCGCCATCGGCTCGACCCCGAAGACACGGAAGCCTGCCGCTTCGTACAGCTGCTGCGCGGCGGTGTTGCCCTGCGTGACGGTGAGCTGCACCGTGCGCAGCCCGGGCCGTGCGCGCGCCGCTGCCAGCAGTGCGTCCACCAGGGCGCGCCCGAAGCCAGCGCGGCGGGCCGCGGGCTCGACCACCATGCCGAACAGCGTCGCCTTGTGGCGCCAGCGCTCGCGCGTTTCGAAGAGCAGGCCCGCCGCGCCGACGAGCGCGCCGTGCGCGTCGAAGGCGCCGACGGTCAGGCTGCCGGGCGCGTCG
>JAFEEH010000182.1 GCA_018241185.1 Pseudomonadota bacterium | reverse complement strand
TGGTGGCTGCCCGCAGCGCCAACCTCGGCACCGGCTCGCTGCCGGTCCCGGCAGACCTGCGCGAGCGCCTGGCCGTGGGCGGTCCGGTGTTCACGCTGCTGCAGCGCTATGCGGGCGAGCCCACGCGCATGGTGTCGGTGTCGGTGCCCAACCGTCCCGACGTGCTGGCCGTGCAGGTGGCCGCGTCGCTCGACGATGTGAACCATGCGGTGACCAGTGTCGGGGTGATGCTGGTGCTGCTCGGCCTGGTGCTCATGCTGGCCCTGGGCGTGGCTGGCGAGCTGCTGACCCGGCGCGTCTTCGGGGCCATCGACGACATCGTGGACGAAGCCCGGCGCATCGGCCAGCGCAACCTGGCCGGGCGTTTGCCGCATCCCGGCACGCCGGACGAGATCGGGCGGCTGGTCGACACGCTCAACGACATGCTCGATCGGCTGGAGCACGGCATCGAGGCGCAGCGCCATTTCACGGCCGACGCCTCGCACGAACTGCGATCGCCGCTGTCGAGGCTGCGCGCCGAGCTGGAGATCGCGCTGCGCCGCCCACGTGATGCGGCGGCCTACGTCGACACGCTGCGTTCGGCGCTCGACGAGGTCGGGTCCCTGACGCTGCTGGTGGAAGAACTGCTGGTGCTGGCGCGCCTCGATGCCGGGCAGGAGCGTGGTGAGCTCGAGCGGCTGCCGCTGCACCAACTGGTGGAAGAGACCCTGCGCCGGATGCAGCCGGTGGCGCAGCAGCGCGGCGTGAGCCTCTCGATTGCGGGCGATCGCGACGTGGTCGCGGTGTCGGCGCGGGTCGCGGTGCAGCTGGCACTGACCAACCTGCTGGACAACGCCATCAAGTACTCGCCCGCCGGCGGTGCGGTGTCGGTCAACCTCATGGCCGACATGGCGACCCAACGTGCCATCGTGCGTGTGGCCGACGCGGGCCCCGGCATCGACGCAGGTGAGCTGCCGCATCTTTTCGAACGCTTCTACCGCGGCGCCCGCGCGCGCGAAGCGGCAGGCGGGCTGGGGCTCGGCCTGTCGCTGGCGCAGGCCGTGATGCAGGCCCACGGCGCCAGCCTCACGGCCGGCAACGACCCTGGTGGCGGCGCGCGCTTCGACCTGCACCTGCCGCTGGCGCCGGCATAGCGACGCCCGGCTTCAGCGGTCCAGCGGCAGCGCCAGCGTCTCCTTGATCTCCTCCATCACCACGTAGCTGCGCGAATCGGCGGCGGCGGATGCGGGCATCTTCTGCAGGATGTTGCCCAGCAGGTGCCGGTACTCGCCCATGCCGCGCAGGCGGGCCTTCACAAGGTAATCGAAGTCGCCCGAGACCAGGTGGCATTCGAGCACCTCGGGCATGTGCAGCAGCTCGTTGCGCACCTTGTCGAAGACTTCGCCGGACTTGGCCGAGAGCTTGATCTCGACGAACACCAGCAGCGTCTTGCCCACGGCCTCGGGCGACACCCGGGCGTGGTAGCCGGTGATGACGCCGCTCTTCTCGAGCCGCTTGACGCGCTCGGAGCAGGGCGAGGTCGACAGGCCCACGCGCTGCGCGAGTTCGGTGATGGCGATGCGCCCCTCGCGCTGGAGGATGTCGAGGATGCGGCGGTCGGTGCGGTCGAGGCTGGCAGCAGTCATGGCATGGCCTGGAAAGCGGTGCTTTCCCGGGCGAGATGCCCGTCTGCACCCAGTTGGACGGTGAATTTTGCTGCAATTCACCAAAAGAACCAACAAATCTACTGACTGAGTCTCCTTACAGTCCCGCCATTCCTTCCTTGGAGCGGATTTGTCATGAAAGTGATCGTTCTCGGCGGCGGCGTCATCGGTGTCACGACGGCCTGGTATCTGGCCAGGGCCGGTGCGAGCGTCACGGTGCTCGACCGCCAGGACGGTGCCGCCCAGGAAACCAGCTTCGGCAATGCCGGCCAGGTGTCTCCCGGCTACTCCACGCCCTGGGCCGCGCCCGGCATCCCGCTCAAGGCCCTGAAGTGGATGTTCCAGAAGCACGCGCCGCTGGCCATCCGTGCAGACGGCTCGCTGTTCCAGCTTCGCTGGATGGCACAGATGCTGCGCAACTGCTCGCCCGAGCGCTATGCGGTCAACAAGGAACGCATGATGCGCGTCGCCGAATACAGCCGCGACTGCCTGCGCGCCCTGCGGGCCGAGACGGGCCTGGACTACGAACAGCGCACCGGCGGCACGCTGCAGGTCTTTCGCACGCAGCAGCAACTCGACGGCGTGCAGCGTGACATCGCGGTACTGAAGGAATGTGGCGTGCCCTTCGAACTGCTCGACCGAGAGGGCCTCGCACGCGTCGAACCTGCGCTGGCCCGCACCGGCGGCGCACTGGTCGGCGGCCTGCGCCTGCCCAATGACGAGACCGGCGATTGCCACCTGTTCACCCGCCGCCTGGCGGAGATGGCCAAGGGCCTGGGCGTGCAGTTCCGCTTCGGCGTGCGCGTCGAAGAGCTGCTGACCGAAGGCGGCGCCGTGCGCGGCGTGCGCGTCGGCCAGGACGGCGCGGGCGAGGTGGTCACGGCCGACCGCTACGTGATGGCCTTCGGCAGCTATTCGCGCGCCGCGCTGGCCGCCATCGGGCTCGACATCCCGGTGTACCCGGTCAAGGGCTACTCGCTCACCGTCCCGCTGGTCAATGCCTCGCTGGCACCGCAGTCCACCGTGCTGGACGAAACCTACAAGATCGCCGTCACCCGGTTCGACGACCGCATCCGCGTTGGCGGCATGGCCGAGTTGGGCGGCTTCGACCTGCGCCTGAACCCGGCCCGCCGGGCCACGCTCGAGAAGGTGGTGGGCGAGCTGTTCCCGGGCGGCGACCTGCCGGCGGCCAGTTTCTGGACCGGCCTGCGCCCCATGACGCCGGACAGCACGCCCATCGTCGGCGCCACGCCGCTGGCCAACCTGTTCCTCAACACCGGCCACGGCACGCTGGGCTGGACCATGGCCTGCGGCAGCGGCAAGCTGGTGTCGGACCTGGTCACCGGCCAGCGACCGGAAATCCGCACCGACGGCCTGGCCATGGACCGCTATGCCCGCCAGCCTGCCGCGACCGGCGGCGGCCTGCGTCCCGCGCACGCGGCCTGAGCGCCACGCCTGCCGGCGGCCGGTCGGCCGCGTTGCATAGGCCGTGAGGCCGATGCCATCACACTTCGTTACGGTGCACGATCCGGGTCTCTCGACCTGGAGTGTTGCCGGCGGTGAAGTGCCTCCTCCGTTTCCTGGCTGGCCTCTGCGGGCTGGCCGGGGCCCTGGCCGTCCATGCGGCGCAGATGCCCGTGCTCGCGTCCATCCTGGATGGCGAGGCCGTGCTGCTGCGCGAGAGCGGCCGTTTCGCCGTCGCGGAGGGCGTGCGCTTTGACGGCGGTGACATCGTGGAAACCGGCGCCCAGGCCCGGCTGCTGCGCCTGGAGTTCGCCGACGGCACGATCATCGATCTCGGCCCGGCCACGCGTGCCCTGGTGGCGCCACGGTTGGCGGGCAAGGGCGCTGCAGCCCAGGCGCCGCACCTCCACGTGCTGCAGGGCTGGTTCAAGCTGATCACGCCGGCGAGCGGGAAGGGCACGTCGGCGGCGACCGTCCTCACGCCCGCCTACGCCCTGTCGGAAGCCGCCGGGCAGCAGGTCGTGTCGAGCGAGCCAGCCGGGCTCCAACTCTTCTGCGAGGCCGGTGCCGCCACCCTGCAGGAGCGCATCACCAAGGCGCCTGCGCCGATACGGCTCAAGGCCGGCGAGTACTTCTCGCGTCTGGGCAGCGACAAGGCGGCGGTCAAGCCGCGACCGGCTCCCGCCTTCATCCAGGCCGTGCCGCGCAGCTTTCTCGATCCGCTGCCCTCGCGAGCGGCGCTGTTCAAGGAACGCGAGGTGTTGCCCAAGCGCACCGGCGACCTGGCGTACGAGGACGTGGCGGCGTGGCTCTCGGCCGAACCCGCACTGCGCAGCCAGTTCGCCGCCCGGTGGCGTGCGCTGGCCCGGCGGCCGGACTTCCGGGCCGGGCTGGTGACGCACATGCGCAGCCATCCGGAATGGGACCGCATCGTCTTTCCCGAGAAGTACCTGCCCAAGCGGCCGCCTGCGGTCCCGGCCGCGCCTCGGCCGGCCACCTCCACCTACTGAGATCGAGCCCTCCCGATGAAGCTGCTGCTCAAGTTCAACCTGGTCTTCCTGCTGGTCTTCGCGCTGGGGCTGGCGGGCGCGGGCTACCTCGCGCGCAACATGCTGCAGCAGGGGGCGCACGAAGAGGTGCTGGACCGCGCCCGCCTCATCATGGAAAGCGCCGCCGCCGTCAGCACCTACACGGCCACGCAGATCCAGCCGCTGCTGCAGACGCAGATGAAGTACACCTTCCTGCCGCAGTCGGTGCCGGCCTATTCGTCCACCGAGATGATCAACGCGCTGCGCACCAAGCACCCCGAGTACTCGTACAAGCCGGCCATGCTCAACCCCACCAACCCGCGCGACCGCGCGCAAGACTGGGAGGAGGACGTGATCGCCCGGTTCTCGCAGCAGTCCGAGCTGGCCGAATTCGTCGGCCGGCGCGACACCGCCTCGGGCCCGGCGCTGTACATCGCCCGCCCGATCCGCATCAGCAACCCGGTCTGCCTGAGCTGCCACAGCACGCCCGGCGCCGCGCCGGCGCCGATGCTCGAGAAATACGGCCCGTCCAACGGCTTCGGCTGGAAGCTCAACGAGGTGCTGGGCGCCCAGGTGGTGTCGGTGCCCATGTCGGTGCCGTTCGCGCGCGCCGACAAGGCCTTCGGCGTGGTCATGGCGTCGCTGGCAGGGGTGTTCGTGCTGATAGGCCTGACGCTCAACCTGATGCTCTGGAAGCTCGTGATCCAGCCCGTGACGCGCCTGTCGGCCCTGACCGACCGGGTGAGCATGGGCGAGCTGGATGCGCCGGAGTTCACCGTGCGGTCGAAGGACGAGATCGGCGTGCTGTCGGACTCGTTCGCGCGCATGCGCAAGAGCCTGGTGCACGCCATGAAGCTCCTGGACGCCTGAGCGCCTCTGACCACCGCGCATGGACCACCCGAAGCGCCTCGGCAAGTACGACATCGTCCAGGTGCTGGGTGAGGGCGCCATGGGCGTGGTCTACAAGGGCCACGACCCGGGCATCGACCGGCCGGTGGCCATCAAGACCATCCGCAAGGCCCTGCTGCAGGACGACGGCGGTACCGACCTGGCGGCGCGCTTTCGCAACGAGGCCAAGGCGGTGGGGCGGCTGTCGCACCCCGGCATCGTCGCCATCTACGAATACGGCGAGGACGACACCACCGCCTTCATCGCCATGGAGTACGTGCAGGGGCGCGACCTGGCGCAGGTGCTCGGCGCCACGCCGCGCCTGCCCGAGTGCACCACCATCCGCTTCATGCAGCAGTTGCTGGATGCGCTGACCTGCGCGCACCGCGCCGGCGTGTGGCATCGCGACATCAAGCCCGCCAACCTCGTCGTCACCACCGACGGGCTGCTCAAGGTGACGGACTTCGGCATCGCGCGCATCGAGTCGGCCGCGCTCACGCAGGTGGCCGCCACGATCGGCACACCGGGTTACATGGCGCCGGAACAGTACCTGGGCGAAGCGATCGACCACCGCATCGACCTCTTCGCCGCCGGCGTGCTGCTCTATCGCATGCTCACCGGCCGCTCGCCCTTCGCCGCCGAGTCGGCCGAGGCCGTGATGTACCGGGTACTGAACAAGGAGCCCGAGCCGCCCTCGCAGATCCCGGGCCTGTCCGTGCCTGCCTCTTTTGACCCCATCGTGGCGCGCGCCCTGGCCAAGGCGCCGCAGTCCCGCTTCGCCAGTGCGCAGGAGTTCCGCGATGCGCTGGCCGAGCGCAGCGCGCTGCACATCGGCACGGCCGCCGACGACGCGACCGTGGTCGCCTCGTTGCGCCTGCCCCTGCGCCGGGCGGATGCGCATCCGCCTTCGGGCGCCGCCAGCCGGCCGGGTTCGGCTGCGCCCTCGCGTTGGGACGCGGCCAGCCTGGCGCCCATGGAAGCGGCCCTCACGCGCTTCATGGGCCCCATGGCGCGGGTGCTGGTGCGGGAGGCGGCACGCACAGCCACCGACCTGGGCGCCCTGCAGGACGCGCTGAGCCAGCACATTCCCGATGCGGCCGACCGCGCGCGCTTCATCACGCTGCTCAGCGGGCGGGGCAGCGGCGTCGGCAGCGCCGCGCGATCCGCCACCGGCGGCGGCGCGGGCTCCGGCGGCGTGGCCGTGGCCGCCGGGACGGTGCAGGCGCCCATCGGTGCAGAGGTAGTCGAGCATGCGCGCCTGGCGCTTTCGCGCGAGTTGGGACCCATCGCCAGGGTCATGCTGAAGAAGGCGCTGGGAGAAGCGCGCTCGCCGCAGCACCTGCACGAGGTGCTGGCGCAGCAGCTCGACGACCCGGCGCAGCGGGCCCGGCTGCTGGACGCGCTGCGGCGCAAGCCGGGCTGATTCGAAGGAAATCGGGCTCCAGCGCCCGCCACGCTTGCGCGAGCAGCTATCGAAAAGATAGCAAATCGGTGATGCGCCGGGTTGCCGCGAGTGGCGTCGCGCCCCATGCTGGCGCGCACCACCGAACCGGAGACATCCTCATGCCCAGCTTCGACACCGTCACCATCTCCCAGGACCCGGCCCAGCCGCGCATCGCGCGCCTGGTGCTCAACCGCCCCGAGCGCCTCAACGCGATCGCCGAATCCACGCCCGGCGAAATCCGCCGCGCCGTGGAGTGGGCGCAGGCCGAGGACGAGGTGCACGTGATCGTGGTCGAAGGCGCCGGCCGTGCCTTCTGCGCCGGCTACGACCTGACCGACTACGCGGAGGGCCAGGCCGGCGAGCATCCCTGCCGGCAAGAGAAGACACCCTGGGACCCGATGCTCGACTACGCCGCCATGAAGAAGAACACCGAGGACTTCATGGCCCTGTGGCGAAGCCCCAAGCCCACCATCGCCAAGGTGCACGGCTACGCCGTCGCCGGCGGCAGCGACATCGCGCTGTGCTGCGACCTGCTGGTGATGGCCGAGGATGCGCGCATCGGCTACATGCCCACGCGCGTGTGGGGCTGCCCGACCACGGCGATGTGGACCTACCGCCTGGGCGCGACGCGTGCCAAGCAGCTCATGTTCACCGGCGACACCATCGACGGGCGCCAGGCGGCCGAGTGGGGCCTGGCCAACGCAGCCGTGCCGGCCGACGCGCTGGAAGCCGAGACCATGGCATTGGCCGCGCGCATCGCCGGCGTGCCGCACAGCCACCTCGCCATGCACAAGCTGGTGGTCAACCAGGTGTGGCTGTCGATGGGTTTGGAACAGACGCAGATGTTCGCCACGGTCTTCGACGGCATCACGCGGCACAACCCCGAGGGCATGTGGTTCCGCCGACACGCCGAGGCGGAGGGCTTCAAGAGCGCGGTGCAGTGGCGCGACAGCGGCCGCCCCATCCCCGAGGGCGACGAGGCAAGGGCGCTCATCGCCGAACTCGAGGCGCGCCTCGCCACGCGGAGGCGCGCAGACTGAACGGCCGGGCGCTCAGCGCACGCGGATCGCGGCGCGCTGCAGGTCGGCGTCGAAGACCAGCCGCGAGGGCCATGCCGCCCAGTTGGCGCCCAGGCCAGGGTCGTTCGGGTTGCCGCGCCGAGCGAAGGCGCCGAGGCTGCGCATCATGGCCCCGGACAGCGCAAGCCGCCCGGGCGCATTGGCACGCGTGAACATGAAGCGCGAGTACAGCGAAGGGCCGAAGTTGCCGAAGACGAAAGGCAGGTCGAAGGTGTGGGCGGCGCCGAAGATGCGGTCCAGCGGCGGCGGCAGGCGGTCCCACTCGAACTCGTAGGCCCAGACGGCGTCCTGCCGCGTGCGCAGGGCGTTGAGCATGTCGTCGCGGATGGCAGAGAACCACAGCGCATCGAGTTGGCGGGCTCGCGCGTCGAAGCCGGTGCCGGGCGCGTCGACCGGCAGGTAGGCCGGCGGGATCCACTGCGCCAGCGTGGTCTGCGGTGGGGCTTCGGCGTCGTAGCGCGCGGCGAGCGAGAACACCGTGCCGTCGTCCAGCAGGCGGCCACTGATGCCGCCGAGCGCCGGTCGCAGCGCGAAGAGTTGCGGGAAGAGCTTGGTCTCGTCGCGCGTGTGGCCGGCCAGCACCGGCATGCGCAGGTAGCGGCCGGCACGCACGGCGGCGATCGGGTCCTGCGCCAGCACCCAGCCGTCGGGAATCGGGTTGCTGGCTGCCATGCCGCGCGCCGCGAGCCGGGTGCGCACCACTTGCAGCAAGGCGTCGGCGGACTGGCTGCGCAGCCAGGCCGCAGTGCGCTCGGGTCCGGCCCCGGCCTCCCACTGCCGGGCCTGCGTGGCGTCGGCAGCCTGCCGGCCCGCGACCAAGGACTCGTGCACCAGCGCCTCGCCGCGTGCGGCCCAGACGGGGGCGGGCAGCACCGCCGGAATGCCGCCGGGTGGCAGCGATGCCGCGGTCGAAAGCCCGCCGCTGAGCGCGGCCAGCCGGTGGAAGAGCGGTCGGCCGCGCGCGACGAGCATGGGCGAGGTGAGCAGCGCGTAGACGTTGACGGCGCCGGCCGACTGTCCCATCAGCGTGACCCGCTGCGGGTCGCCGCCGAAGGCGGGGGCGTTGGCGGCCACGAACTCCAGCGCCTTCACGATGTCCAGCAGCGCGAAGTTGCCCGAGTCCTCCTCGCGCTGGCCGGTCTTGAGCGCCTTCGCGTCGAGGAAGCCGAAGACGCCGAGCCGGTAGTTGACCGTGACGACCACCGCGTCCTCGTGCCTGGCGAGGGCTGCACCGTCATACACCGGGTCGGCGGTGTAGCCCGTGATGTTGCTGCCGCCGTGCACGAACACGATCACCGGCCGCGGCGCGCTCGGGCGCGAGGCGGGCGTCCAGACATTGAGGTACAGGCAGTCCTCTGCGCCCACGGTGCGGCCCAGCGCGCTGCCCACCGTCTCGTCGTAGCGGTTGTTCAGGCCCGGCCCGTAGAGGCGCTGGGTCTGTACGCAGGCGGGCGCGAAGGCGCGGGCGGGGCGGGGTGCGGACCAGGGCTGCGGGTCGCGCGGCGCACGCCAGCGCAGTTCGCCGACCGGCGCCTGGGCGTAGGGCATGCCTTTCCAGCTCCAGGTGCCGCTAGAGGCCGAATCGTCGCTGCCCAGCACGGGGCCCCAGGTGGTCTGACGTTGCATCGCCGCGTCGCCCGCGCCGGGCGCAGCGCAGCCGGCGAGACACAGCGCGAGCAGTGCGGCGGAAAGGGCCGGCCAGCCGCGGCCCGCGCGATGGAGCGTCGCCATCATTCCGCCGTGATGTGCGCAGCCTGGATGATCTGCGCCCATTTGCGCGTCTCGCTCGAGATGAAGGCGCTGAACTCGGCGGGTGTGCTGCCGCGAAGCTGCAGGCCGGCGGCCTCGGCCTTGCGCCGCACTTCAGCGTCGGCCAGCGCCGCCTTGAGTTCGGTGTTGATGCGGCTCACCACTTCGGCAGGCGTGCCTGCCGGCGCCAGCATGCCGTACCAGCCGTAGCCGACCACGGTGGGCAGACCCTGTTCGCGCAGCGTCGGCGCGTCCGGGTACAGCGGCGTGCGTTCCTCGTTCGCCACGCCCAGCACGCGCAGCTTGCCGGCCTGGATATGCGGCACGGCCGTCGAGATCGCCGTGAGCGTGGCGTCGATGCGGCCGGCCAGCAGCTCGGTGTAGGCCGGTGCGTCGCCACGGTACTGCACCACGATGCCCTTGGCGCCGGCGGCGCGCAGCAGCAGTTCGGCCGTCAGGTGCGGTGCCGAGCCCGCGCCGGGCGAACCGAAGGTCGCGCCCTTGGGATTGGCCTTGGCGTACTGGATGAACTCGGCCAGCGTCTTGTAGGGCGCCTGGGCGTTCACGACAAGGAACAGCGGCGCGATGGCCGTGCTGCCGATGGCGGCGAAGCTCTTGTGCACGTCGTAGGGCAGGTCCTTGTACAGCGCCTCGCCGATGGCGATGGGGGCCGCCGCGTGCAGCAGCGTGTAGCCGTCGGGCGCGGCCTTGGCCACGTAGTCGTTGGCGATGCGCGTGCCGGCACCTGCCTTGTTCTCGACCACCACGCTCTGACCCAGGCGACGCGAGAGGAAGTCGCCGAGCACCCGCGTGAGGATGTCGTTCGATCCCCCGGCGCCATAAGGCGACACGAGGCGGATGGGCCGCGCTGGCCAGGCCTGCGCGGAGGCGGGCAGGCTCAAGGGGAGGGCGAGTCCGGCGGCGGCCGAAGCAAGCAGTTGGCGTCGATTCATGGGCATGGTCTTTTGTCTCCGTCTGGTTGAAATCGTGCGTCAGATCGGGCGGATCGGCGGGTAGTCGAAGCGCAGCGCCAGGTGCTCGGCACGCGGCTGGTACAGCCGCAGCACCACATAGAACAGCTCGCCCGGCGGCGCGGGCAGCCAGTTCACCCCGGCGCCAGGGTCCTCGGCCTGCAGCCGGATCACGAGGCTGCCATCGGCCTCGGTGCGCAGGCCCGGGGTGCGGTCGCCGATGGAGTAGCGGTCGATCGGGTTGGCCACGAACAGGCAGTCGCTGCGCCGGTACATCGTGAGCGACCAGAAGGCGTCGACGCGCGGGCCGTGGCCGGCTGCAAAGCGCAGTTCGTAGCGCTGCGCGCCGTGCAAGGGGCGGCCCTCGACGTCGACCTCGGCCGTCGGGTACATCGCCTCGTCCACGCCCAGCGCGCCGATGAAGTTGCGCGCGATGCGTGCCCGCGTGAGATGGTCGTCGCCCCAATGCGTGTGCACCATCACCGGGATGGCCCAGCCGCCGCCCAGGTCGTGCGGCTGGCCGGCGTTGCGCAGGCGTTCGTAGACGGCCGGCAAGGCCGCCTCGAGCAGGTCGTCGCCGAGTGGCCATGCGAGCGACTCGCCCTCGGGCGGCGGATTGCCGCGCAGTGCCGCGTCGACCGTGGCCCGGTACAGCTGGGCGGACGGCACACGCGTATCGCGGCCGTCCAGGGCGGTGTCCACGCGCATCGCCGCGTCACGGCCATCCAGCCGTCGCATGCGCAGGGCCTGCTGCAGCGAGCGCACGCGCTCGGCGTCGGGGCCGTCGTCGTCGACCAGAAAGCGGCCGATCAGCCACACATCGTGGCCCGGCGCCGCGATGGTGTGCGTCACGTCGGCCGGCACCTCGCCGTGCCAGCCCGGCCCGTGGACCAGCGTGCGCTGCGGGCGGTTGCCGGTGGTGCGCCGGCCGACATAGGCGAAGGGGTTGGTCCAGGCGTCGAGCAGGCCCAGCGTCCAGTAGCGATCGCCGACGTCCGGCGACTCGATCACGACCGGGCCTTCGGACAGGTCGATCCACGCGTTGCTGTAGACCGTGTCGTTGTTCGGGCTCACGACCTCGCGGTCGTTGGGGCCCAGGCGGCGGTGGGTGTGGGTGAACTGGTTGACCCAGCGCCATGACGAGCCGGGCTCGTCGGAGGCGAAGCCGAGGCTTGGATGGCGGCGCGCCGTCGTGGCGGCGCGCATGCGCATCATCTCGAACAGGGGCAGGGTCTGGATCACGGCGGCTTCGGCGGCCGTCGTGTCGTGCTTAAAGGTGGTGTCGAGGATCATCTGGATGGCAGCTTAGGACGAGCGCGTCAGGCGACGGCACGCTGCTGGCGCAGCCGGGCGATCTCGTCGGCGGCGAAGCCCAGCGCGGCCAGCACGGCATCGGTGTCGGCGCCGCAGGACGGCGCCGCCGGCGGCGTGGCACGCGGCGCGTCGCCGAGGGTGTAGGGCAGGGCCAGCGCCGCGTGGCGGGTGCCATCGGGGGCGGCCGCGTCGACCAGCATGCCGCTGGCCTGCACATCGGGGCTCTGCAGCACCTGCGCGTAGCTGCGCACGGCGCCGACGACGATCTGGTTGCGACTGAGCAGCGCCACGCACTCCTCGCTGCTCATGGCCGACAGGCAGTCGCGCAGCACGGCCCGCAGTTCGGGGCGGTGTCGCACGCGCAGCGCATTGCTGCGAAAGCGCGGGTCGGCGATCAGGTCCTCGCGTCCGACCACACGGCAGAAGCGGGCCCAGTGCTCCTCGGCATAGGCCGACAGCACGATGTGGCCGTCGCGCGTGGGCAGCACCTCGGCGGCCGGCGCGTTGTTGGGCTGGCCGTCGCCGATGCGGGTGGGTTCCGGCGCGCCGCCCAGGTAGTCGCACCAGGTCGTCGCCTGCAGGTGCATCGCCACCTCGAGCAGGGACGTGCGCAATGTTTCGCCGCGGCCGGTGCGGCTGCGGCCGTACAGCGCGGCCAGCACCGCCTGCGCGCCGAGGTGCGCGGCCGCGGCGTCGATGATGGGGACGCCCACCTTCTGCGGCAGGCGGTCCGGCTCGCCGGTGACCGACATGAGGCCGCTCTCGGCCTGCGCCGCGATGTCGTAACCGGGCCGCTCACTCGAAGGGCCCTGGTGGCCGAAGCCCGAGATCGACAGGTACACGAGCGCGGGAAAGCGCTCGCGCACCACGTCCGGCCCGAAGCCCAGCGCCTCGACGGCACCGGGCCGCAGGTTCTGGATCAGCACGTCGCTCCCGCCGATCAGGCGCCAGGCGATCTCGCGGCCGGCTTCGCTCTTGAGGTCGAGTGCAATGGACTGCTTGCCGCGGCTGTAGGCGCGGATCATCGATTCGCCATAGCTGCCGATGTGCCGGGCCTGGTCGCCGGCCAGGGGCTCGACCTTGATGACCTGGGCGCCGAGCTCGGCCAGCACCATCGCCGCGCCCGGGCCTGCGATGTACTGGCCCAGGTCCAGCACGCGGACGCCTTCGAGGGGCGCGGCGGGTTTCTTCGTTGTCTCGTCGTTCTGAAAGCGCATGGACCGGACCATAGCCAGTCCGGCGATTCTTGAAAATTCGATAATCGTGAAGGAGTGATCACGTTTGGATATCGAACAAGGAGAGCCCGATGGACGCCATGACCGGCCGCCTCGTGCGCAAGCTGCGGCTGCGCCACCTCGAACTGCTGGCGGTGCTCGCCGAGGCGGACACCATGCGCAGCGCGTCCGCGCAGTTGCACCTGAGCCAGCCGGCCATCAGCAAGAT
Source organism: Pseudomonadota bacterium (assembly GCA_018241185.1). Lineage (GTDB taxonomy): Bacteria > Pseudomonadota > Gammaproteobacteria > Burkholderiales > Burkholderiaceae_C > Xenophilus. The sequence goes on along the minus strand of JAFEEH010000182.1, from coordinate 3,126 downwards.
GCTCGGCGAGATCGAGGCCTGCTTCGGCGCGCGCCTCTTCGAGCGCAGCCACCAGGGCGTCCACCCCAACGCGCTGGGCGCCGGCGCGGTGTTCCATGCCAGGGCGGTGCTGAACCAGCTGGCGCGTGCCACCGAGGACGTCGGCGCGATGCAGCAGGGCGCCCAGGCCGTGCTGCGGCTGGGTGCGCCCTCCGTCACCGCCACGGTGCCCGCAGCCATTGCTCGGCTGCGTGCGCAAATGCCCGGCGCCGCGGTGCAGATCCGCGAAGGACGGGTGCAGGAACTGATCCAGCGCCTGCTGGCCGGCGAGCTCGACTGTGTCTATGGCGCGGTGACGCCGGAGCTGCTCACCGCCGACATCACGCCGCTGCTGGAGCCCGTCGCGATGCTGCAGGACGAACTGTGCGTGCTGGCCTCGCTGCCGCCGCGGGGCGCCGGCAGTGCCCGGCGACGGCTGCGCTGGCGCGACCTGGGCACCGCGCCGTGGCTGCTGCCCCCCAAGGACACGCTGGTGCGCCAGGCCTTCATGACGGCCTTCCTGAACGATGGCGCCACGCCGCCGGTGCCGGTCATCGAGGCGATCTCCTCCGTCACCATCGGGGCGCTGATGCGGCAGGACCCATCGCTGCTGTGCGCGGTGCGGCTGGAGCACGCCATGGACGAGATCGCGCGCGGCGGCGTGCGCCGGCTCGAGATCGTTCCCCGGGTGCCGCTGCCGTCCTTCGGCCTGTTCTTCCGGCGCGACGGCATGGAGCGCCCCCCGGTGCTGCTGGCCTTCGCCGAAGCGGTGAAGGCCGCCGCCGCGCGGCTCAGAGTGCCGCGCCGTAGGGCGTGAAGCGGCTCTGGTGCTCGTCGACCTGCAAAGGCCGGCCGACGAAGGGGAAGGCGCGCTGCGGGCAGTCGGTGCGTTCGCAGACTTTGCATCCCATGCCGATGGGCGTCGCCGCGTCGGGGTCGCCCAGGTCGAGGCCCTTGGCATAGACCAGGCGCGGCGCGTGCCGGATGTCGCAGCCCAGGCCGATGGAGAACACACGTTGCGGCGCGCCGTAGCCCGCCGGGCCGCTGGCCACCGTGCGCGCCACCCACAGGTAGCAGCGGCCGTCGGGCATGCGCGCCAGTTGCGGCAGGATGCGGCCCGGCTGCGCGAAGGCCTCGTACACGTTCCACAGCGGGCAGGTGCCGCCCGTGCGGCTGAAGTGGAAGTGGGTGGCCGACTGGCGCTTGGAGATGTTGCCCGCGCGGTCCACCCGCACGAAGAAGAAGGGCACGCCGGGCGCGTCTGCGCGCTGCAGCGTGCTCAGGCGGTGGCAGACCGTCTCGAAGCCGACGCCGAACTGCTCGCCGAGCCGGTCGATGTCGTAGTGCAGGCCTTCGGCGGCCTGCAGGAAACGGCCGTAGGGCAGCAGCAGGGCGCCGGCGAAGTAGTTGGCCAGGCCGATGCGCGCGAGCCGGCGCGCAGGCGCGTCGTCCTGCAGCGGTGGCACGTCCACCAGCGCATCGATGCGCTCGGCGTGTTCGATGAGCGCCAGTTGTGTGGCGAGCTGGAAGACCTGCTGGGCGGGCGCGAGCCGAGCCGACAGTTCGAGGATGCGTCGGCTCGGGTCGAATCGGCGCTTGCCGTCCTCCCGGCCGTCGCCGACCACCACCCGCACGTGGTGGCGCTGGCGCAGGCGGTCGACGAGCCACTCGACCAGCAGAGGACCTTCCGCCTCGGCTTCGGCAGCCAACGCCTCGGCCGCGCGGTCGATCGCGTCGAAGTGGTTGCGGTGCGAAAAGAAGAAGTCGCGCACCACCTCGAAAGGCATCGCACGTGCGGTCGCCACCTCGGCCCGGTCGCTGCCCAGGCGCAGCGCCATGGTTTCCAGTTGCTCCTGCAGGGCGAGGTTGCGCCGATGCAGCGCGACGAGTGCACGGCCCAACGCGGGTATCTGGCTCGCGGCCTCCTGCAACTCGGGCAGCGCGACCGTCTCCGGGGCATCGGCCACCGCCTCGCGCATCCCGGCCACCAGCCGCGCTTCCTCGTCGTCCGAGAACTGCTGGATGTCGATGCCCAGTGCGCGGTGGATTCTGAGCAGCACCGGCACGGTGAGCGGGCGCTGGTTCTGCTCGATCTGGTTGAGGTAGCTTGGCGACAGGCCCAGTGCCTGCGCCAGCGCGATCTGCGTCATGCCGCGTTCGGCGCGCAGCGCGCGCAGGCGCACGCCCATGAAGGTCTTCTTCATGCGGCGGACCCGAACGTCTGATTCGCAAAATTCGCAATTCTTCGGTTATTCATTCGCAACGATTCGCCATTTCAGCCGTGGGCAGGAGCTGGCATTTTGCGTAAATTGCGAAGCATGACAACACCCGCCGGAACGGCCGAACTGCGCGAACTGGTGCTGCCCGTGCACGCCAACCACCACGGCTCGTTGTTTGCCGGACAGGGCCTGCAGTGGATGGCCAAGGCGGCCTTCCTGGCCGGCCGCGGGCTGGCGCAGCGCGAGGTTGTGATGGCGGGCGTCACCGGCGTCGACTTCCTTGCGCCGGTGCCCATCGGCCGAGAAATGCTGCTGCGCGCCTGGGTCGGCCGCGTGGGCCGCAGCTCGATGACCGTGTGCGTGGCCGGCGCGGCCCATGCGCCCGGGGTGCCCCCGGAGGACGCGCTCAAGGGTGTCTTCGAGATGGTTGCGGTGGACGCCAAGGGCCGCCCCGTCGCCATCGACCGCTCGTATCTGGACAAGGAAACCGCATGACCGTCACGACCACCACCGAAGCCGCCACGACGGCGCCATTCAAGCCCAAGAAATCCGTGGCGCTGTCCGGCGTGGCCGCCGGCAACACCGCGCTGTGCACCGTCGGGCGCACCGGCAACGACCTGCACTACCGCGGCTACGACATTCTGGACATCGCCGAGGTGTGCGAGTTCGAGGAGATTGCGCACCTGCTGGTGCACGGCACGCTGCCCAACCGCGCCGAGCTTGCCGCCTACAAGGCGAAGCTGAAGGCGATGCGCGGCCTGCCGATGGCGGTGCGCGAGGCGCTGGAGGCGCTGCCCGCGTCCGCGCATCCGATGGACGTGATGCGCACGGGCTGCTCGGCGCTCGGCTGCGCGCTGCCCGAGAAGGACGATCACAACCATCCCGGCGC
>JAFEEH010000181.1 GCA_018241185.1 Pseudomonadota bacterium | reverse complement strand
TGCTCATCGAGTGGCCGGAAAAAGACGAAGAGCCGAGCAAGTACTTCTTGTCTACGCTACCCGAGGGCGTCACCATCGACGAGCTCGTCCGTGTCGCCCATCAGCGCTGGCGTATCGAGCGCGACTACCAAGATCTGAAGCAGGACTTCGGCCTCGGGCACTACGAGGGCCGAGGCTGGCGGGGATTCCACCATCATGCTGCCTTGAGTATTGCGGCCTACGGATTCCTGATGGCAGAACGCCTCATCGCCGACAAGCCTGTCGGCGGTAAAAAAAACTTCATCGAACGCCAAGTGCCTGCCCTTCCCGAGAATTACATCCCCCGCGGCAGTCCTGCGCGCGCAGCGCCACGTGGCGACCTCGATCACAAGCCTGCGCCAACGCCTGAGCTACCAGTTGATCGCCTGCCTCGGGCAGTGCCCTTGCTGCGGAAGGGCCAGTGAAAGAAGACGTTTATGACACAGTAAGACTAAGGAAGGTCTGAACAAGTCCACCAATCCTGCTCACAACCGTTGATTGGTGAGACGAGGACACACGCGATGAGCCAGCTCAGCTTTTCGGACGCGGAGTATGCCGGCAAGAGGAAGAAGACCCGGCGCGAGGTGTTCCTCCAGGAGATGGAACTGGTGGTGCCGTGGAAGGTGCTGCTCAAGATCATCGAGCCGCACTACCCGGTGGCCGGACGGGGCCGCAGGCCCTATGCGCTGGAGTCCATGCTGCGCGTGCACCTGATGCAGAACTGGTTTGCGCTGAGCGACCCGGCGATGGAGGACGCACTGTACGAGATGGCCTCGCTTCGCAGCTTTACTCGGCTGAGCCTGAACGAGCCGATCCCGGACGAGACGACGATCCTGAACTTCCGGCATCTGCTGGAGGCCAATGACCTGGCCGAAGACATCCTGGAGTCCATCAACGCGCTGCTGGCCCGCAAGGGCTTGCTGCTCAAGCAAGGCAGCATCGTGGACGCCACCATCATCGCCGCGCCCAGTTCGACGAAGAATGCCAGTGGCGAACGCGACCCGGAGATGCACCAGACCAGGAAGGGCAACCAGTGGTTCTTCGGGATGAAGGCCCACATCGGGGTGGACGCCGACAGCGGCCTGGTGCACACGGTCACCACGACCGCGGCCAATGAATCGGACGTCGAGCAGGTCGCCGATCTGCTGCACGGCAAGGAGAAGCAGGTCTGGGCCGACTCCGGCTACCGGGGGGCGCCCAGCCGCGCGGACCGCGAAGACTTGCAGTGGCACATCGCCGCTCGGCCAAGCGACATTGCCAAGCTGCCAGAAGGCAGGGCCAAGATGAAGGTTCGAAAGGTCGAGCACCGCAAGGCCAGCGTGCGTGCGAAGGTGGAGCACCCGTTTCGGGTGATCAAGCGGCAGTTCGGTCTGGTGAAGGTCCGGTTTAGGGGTCTGGCCAAGAACACGACCCATGTGGTCACCTTGTTTGCGCTGTCGAATCTGTGGATGGTGCGCAAGCAGCTGATGGCGGCGATGGGGGCAGTGCGTCCAAAAGCAGCGTGAGGCAAGCAAGACGCCTGAAAAGGCCCAAAGACGCGCGCCCAAACATGCCTTTGTCGCGCAAGCGCCGACTTGGTGCGCCCAACATGCGGGTCAAGCCGGCTTGTTCAGACCTTCCCTAAGGATGCGCAATGGCGAATTCTTCCCCCATCTTTGAAGAGTGGCAGCGTGCAGAAGCTGCGGCGCGCGCTGCGGAAGCGGCGCTGCATTCCCTGCCGCTTGACGTCGATATGACGCAAGCTCAGGAAGAGGCCATCCGGTTGCGTGCCGTGGCGTCAGAGAAATTGTTGGCGATGGTCGCGGACGCGAAAGCCAGAACGCCCCTGCGATAGCGCAAATGCGGACTGCGGCCGGAGCGAGTTTTAAATGTGGATTTTTGGAATACGTGTCCGTCAGGGGATCGCAGTGCCCTGCCTTCAGGCTGAGTGCAGCAAACGGCGCTTCACGTGTAGGCCGCGGCCTACTGCGCACGCTTCCCATGGGCTCTAGGATCGCCGCTGAAACACAGCCGCGTGCAAGGCCGTCTGTTGCGAAAGCTTCCTATGACACAATGAGGACCGAGCTATTTGGGCCGGTAACGTTTTGACCTTCTTCGACGTCCATTCGTATCGAAGGCGCTTCGCGCAAGGTCTGGCCGTGCTCACGATGGGGGCCTGCGCCGCTCTACCGACCGCCGCCCAATCAGACGCCACGCCGGCGTTCAAAGAAGTCGACTCCATCGAGGCGCGTGTGCAGGGCTGCGTCACCTGCCACGGTCAGAGCGGGCAGGGCACCCGCGATGGCTACTTCCCGCGCATCGCCGGCAAGCCTGCGGGATACCTTTACAACCAACTGGTGGCCTTCCGCGACGGCACACGCCGCTACGCGCCGATGAACTACCTGGTCGCCTACCTGCCCGATGCCTACCTCAAAGAAATGGCCGAGCACTTCTCCAAGCTGCGCCCACCCTTCTCGCCCGGCGAAGCCATTGCGCTGGATGCGGCGGCCATGAACCGCGGCCAGGCGCTGGTTCTGGCGGGCGATCCCGCCACGGGCGTGCCGCCCTGCATGGCGTGCCATGGTGTCAACCTCACCGGCATGGAGCCTGGCATCCCCGGGCTGGTCGGGCTGCGTCCCACCTACGTCGTGGCGCAATTGACCCGCTGGCGCGTCGGTGAGCGGCATGCCACCGAGCCCGACTGCATGAAGCGCATCGCCACCCGGCTCTCGGACACCGATGTCTCAGCGGTCGCGGGCTGGCTGTCGCAGCGCACGCCGCCGGCCAACCCAGCGCCCGAGCCCTCCAACATCGTGCGCATGCCGATGGCCTGCGGCAGCCAACGTTGAGGGTGCGATGAAGCTCGCAGTGCGCTTCCTCCTCGTGCTGGTCGCGCTGGTGGCGGTGGTCCTGGCGGTGATGGCCTGGCTGCTTCCGGGCGCCCTGCCGGCCTCGACCGCGCCGTCTAGCGACGTGAAGGCGCCCGGCCCGGCCAGCTCGGTCATCGACCAGGGCGAGTACCTGGCCCGCGCTGGCGACTGCGTGGCCTGCCACACCGCGGCCACCGGCAAGCCTTTCGCGGGTGGCCGCGCGATGCCTACGCCCTTCGGCGCGCTGTTTGTGCCCAACATCACGCCCGACGACGACACCGGCATCGGCCGCTGGAGCGCCGACGACTTCTACAGGATGATGCATACCGGGGTCTCCAGGGACGGCACGCTGCTCTATCCGGCGATGCCCTTCGCCTCCTACACCAAGGTCACGCGCGCGGACTCCGACGCAATCTACGCCTACCTGATGTCGGTGCCGCCGGTGCGCCAGGCTAACCGCCCGCACGAGCTGAAGTTTCCTTTTAACAACCGCGACCTGCTGATCGGCTGGCGCACCCTGTACTTCAGGCAGGGGGAGTTCACGCCCGATCCCAAGCAGAGTGCCGAATGGAACCGCGGCGCCTACCTGGTGCAGGGCCTGGGGCACTGCGCGATGTGCCACACCGCCATCAACGCGCTCGGTGGCTCCAGCGAATCAAAGGCTTTCGAGGGGGGCATGATCCCCAACCAGAACTGGTATGCGCCCTCGCTTACTTCCAACCGCGAGGCGGGACTGGGCAACTGGGAAATCCAGGACATCGTCGACCTGCTGCAAGCCGGCGCATCGCACCGCGGCACTACCTACGGGCCGATGGCCGAGGTGGTCTATAACAGCCTGCAGTACCTCAGCGACGAGGACGTGCGCGCTATGGCCGTGTACCTGAAGGCCCTGCCACAGCGCGACGCAGAGCCGCCGCCCAGCAGCCAAGCCCGGCTGGTCAGGCCCGAGATCATGGAATCGGGCCGCAAGATCTACGCCGCGCAGTGCGCCATGTGCCATGGCGACGAAGGCAAGGGCCATCCGCCTGCCTTCCCGCCGCTGGCGGGCAACCAGTCGATCATCATGGCGTCGCCGGTCAATTCGATCCGCATGGTGCTCAACGGCGGCTACGCGCCGGGCACCCGCAAGAACCCTCGGCCCCACGGCATGCCGCCCTTCAGTCACATCCTCTCGGACGAGGAAGTCGCTGCCGTCGTCACCTACATCCGCGTCGCCTGGGACAACAGTGGCACGCCGGTGACGCCGCCGCAGATCAGCGAGTTGCGCAAGCTGCTGCCCGAGTGAACCGGCGCACGGAGAAAGCATGCAACCCTCTATCGACCTGCAGGAAGAAGACCGCCGCGTCGAGGAAATCGTTCGGCGCGGGCCGACCGGCGCCTTCGCCGTCGCGGGCCTGGCCACGGCGATCGTGGTCGCCATCTACTTCATCTTCTACTTAGCGGCTTACCTGCCGCGTGGAGCAGTGCAGTGAACGCCGCGCCATCGCCGATCGGGCCGCGCGGACCGGGCGCTCAGGGGCAAGCCCATGCGCAGGCTGAGGCGGTCGCCATCGCGGCCGAGCGGCGCTGGGTCTTCGTGGTCGCGGCGATCATCGCCGTGTTGCTGTTGATGATGGTATTCACCGGCCTGCACTGGGCGGCGATGCCGCCTTCGCGCGTGGAGACGGTCGACATCAACACGCTGCATCTGAAGGGCGAGTTCGTCGAGAGCAACCTGGGCACCGCGGTCGATGCCGACGGCAAGGTGACGGTGCGGCTGATCGCGCAGCAGTATTCTTTCGAGCCGCAGTGCATCGTCGTGCCGGCCGAGGTGCCGGTCACCTTCCGCGGCACTGCCACCGACGCAATCCACGGCTTCATCGTGGGGCGCACCAACGCCAACACGATGCTGGTGCCGGGCTTCGTGGCCACCTTCACCACCTCGTTCCACAAAACCGGCGAGCAGCTGATGCCCTGCCACGAGTACTGCGGCACCGGCCACGAAGCCATGTGGGCGCGGGTGCAGGTGCTGCCGCGCGAGGAGTTTCTGGCCCGGGCCCGCCCCGGCGAAAGGATGAACTGTGTTCCTCGCTAGTCGGCTGGTGCTCGCGCACTTCTGGGTGGCCTTCGCCGCGTTCCTCGGCGCGCTGGTGCTGGGCGCCTGGCAGATGTACATCCGCAGCCCGCTGGCTACCTGGGTGAACAATCCTGAGCACTATTACCGCTCGGTGACCGCGCACGGCACCGTGATGGCCTATGTGCTGCCCACGCTGGTGGCGATGGGTTTCGGCTACGCCATCACGGAGCTGGCGCTCAAGCGGCCGCTGATCGGCCTGCGCTGGGCCTGGGCTGGCTTCTGGCTGGTGCTCGCCGGCACCCTGGTGGCGGCGGTGACGATGGCGCTGGGCAAGGCCTCGGTGCTCTACACCTTCTACCCGCCGATGCTGGCCAGCCCCTTCTACTACATCGGTGTGGTACTGGTGGTGGTGGGCTCGTGGGTGTGGGTGGCGTTGATGTCCATCAACCTGCGCGCCTGGAAGAAAGACAACCCCGGCCGGGCGGTGCCGCTGGCGATGTTCGGCAACGTGGCCGGCGCGTACCTGTGGGCCTGGACCTCGCTGGGCGCGGCCATCGAGGTGCTGGTGCTGATATTGCCGGCCTCGCTGGGCTTCACCGACGTGATCAACGCCGGGCTGGCGCGGGTGTTCTTCTCGTGGACGCTGCACGCCATCGTGTACTTCTGGCTGATGCCCACCTACATCGTGTTCTACACGATCGTGCCGCGGGCCATCGGCGCGCGCCTGTACAGCGACACCATGGCGCGGGTGGCCTTCGTGCTGTTCCTGGTGTTCTCGATGCCGATCGGCATCCACCACCTGTTCGCCGACCCGCAGGTGGGCGCGGGCTTTAAGTTCGTGCATGCGGCCATGACCGCGATGGTGTCGGTGCCCACGCTGCTGACGGTGTTCACCATAGTGGCCTCGGTCGAGATCGCGGGCCGGCTGCGCGGCGGCAAGGGCCTGTTCGGCTGGGTGCGAGCGCTGCCCTGGGGCAACCCGATGATGCTGGCCGTCACCTTCTCCTTCGTCATGCTGGGCTTCGGCGGTGCCGGCGGCATCATCAACATGAGCTACCAGATGAACGAGACGATCCACAACACGCAGTGGGTCACTGGTCACTTCCATCTGATCTTCGCCGGCGCCATCGTGCTGATGTACTTCATGGCGGCCTACGAGCTGTGGCCGCAGCTGACCGGCTGCGCGCCGCCGTCGCCGCGCCTGATCAAGGCGCAGATCTGGAGCTGGTTCGTCGGCATGATGGTCCTGTCGATGCCGTGGCACCTGGTCGGCCTGCTGGGCATGCCGCGGCGCATGGCCTACTACGACTACACCCACCCCGAAATCCAGCCGCAGGCCTGGACGGTGAGCGCCTCGGCGATCGGCGGCTTCATCCTGCTGGCCTCGGGCATTCTGCTGGTGTGGACGCTAGTTAGCGCCCAGCGCCGGCGCAGCGGGGCGGGCGCAGGCGCGGATACGCCCGCGGGGGCGGTGCCACCGTTCAGCTTCAGCCGGGCCGCCCATCCGGGCGCACACACGCCGGCCGCGCTCAACGGCTTCGCGCTTTGGCTGGCGATGATGATCGGGCTCACCGTCGTCAACTACGGCTACCCTATCGTGCAACTGGCGCTGCTCAAGGACGCCTACGTGCCTGTCATTCCGATCGGGAGCCGTTGATGGCACGCAGCACGCCGCCGCAGGGCACGCAGCTTCCGTGCGACGCCGTAGCGCCGCCATCCATCGCGTGGGCGCGCTGGAGCCTCGCAGCGCTAGCCGTTTTAACCGTCGCTGCGGTGCTGGTCGGCTTCGTGCTGCTGCCCTCGGTGCAGCGTGACTTCAGCGCACAGGGCTTGTGGGACAGCATCTGCCGTGCGGCAGGCGTTCCGGCCGACTGGGGCAAATCCAGGGAGCCGGTCAAGGCCGGGTGGCCCGGGACCGAGGTCGTGCTCGCGCGCGCGATGGCGGCGCGCGCCGGCGACGCCGCCATCGGCCGCGGCGGCACGTTGGCGCTGAACTGCACCATGTGCCACGGCGCGCAGGGCCTGAGCGCCTCGGATGCACCCAACCTTGCGGGCCAGTACCCCGAGGTGATCGTCAAGCAGCTGATGGACTACCGCAGCGGCCACCGCCGCAGCGCCATCATGCAGGCGCTGGCCCAGGGCCTGTCGGACCGAGACATCGCCGACCTGGCCGCCTACTACGCCTACCTGCCCAAGGCGCGCACTGCGCCCACCACGTATGACGAATCGCTGCCGGCGCTGGTGCGCGTGGGCGCGCCGCTGCGCAACATCGCGCCCTGCATCGCCTGCCACGGCGGCATCGATCAGAAGTTCGGCGCGCCCTGGCTCGAAGGCATGCCCGCCGCCTACCTCACCGAGCAGCTGGCGGCGTTTCGCTCGGCCGAGCGCCGCAACGACGCCCAGGCGCAGATGCGCAACGTTGCCCGCAGCATGACCGACCAGGAGATCGCCGAAGTGGCGCGCTTCTATTCGCGCAAGGCGGGGGGAGGGGGGGAGAAATAAGGGTATCCGAAATCCAGTGTGGGACGACGGCGGCGCCGGCGCGGCCTGGATGGAGGGATCCTCTAGACAGGCAGTGTGGGATTTCGGGAGACTGGGTCAGCCTCTCTGACGAAGTGGGGTGCGCCACCCGGCTCGCCGAACGCATTTGGCAATGTGTTGAGCAGTGAGGGCACCGCCGCTCCTGACGGCAAGGTCCGCTTGGAGTCGTTTGCTCATTTGCTGCCATTGGTTCGGTCGCTGGGACGGGGCGGCATCCCCGTCCGAGTGCGCGGCTCGGCGCTCCGACGCAGCAGCAGCTTCAGACTGGTTGCGGCCGGTCCAGTTCGACCGCCTGAGCGACGGCGGTCACCGACACCGGACATTGGCTGACATACGCGGCGACCGAGCTCGATTGGCCAGGAGCGGACATTCCTCAGCCCCTCCAGGTCCTCAGGTGCTGCGAACGCTCTGAGCCATCGCGCGCTCTGTCGCCTTCGGATCAGCGACGAACCCGGCGTGTGCCGCTGCGGCTGCACCGGGATACACGTCTTCCGCCCCTGCCACCAGGCTCTCGATCACGACGCGGGCCAGGTCCGAAGGGGATTCCTTCGGACCATCGAAGTCTCGGGTCATCTCGGTGTCAACAGCGGTGGGATACACGCCGCACATCACGACGCCGTACGGCGTCAGCTCGGCCCTCAGCGCCTGCAGCAGGGAGTGGGCTGCAGCCTTGCTGGCGGAGTAGGTGGCCATCAGAGGCAGGTTCACGTGGCTCACGAAACTCAGGAAAGTCATGAACGTGCCGCCCCCTCGTTCGCGCAAAACAGGGCCGAATACCTGGGCGAGGTTCAGCAAGCCGAAGTAGTTCACATCCATCTCCCGGCGAGCCAGGCGTTGCGCGTCGGGCGAGAACACGCGGCAACTGCCGTTGATGCCGGCGCAGTTGATGACGATTCCCACGTCGTGCGCCTCGATGCGCGCGGCGAGGGCGCGGACACTCGCGGGATCCGCCACGTCCACCGTTTCGGAGGAAGCGCGTGCCAGACCACCCGCAAGCGGCGCAGGCTTCGGCGAGGCGATGATCAATTCACGAACGGGATACGCCAGCAAGGCTTCCGCAATCGCTTGTCCGATGCCTCCCGAGCCCCCCACCAGCAGCACACACTGGTCCTGGAGGGAGTTGCCTAGGCGCTGGTCGTTGGAGACGGGATTCATCCAAAGAGTATACTGGATACTGATTCCGCACGCGCACCTGCCCTCTGCGCAGCGGTGGCAGAATCAAGCTAGGCAATCCCCACAACATATTCTTTCCATGCCTGCTGCATCGAATCCGGCCCGCGCCCGCAAGACCATCGAGCCCCGCATCGGCATCCGGGAACAGGTCTACGCCATGCTGCGTGACCGCATACAGCTGGGCGAGATCACCTTCGGCGACCGCATCGTGGACCAGGAGCTCGCGGCCGAACTCAACGTGTCCCGCATGCCCGTGCGTGAGGCCCTGCTGCAGTTGAAGAACGAGGGTTATCTCGAGGGGACTGCGCGCGGCTTCATCCTGCCGCAGTTCACTCCCGAAGACATCGCGAACATCTTCGAGATCCGCCTGCTGCTGGAGCCTTCGGCGGCGGCCAGCGCCTGCCGGAATGCGACGGTGGAGGGGCTGGGGCGCATGAAGCAGGCCGTGAGCGATGCCGAACGCGCGCATCGGAAGGCCGACGTCCTCGCCTACATGCAGGCCAACTCCGCCTTTCGCGCTGCGTGGGTCGACATGCTGGACAACCGCCAGCTCGCCCAGATCATCGACCGCCTGCGCGACCACGCCCAGGCGGTGCGGCTCGCCACCCTGAAGGAGAAGGAATTCAGGGCGCTTTCGCTACAGCACACGAAGGAGATCCTGGACGCCTTCCTGCGCAAGGACGTGGAGGCCGTGCGCGAGAGCATTGCCCACAACCTGCGCGAGTCCGCGGCCTCCTACTACGCGAAGCAGGAAACCCTCGTCCGATCGCACGCCGCCGCCGACATCCGTGTCCCGCGCAAGCGGGCCTGATTCGCGTCAGGTCCGCGCAGGCGCCGCCACGAAGCTGCAGGTGCCAGCGCCACCCGGCGCCTCGCAGGCGCATCGCACCTCGCGCGCGTGGACGGGCATAGCCCACAGCGCGGTCGCGACCGCCTGCAGCATCCCGGCAATCGGGTAACAGGCAGGCGTCCCCGACATGCGTGTCGCAGCGGCGAACGGGCTGTTCACGACGGTGAGTTCGAGCCGGCCGTCGCGCTCGTGCAGCGTCCAGCACCCCCAGCCCAGGGAAGAAGAGCCTTCTTCCATGGTGCGAAGCAATCGATCGGGTCCGACGGCCGCCAGGTAGGCCCTGACGCTGTCGCCGCCCGAGTCCGCCACCGACTTTTGCAGCGACTGCAAGGCAGCTTCGCGTGCCGCCGGAGGCAGCCCGTCGAACGCGCCCATCAGCACGTCGGCACGCATGACGACGTAGCGTCGCGGACCGTCCGTGACCTGCCCCGCGCCCGTATCGAACTGCAGCCGCTCGTGCAGCGGCACTTCCTCTTTGGCCATGTTCAGGGAAACAGCTGGATCGCTTCGTGCGCGGCGGACGCATTCAGCAGATCCACCCGCTTGAGCCGGATGCGCAGGCCGGCCGGCGTGTTGCGCAGCTGGTGCCGCCAGACACCTGCCAGCGTGGCCTCCCGGTCGCCACGCGTCTCCGAATAGACGAAGTGCGTCCGCACGTGGAACTCGTTGGCATCGTGGTCCAGCCGCTCCACCCGGGGCAGTTGCAGCACGTGCATGCCACGCACCCCGGGTTGCAGCGAGTGGGCGTTCGGGCCCTTCATCCGCTGGATGCGCATCGCGAGCAGCAGGCGATCCTCGTATGCGAGCGATGCGTGATGGAGGGCGCCGGGCTGCGCGGCCCCGTCCAGCGGGACCCAGTAGTGGCCATCCTCGTCGAAAAGTTCGAGCCAGGCATCAAAGGAGCCGGAGGCGAGCAGCTCCGACTCCAGCAGCACGAAGTCGCGCAGCGCCTGCACGGTGACCGGTTCAAGCATGCTGCGCCTCCATGTGCGATGCCCATGCGCGGAACTGATTGCGCATCAGGAGCTCACTGCTGCCCTTGCACGCCTGCGTGCCGTCCGCCGAGCCCTCGTCCGGGCCCAGGCCGCGGTGCAGGCTGACCCACACGTTGCCTTCGGCACGCAGGCCTTCCTGGATCGATTCGAACAGGTGCACGTCGTCGTGCGCCACCATCGACATCGGCGAGAACACGAGCCGGTTGTAGGTGAGCGCCCGTTCCCACAACAGGTCCGGGGCGCCTTCGGCGCGGAAGCTCCAGGCTTCGACCAGCGTCCGATCTGCCGCGAGCGGGCGCACCACACGCATCACCAGCGGCGCGCCCTTGATCGCGATGCTCGGGTACAGGACCGAATTCTGCGGGCTCGTGTGCAGCACCTCGTGCGCGCGCTGCTCGCCATGCGCCTGCGCCAACGCGGCTTCGTAGCCTTCGGGCTGCTGGTACCCGGAGTGCGTGCTGAAGCTCACGCCCAACGAACTGTGGCCGTTGGGATAGACCTCGGCGTCCATGCGATCGAAGTACTCGTAGCCCGAAGCGAAGGGCAGCAGCTGTTCCACCGTCATCGGAAGTTCGCGCTCCTGCGGCTCGCCGGCCCACACCGCCTTGGCCGCCTTGCCCGCCGACTCGTGCGTGGACACCGCGTGCACGGTGTCGTTGATGTTCTCCAGGTACATCTTCCAGTTGCACCGGATGACATTGCGGATCACGCCGCCGGCGACGACCAGTCGCCCCGCAGGCGAGCGGTCCACCATGTTGTCCAGCCACCGAAGCGCCGCACCGAAGTATTCCTCGAAAGGCTGTCCTTCGTCCGACAGGCGCACGAAGACGAACCCCCGGTAGACGCCCACGTGCTGCACGCGGGTGAGGCCTTTGCCGTTCTCGCAATCGGCGAGCCCGGTGCCGGCATATTCGGCCCGCATCGGCACGCCCAGGCTGCTTCCATCGAGTCGGTAGGTCCAAGCGTGGTACGGGCACTTCAGGAGCTTCCCCGCGTTGCCGCTCGCCGCGGTGAAGATCTTGGAGCCTTTGTGGGCGCAGCGGTTGTACAGGACGGCGATCGAGGCATCGGCCTGCCGCATCACGAGCAGCGGCCTGCCCGCGAGGTCCAGCGTCACGTAGTCACCCGCCGCGGGAATCTGGCTCTCG
>JAFEEH010000180.1 GCA_018241185.1 Pseudomonadota bacterium | reverse complement strand
GATCTGGTCCTGGTCCTGCCCGCGGAACTTGTAGTTGGTGGTCAGCGTGATGTTGGCGGTCAGCGGCGACGCGGCAGGAGCCGGGGCGTCGGCCGCGGCGGTCTGGGCCAGGGCGGCGCCGGACGGGATGAGGACGACAGCCGTCAGGCCGAGGGCAATGGTTTGGAGGCGGAGCATGCGAAACAACAGGTTGGAGCGGGATGGGAAAAAAGCCAGGACGCATTGCGCACCGCGCCGCCCGATGCGTCATGGCGTGCGGGTGCGGCGGGAAGGGAATCAGGTCGGCGGGCGGTGTCTGTCGCCCTTGCCGGCTGCCGATCGGCCGCCGCGGTGGCGACGCACCCCGACGTGCACGGCCACCCAGGCGAACAGCATCGGCACGGTGAAGGCCGCCAGCGCGCACAGCACGCGCAGCACGTCGTCAGCCACGGGCGGCCTCGCAGCGCGCCAGGTGCCTCGACCAGCTCACGAGCCGGCCGATCTCGCCCTGCGGCGCGCACAGCAGGAGCTCGTGTAGCACCTTCGCGTAGTCCGCCAGCGGCAGGCGGACCATGAGCCGAACGCGAAAGCCGCTCGCGTCGGCCGATGCGCTGTCGTGCAGAAGCGGCTCACAGCGCACGACACCGGCGCCTTCGTTCGCGGCCACGCAGCGACGCACGGCCGCCGCGTGGCTGCAGGGCACGACCACGTCGAGCACGCCGAAGGCGGTGCGATGACCGGTGCGCGGAATGCCAGGATGCTCCCGGTAGGCGGCGTAGCCCATGGGATCAGCGCGCCGGCAGCGCGTCCAGCGCGAGGTTGAGGGCCAGCACGTTCACCCGCGGCTCGCCCAGCAGCCCGAAGAGGCCTGCGCCTTCGGTGTGGCGATCGATGAGCTGTGCCACCTCGGCCGGCGCCAGCCCGCGCAGCCGTGCGATGCGCGGCGCCTGCCAGCGCGCGGCCTCGGGGCTGATGTGCGGGTCGAGCCCGCTGGCCGAGGCGGTGACCAGGTCGGCCGGCACCGGCCCGGTGTTGCCGGGGTCGGCAGCGCGCAAGGCCTCGATGCGCGCCTTGACCGCGTCGGCCAGCGCCGGGTTGAGCGGGCCCTGGTTGCTGCCGCCGGAGGCGGCGCCGTTGTAGGGCATCGGCGCGGTGGCCGACGGGCGGCCCCAGAAGTGCTTCGGGTCGCTGAAATTCTGCCCGATGAGGGTCGAACCGACGGCCTGGCCGTCGCGCAGCACGAGACTGCCCGCCGCCTGCGCCGGGAAGGCGGTGCGCGCGACGCCGGTCACGGCCAGGGGGTAGACGACGCCGGTAAGCGCGGTCAGCAGCACGAAGACCGTGAGCGCGGGGCGCAGGATGGGTTGCTTGTCGTTCATGGTGATTGCTCGTGGGTCAGACCCAGCCGGCGATGGCCAGCAGCCGGTCGATCAGCTTGATGCCAACGAAGGGGACGACGAGGCCACCCAACCCGTAGATCAGCAGGTTGCGGCGCAGCAGCGCGGCAGCGCCCACGGGCCGGTAGCGCACGCCCTTGAGCGCCAGCGGGATCAGGAACACGATCACCAGCGCGTTGAAGATCACCGCGCTGAGGATCGCCGACGACGGACTCGCCAGGCGCATCACGTTGAGCGCGGCAAGCTGGGGATAGGTGCTGACGAAGATCGCCGGAATGATGGCGAAGTACTTCGCCACGTCGTTGGCGATGCTGAAGGTGGTGAGCGAGCCACGCGTCATCAGCAGTGCCTTGCCGGTCTCGACCACCTCGAGCAACTTGGTCGGGTTGGAGTCCAGGTCGACCATGTTGCCGGCCTCCTTGGCGGCCTGCGTGCCGCTGCCCATCGCCACCGCCACGTCGGCCTGCGCCAGCGCCGGCGCGTCGTTGGTGCCGTCGCCAGTCATCGCGACCAGATGCCCGTCGGCCTGGTGCTGGCGGATGAGCCTGAGCTTGTCCTCGGGCGTGGCTTCGGCCAGGAAGTCGTCGACGCCCGCCTCGGCCGCGATGGCGGCAGCCGTGAGCCGGTTGTCGCCAGTGATCATCACGGTGCGGATGCCCATGCGGCGCAGCTCGGCGAAACGCTCGCGGATGCCGGTCTTGACGATGTCCTTGAGTTCCACGATGCCCAGCACGCGTGCACCCTCGGTCACCGCGAGCGGTGTGCTGCCGCGGCGCGCGACTTCGTCGGCGGCCTGCGCGACCTCGGGCGGCAGTCGGCCGCCCAAGGCCTCGACATGGCGGCGCACCGCCTCCACCGCGCCCTTGCGCAGCGGCACGGGCTGGCCCGACAGGTCGGGCGCCGCGGCGGGCAGGTCGGCACCGCTCATGCGCGTCTGTGCCGTGAAGGCCACGAACACGGCACCGTCGACGGCCTTGGGTTCGATGCCCTCGCGCTGCGCCAGCGCGACGATGCTGCGTCCCTCGGGCGTCTCGTCCGCCAGCGAGGCGAGCTGCGCAGCATGCGCGAGCCGGGCCTTGTTGACGCCCGGCGCCGGCAGGAAGGCGCTGGCCTGGCGGTTGCCGTGCGTGATGGTGCCGGTCTTGTCGAGCAGCAGCACGTCGACGTCGCCCGCGGCCTCCACCGCGCGGCCCGAGGTGGCAATGACGTTGGCCTGCATCATGCGGCTCATGCCGGCCACGCCCACCGCCGACAGCAGCCCGCCGATGGTGGTGGGGATGAGGCACACCAGCAGCGCGATCAGCGCCGTGAGCGACACCACGGTGCCGGCACCCGAGGCCTGCACGCTGAAGATGGAGAAGGGCAGCAGCGTGACGGTGACGACCAGGAACACGATCGTCAGCGCCACCAGCAGGATGGTGAGCGCAATCTCGTTGGGTGTGCGGCTGCGGCGCGCGGCCTCGACCATGCCGATCATGCGGTCGAGGAAGGACTCGCCAGGGTTGACGCCGATGCGCACCACCAACCAGTCGGACAGCACGCGCGTGCCGCCGGTGACCGACGAGAAATCGCCGCCGGATTCGCGCACCACGGGCGCGGACTCGCCGGTGATGGCGCTCTCGTCCACCGAGGCGACGCCCTCGATCACCTCGCCGTCGAGCGGAATCATGTCGCCGGCGTCGACCAGCACGACGTCACCCTTGCGAAGATCGGGGGCCTGCACCGGAAGGAAGCCGCTGTCGCGGTGCTCGCCCTTGAGCTTCTTGGCCCAGGTGTCCTTGCGCAGGCCGCGCAACGAGGCGGCCTGCGCCTTGCTGCGGCCTTCGGCCAGCGCCTCGGCGAAGTTGGCGAAGAGCACGGTGAACCACAGCCACACGGCGATCGCGAGCACGAAGCCGGAGCGCATCCCGGTGTCGCCGGGGAAGCTCAGCGTGTGCACCCACAGCACGGTGGTCAGGATGCTGCCGATGTAGACGACGAACATCACAGGGTTGCGCCACTGCACGCGCGGACTGAGCTTGGCGAACGCGCCCCACAGTGCGGGCTTGAGCAGCGCCGAGTCGAAGAGGGAGAGTGAATTTTTCATCGAGGTCATGCTGGCCTCACTTCCAGAGGATCAGGTGCTCGACGATCGGGCCCAGGGCCAGCGCCGGCACGTAGTTGAGCAGGCCCACCAGCAGCACGGTGCCTATGAGGAGCACGACGAACAGCGGGCCGTGCGTGGGCAACGTGCCGCTGGTCACGGCCAGCCGCGGTTTGCGGGCCAGCGAGCCGGCGATGGCCAGTACGGGCACGATCACCCCAAAGCGGCCCAGCCACATCGCGACGCCGAGCATGGCGTTGTAGAAGGGTGTGTTGGCCGACAGCCCGGCGAAGGCGCTGCCGTTGTTGTTGGCGGCCGAACTGAAGGCGTAGAGGATCTCGGAGAAGCCGTGTGCGCCCGGGTTGGCGATCCCGGCCTTGCCGGCACCGGCGCTCACGGCGACCGCCGTGCCCAGCAGCACCAGCAGCGGGGTGACGAGGATCGCGATCGAGGTGAGCTTCATCTCGTGGACCTCGATCTTCTTGCCCAGGTATTCGGGCGTGCGGCCGATCATCAGCCCGGCGATGAACACCGCCAGCACGGCGAAGACCAGCATGCCGTACAAGCCCGAGCCGACGCCGCCGAAGACCACCTCGCCCAGTTGCATCAGGACCAGCGGCACCAGGCCCCCGATGGGCGTGAGCGAGTCGTGCATCGCGATCACCGCACCGCACGAAGCGGCGGTGGTGATGACCGCGAAGAGCGACGAGGCGGCGATGCCGAAGCGCAGGTCCTTGCCTTCGAGGTTGCCGGACGACGGGTCGACGCCGAGGGCCGTGAGCAGCGGGTTGCCGGCTTGCTCGGCCCAGGTGATGACCACCACCGCCGCGACGAAAAGCACCGTCATCGCAGCGAGGATGGCCCAGCCCTGGCGGATGTCGCCCACGACACGGCCGAAGGCGAAGCACAGCGCGGCCGGGATCAGGAAGATCGCCAGCATCTGCGCGAAATTGCTCAGCGGCGTGGGGTTCTCATAGGGGTGCGACGAGTTCGCGTTGAAAAATCCACCGCCGTTGGTGCCCAGCATCTTGATGGCCTCCTGCGAGGCGACGGGACCCATGGCCAGCGTCTGGGTCTGGGTGCTTGCGTCCTCGGTGACCGGCTGGCCCTTGGCGTCCAGCACGGGCTGGCCATCGGTGCCGACCTTGGGTTGCGAGTAAGTGGTCGTCTCGACGGTACGCACCTCGGCGTAGCGGTCGAAGTTCTGGATGACGCCCTGGCCGACCAGGAAGATCGCGAAGACGAAGGACAGCGGCAGCAGCACCCACAGGGTGATGCGCACGAGGTCGGCCCAGAAGTTGCCGAGCAGGCCATCGGCCGCCGGCGCGCCGTTCTCGGCCTTGGCCTTGGCCTGGCCGCGCGAGGCGAAGCCGCGGATGAGCGCGAAGGCGACCGCGATGCCGGTGGCCGCGGAGACGAAGTTCTGCACCGTCAGCCCGAGCATCTGCGTGAGATAGCTCATGGTGCTTTCACCGGCGTAACCCTGCCAGTTGGTGTTGGTGACGAAGCTGACGGCGGTGTTGAAGGCCGAGCCGGGCGAGACGGCAGCCATCCCGGCGGGGTTGAGCGGGAGCAGGCCCTGCACGCGCTGCAGCGCGTAGAGGGCGAGCGCGCCGACGGCGTTGAATCCCAGCAGAGCCAGCGCGTAGGCGCGCCAGCCCATCGAGCGCTCGGGCCGCACGCCAGCGAGGCGATAGAGGGGCGCCTCGATGCGCTGCATCCAGCGTGGCAGATTGCCGTTGCACAAGGCCGCGAGCGCCCGGCCGAGCGGCCAGGCCAGAACGGCGAGCACGCCCAGAAAAAGGGCCAGCAGGCCCCAGGCAGATCCGCTCATGGCTTAGAACTCCTCGGCGCAGATGAGCGCGAAGACAAGATAGGCCAGCAGCAGGACGGCCAACAGCCCGCCGAGGCCGTAGAGGGCTTGGAGCGCGATCACGGGCGCTCTCCCGAAGGACTGGCCTGGCGGTCGAGGCGGTTCAGTCCCACCACCAGTTCCGCCACGACGATCCACAACGCGGCCAGGCCGCCGATCCAGACGATGTCCATGCATCACTCCTGCAAAACGATGCGGGCAGTCTCGGAGCCGGGGCGTCAAAACGGGGTAGAGAGTGGTGGAGGCGGTATCAAAAAGCTGTCAAAACGCGGGGCGTCGTTGGGCCGCATGGGATCGTCACGTTTGTGACGAGTTTGGCTGTGACGCCCGACTGGCTTGCGCTGGCGGGCAATTGCACTTTTGGGTTTTTGCGCTGTTGATCGGATCGCTGGGGCTCTTCGGCTGGTCGGTGGGTCGGTGGGTCGGTGGGCGGAGCGAGCGCTGTGGGTCTGAACCCGGCCGGCGGCGCCGGTGTGCGTTCTCCGGCTCAGGCTCGCGCTGACTGTCGTGCGGCACGACGGATGTGCTCG
>JAFEEH010000017.1 GCA_018241185.1 Pseudomonadota bacterium | reverse complement strand
TCGGCCAGCTCGTCGCGGTAGCGGCCGGCCAGCGCGTTGAAGCGGTAGAAGTCTTCGATCTCCTCCTCGCACAGCGTGGCGCGCCCCTTGGGGTACAGGCGAACGTACTTCTCGCCGCGGATCTGCATGAGGAAGTTGGTCTCGTGGTCGAAGTGGTAGGGCACCTGCAGGCCCGGCGCATTCATGAACACCGACATGCTGCCCCAGTGCATGCGCTGGCGAACCGGCACGCCGGCCAGATCCTCGATGTCGGCCATGAGCTGGTCGAAGAGCCGCTCGTAGGCCGGGTCCACTTCGTCGAGGTAGTGCAGCGACAGCCACAGCCCGTTGTTCTCCACACCCAGGATGCTGTTGCGCATGCGGCGCTTCAGCTCGGCGCGCGGCAGCTTGAGGTCGGCACCGCGGAAGGCGCGCGAGATGTCGGGGCGGTCGAGCACCTGTCCCGACAGGTCGGCCAGCCGCTCGAGCGTGAACAGCGGATGCTCGGCCAGCCGGTGCCGGAACGCGAAGGCATCCTCGTCGAGCTGTCTCCAGGGCGCACGGTCGGCCAGGTCGATGAGACCGGCGGGTTCCGTACGGCGCGTGTTGTCGTGGTATCTGGCCGTATCGAGCATGGAGTCTCCTGCATCGGCCGCGCAGCGCTGGCGCTGGCCGGTGCGGACATTCTGCGCACGATGAGTACCAAATACTTCATTCGGCTTTGGAGCCACCGCCCCAGCATCTGGTCAGGCCGCGCTCATTCTGCGAGCGCATGGCGCATTCAGTGCGGTGGCCAGCGTGCGTCGAGCCAGGCCTGCCATGCATCGAAGACCGGTGCGGGCTGCAGCTCGTTGAAGAGCTCATGGTAGAGCGCATCGAAGCAGGTGGCCTGCACCTGCGCCGGCGCGGCGTCCGCGGCGAAGCGACGGCTGCCTTCGGGATTCACCAGGCGGTCCTGCCCGGCATAGAGCAGCCGCGTCGGCACCGGCCAACGCGGTGCCGCGCGCAGCACCACGGTGCCCTCGTCGGCGAGGAAGCGCGCCAGGCGCGCACCGATGCGGTCGTGCACGCGCGGATCGGCGCGGTAGGCCGCCACCACGGCGGGATCGTGCGAGATGAAACTCGCGTCCAGGCCATTGCCCACGCGCACGCCCGGCGCCAGCCGCGAGAGCAGGGCGATCAGCAGCCGCTGCCCCGCAGTCAGCCCCGCATCGATGGCCGGCGACGAGAGCACCAGTGCGTCGACCGGTCGCACGGCCCGCGCGACGAAGCTCGCCGCCACCAGGCCGCCGAGGCTGTGGCCCAGCAGCACCAGCGGCACACCGGGGAACAGGCGCCGCGTCTGGTCGACCACCACGCCGAGGTCGTCGACGAGCCGCAACGTGTTGGGCAGCCCGCCGCGCGGGCCGCTGGACGCGCCATGGCCGAAGTGATCGTGGCCTCGCGCCGCGAAGCCCTGCGCGTTGAGCCAGGCCGCCACATGGGCATAGCGGCCGACGTGCTCGCCCAGTCCGTGGACGAACTGCACCACCGCGCGCGGCGCGGCCGCGATCGGCCAGTCGCGCACTGCAAGCGTCGCGCCGTCGGGGCGCGCGAGCGTGCGCAGGCTGTCGGCGCTGGCTTGCAGCGGCGCGGCGGCGGCCTCGCGCACCGCGGGGTCGGAACGCAGCACGGGCGTGGCGGCGGGTGCGGCCTCAGGCGGCCACGGCGGCCTCGGCGGCGGCCGTGGCGGGCAGGGCGGCGATCACCTCCGCCACCGCGGCGGTGAGCTTCTTCGCGTAGGGCACATGCAGGAACTCGTTGGGCCCATGCGCGTTGCTCTTGGGCCCCAGCACGCCGCAGACCATCATCTGCGCCTTCGGGAAGCCTTCGCTGAGCATGTTCATGAGCGGGATCGTGCCGCCCTGGCCGATGTAGCCGCAGGGCGCGCCGAAGTGCGCCTGGCTGGCGGCATTCAGCGCGCGCTCGAACCACGGCACCATCGTCGGCGCGTTCCAGCCGGTGGCGGCGCCGCTGCCGTCGAAGGTGACCTTGGCTTGGTAGGGGGCGTTGTCCTCGAGCAGGGTCTTGAGCTCGGCCATCACCTGCGCCGCATCGACCAGCGGCGGCAGGCGCAGCGAGAGCTTGAAGGCGGTGTAGGGGCGCAGCACGTTGCCCGCGTCCTTGAGCGCCGGGAAGCCCTCGGCACCCGTCACGCTGAGCGTCGGCTTCCAGGTGCGGTTGATCAGTGCCTCCACCGGGTCGGTGGTGGTGGGCAGCGCGAAGGCGGTGGAGCCGCCGCAGTCCCAGTGCGCCCACGGGAAGCGCTTGTAGACCTCCTCGCCGAGGATGGCGGCCGTGGCCTGCGCCTGCGCGAGCCGGTCGGCCGGCACCTCGCAGTGGAAGCTGGCAGGCAGCAGGCGCCCGGTTTGGCTGTCTTCGAGCCGGTCGAGCACCTGCCGCATGATGCGGAAGCTCGAGGGCACCAGGCCGGAGGCATCGCCCGAGTGCACGCCCTCGGTGAGGATCTCGACCTTCAACGTGCCGCCGGCCAGGCCGCGCAACGAGGTGGTGAGCCACAGCTGGTCGTAGTTGCCCGCGCCCGAATCGAGGCAGATGACCAGCGCCACGTTGCCCAGCCGCGTGCGCAGCGCATCGACGTAGGGCAGCAGGTCGTAGGAGCCGGATTCCTCGCAGGTCTCGATCAGGCCCACGATGCGCGGGTGCGCCGCGCCCTGCGCCTTGAGCGCCTGCACGGCCGCGATGCTGGCGTAGACCGCATAGCCGTCGTCGGCGCCGCCGCGGCCATAGAGCAGGCCGTTTTCGTACTTGGGCGTCCAGGGGCCCAGGTCGTTGCGCCAGCCGGTGAACTCGGGCTGCTTGTCGAGGTGGCCGTACATCAGCACCGTGTCGGTCATCGACGTGCCGGCGGCCGGCACCTCGAAGAAGATCACGGGCGTGCGGCCTTCCAGCCGCACGATCTCGAGCTTCAGGCCCTCGACCTTCTGCGCCTCGACCCATTGCGCGGCGTTGCGCAGCACTGTTTCCAGGTAGCCGTTGGCGGCCCACTCCTTGTCGAAACCGGGTGACTTGGCCGGGATGGCGATGTAGTCGGTGAGCTGGCGCACGATGTCGCCGTCCCATTTCGAGGACACATCGGCCAGGGCGCGGTCGGCATCGAGCAGGCCGGCCGGGATTTCGCGGTGCAGGGGGGCGTTCATCGGGGGCAATCTCCGCTGGGCAAAAGGCGATTCTGCGCCGGTTGCCAAAACCCTGAAAGCGGACTTCCGGACGCAGAGGACGCAGAGGATGCGCAGAGGACGCAAAAAGAAAACTTCATCGCTTTGGCTGGTTTCTTTTGCGTCCTCTGCGTAATCTTCGCGTCCTCTGCGTCCGGAAGTCCGTATTCATGGCCCCCACCTCAAAGAAGACCCACCCCCCGCGCGTCGGCATCGGCGGCTGGACCTACGAGCCCTGGCGCGACAACTTCTATCCGAAGGGCCTCGCGCACGCGAAGGAGCTGCACTACGCGAGCCGCCACCTCACGGCGATCGAGGTCAACGGCACCTACTACAGCACCTTCAAGCCACCCACGTTTCGCAAGTGGCATGACGAGACGCCCGACGGTTTTGTCTTCTCGCTCAAGGCGAACCGCTTCGCCACCAACCGCAAGCTGCTGGGCACGGCGAAGGAGTCGATCGCGCGCTTCGTCGACAGCGGCATCGCGGAACTGGGCGACAAACTGGGGCCGATCGTCTGGCAGTTCATGCCGACCAAGGCTTTCGAGCCGGAGGACTTCGAGGCTTTCCTCGCGCTGCTGCCGAAGAAGGAGGGCAGCCGCGTGCTGCAGCACGTGATGGACGTGCGGCACCCGAGCTTCCTGCTGGAGGAGTACCGCGCGCTGGCGGCGCAGTACGGCGTGTCGACGGTGTTCACCGACGCCGACAAGTTTCCGTCCTTCGAGGAGCCCGATGGCCCGGTGGCCTATGCGCGGCTGATGATGGCCGACGCCAAGCTGGCGGCCGGCTATGCGCCCAAGGCGCTCGATGCGTGGGCCGAACGCGCCAAATCGTGGTCCGCGCAGCGGCCCACCTACGTGTTCTTCATCAATGGAGCGAAAGAGAAGGCGCCGGCCGCAGCCGGCGCCTTGCTGAAACGACTGGGCTGGACGCCCGCCGAGGGGGGCTGAGCCGGGGTGGGCTCAGGCCGCAGCCTGCAGCGGCGCGGGCTTGCTGTCGTTGCTGGCGCTGCTGCCGCCGGTGCCGACGCTGATCTCGCCGGAGAGCTGGCCGCCTTCCTCGATGACGATCTTGCCGTAGCGAATCTTGCCGGTGACCTTGCCGGTCGCATGGATCACGAGCTTGTCACGCGCCGTGAGGTCGCCATCGAACACACCACGGATCTCGGCGATGTCGATCGCCACCGAGCCCTTGAAGGAGCCCTGCTCGGCGATCTGGATCACGCGCGAATCCATGGTGGCTTCGACGATGCCTTCGACCACGAGCGTGTCGCAATCGGTGATCTCGACGCCCTTGAGCTTGATGTTGGGGCCGACGGTGAGCTTGCTGCCGCCTTCCTTGGCGGGGGCCGCTGCAGCGCTGGCTGCCGCATTGGTGGTGAGGGACGAGGGGTTCACGGGCGTGCCCGACAGGTTGGTGCCGCCGCCGACGAGCGGGGCAGGACGGGAGGTCAGGCTGTCGGTGTCGCGGTCACGCTTGCCGAAAAAGGGGGATTGCGATGCCAATGGGTGCTCCTCGGGAAAACGGCCATCGTAGGGGAGCACTCACGCTCGTCTTGCACTTCATTGGGAAAGATCGGTAACCAAATCCAAGCATAGACAGCACACGCGTACTTTTGCCTGCGTGGCAAACCCGCGGTCGAGCGCGCGCGGCCGATCAACGCCAATCCGCACGGCCCTGCGCGAGGTCGTCGATGCGACGGATCAACTCCGCGGCCCCGGCCTCGGCGACATCGAAGCGCAA
Organism: Pseudomonadota bacterium; assembly: GCA_018241185.1. Taxonomy (GTDB): domain Bacteria; phylum Pseudomonadota; class Gammaproteobacteria; order Burkholderiales; family Burkholderiaceae_C; genus Xenophilus. Next base: position 1,803 of record JAFEEH010000017.1, on the reverse strand, counting down.
CTCGACGAGCGTGCCGTGCGACACCTCGCCCAACACCGCCTGCGCAGCGGCGAGCTCGCGTCGCACGGCGCCTTCGAAGGCATAGGGCACCGCACAGCACAGCGATCGCAGCCGCTGCAGCGGCACCACCTGCGCCTGCTGCAGGGCCTGCGCCACGCTGTCGGTGTAGGCCCGCACCAGGCCGCCTGCGCCGAGCTTGACGCCACCGAAGTAGCGCACGACCGTGGCCAGCACGCCCTCGAGGTCGTGGTGACGCAGCACCTCGAGCATGGGCCGGCCCGCGGTGCCGCTGGGCTCGCCATCGTCCACCGCCGCCGACTGGCCGCCGGCCATCAGCGCCCAGCACACGTGCGTCGCGCCCGGATGCGCGGCCCGCAGCGCGGCGACGATGGCCTGCGCGGCGGCGCGATCGGCCACGGGCTGCACGCAGGCCATGAAGCGGCTCTTGCGCAGCAGCAGTTCGGCGGTCGCCGGTGCGGCGAGGGTGTGGGGCATGGACGGGCAGGCATGCCGCGCGACGCGGAACAATGGCGTCGCCGCACCCGGTGTCGGGGCTTGCGGCCAGAAAGGTTCCGATGATGCCGCAGCCACACGATTTGCTTCCCGCGCACGAGCGCCCCACCGACCATCCCGTCCACGCCGACGACATTCCCGGCATGTTCGACGACCGCGCGGCCGACGAGCGTTTCGGCAAGCCGGCGCACGGCTGGCGGCGGCGCATGTTCACGGTGATCTTCGAGTCGGACAAGGGTGCCGCCCGGGCGTTCGACCTGGTGCTGATCGCGGTCATCCTGGCGAGCGTGGGCGTGGTGCTGCTGGACAGCATGGCCAGCGTGCGCAACGCGCACGGTGTCCTGCTGCACCGCATCGAGTGGGTGTTCACCGCGGCCTTCACGCTCGAGTACCTGTCACGGCTGGCCTGCGTGCAGCGCCCGTGGCGCTACGCGACGAGCTTCTACGGCGTGATCGATCTGCTGGCCTTGCTGCCGACCTACCTGGTGGCGCTGGAGCCGTCGCTGGGCGCGCTGATCGACGTGCGCGTGCTGCGCCTGCTGCGCGTGTTCCGCATCTTCAAGCTGTCGCGCTACGCGCACGAGTACCGCACGCTGGCCATGGCGATGGTGGCGAGCCGCCGCAAGATCACGGTGTTCCTCGGCTTCGTGCTGCTGATCGTGCTGGTGGCGGGCACGTTGATGTACGTGGTCGAGGGGCCGGCGCACGGCTTCACGAGCATCCCGATCGCGATGTACTGGGCGGTGTCGACGATGACGACGGTGGGCTTCGGCGACATCGTGCCCAAGAGCGACCTGGGGCGCCTGATCGCGTCGGTGATGATGCTCTCGGGCTGGGGTGTGCTGGCGGTGCCGACCGGCATCGTCACGGCCGAGATGAGCGCGCAGCGGCGACTGCAGGACCGGACGCTGCGCGTGGCGCGTGCGGCGGCCGAGCACACCGCGGCGGCGGCTTCGGCGTCGGCCTCGTCGCGGGTGTGCGAGGACTGCGGCAGCGACGGGCATGCGTCGGATGCGCACTATTGCAGGCGGTGTGGGAACGAGCTCTGAGGGTGCTTTTCTGGAAAGTGCAATCGGGCTGTAGCGCTTGCTGGGCGGGCGCTGGGGCTGAAATCATCACGATCGTTACTTTCTTTCTTCTGGCGTGCTTTGGGTTCTGAAAATGGGCTTTTTCCGTCGTCGCTGTCGATCGGCCGGCACGACCGGCTGGGGCGCTGGCGGCGGCCGCGGGCCTGCGTTCTCCGGCTCAGGCTCGCGCTGACCGGCTTGTTGTGCTGTCTGTGTGCTCGCC
>JAFEEH010000179.1 GCA_018241185.1 Pseudomonadota bacterium | reverse complement strand
GTCAAGAATGCGCGACATCGTCTCGAAGTCGGGCATTCTGGTGCTCGCATCCCACTCGCCGCAGTTGCTGTTGAAGGAGTGCAACCGCTTCATCCACCTGGAGCATGGACGGCTGGTCGGAACGGCTCCCCCCGTCGTGAACTCCTCCTCCGTGACCGGATGAGCCTGGGCGAGGCGCCAAGGCCATCGCGCGCACAAGGGAGGATGAGATCTGCTAGGCAACGTGTCCTACGGCATATCCGCAAAAGCAATACACAATGAAGAGCAACGAGAACGCCGACGACCCATCCTCTGGGCTCCCGGCGCCGGCCCTTCGGGGGGGCCACCCCCCGCAGCCGAAGACGACAACGCTGGCCGACAGCGCCGACGCGCTGAGCGCCGCCTTGATCGAACAGCGTGGCATCGCCATGGCTGCGCAGCACCGGGCGCGTATGCTGGCTCACGAAATCGAAGCCCTCCGGGCGTCGACCTCCTGGCGCGTGACGGCGCCGTTGCGTTGGTTGTCGCGCCTGCTCCAAGGCGGCCAGCAGGCCTCGCCGGTGCCCGGTCGGACCGTGTCTGGCCGGCTGCTTGCGCGGATGGACGCCTGGCTGCTGCTGCCCACGCCGATGCGCCATATGCTGCGGCGTTCGCTCTTCCGGCTTGCACCCTTCGCATTTGCCGGATCACCGGACTATGAAGACTGGAAGCGCCGCCGCAATGCGCCCCAGGCCTTGGCGAACCTGCGGTTCGAACCCGTTGACAAGCCCACCGTCACGATCCTGATCCCTACCTACGGCCAGCTCGAAATGACGTTGGCGTGCCTGACGTCCATCGCAAAGCATCCCAGCCGGGCTGCGGTGGAAGTCCTGGTGGTGGAGGACGCGTCCGGTGACCCGAACATGCAGCGCCTGGCGAACATCCCAGGGCTGCGCTTCGTTACGCATCCGCAGAACCTGGGATTCTTGCGCTCATGCAACGCAGCCGGCAGTCTTGCGCGGGGCGAATACATCTGCTTTCTCAACAACGATACCGAAGTCGAGGCGGGGTGGCTGGACGCGATGCTGTCGCTCTTCGAGTCCCAGCCCGGTTGCGGCCTAGTGGGCGCGCAGCTGGTGTTTCCCGACGGCCGCCTGCAAGAGTCGGGGGGCATTGTGTGGAACGACGGCAGCGCGTGGAACTACGGCCGCCTCGAGCAGCCCGGCGGAAGCACCGTCAGCTACGTAAAGGAAGCAGACTACTGCTCGGGCGCTGCGGTGGTGCTGCCACGGTCGCTGTTCGAGCAACTGGGCGGGTTCGACGAACTGTACCTGCCTGCGTACTACGAGGACACCGATCTGGCCTTCAAGGTCCGCGCCCTGGGGCTCAAGGTGTTTCTGCAACCCGCCGCGCGAGTGGTGCACCACGAGGGGCAGTCCCACGGCACGGACGTCACGGCAGGCATCAAAGCCCACCAGGTCGACAACCAGGCCAAGTTCCAGGCGCGCTGGCGAGAAGTTCTGGCCCGGGAGAACTTTCCGCATGGCATGCAGGTGCACCTGGCCAAGGACCGCTCGAACCTGAAGAAGACGATCCTCGTCTTGGATCATCGGGTGCCGCAGCCTGATCGCGACGCAGGATCGCGCTCGACGCGCGCCATCATCGACACGCTTCTGCGCATGGGATTGAGCGTCAAGTTCTGGCCGCACAACTTCGAATTCGATCCCATCTATACACCGCTGCTACAGCAGGCCGGGGTCGAGGTGATGTACGGCGTGCAGCATCCGGGGGAATTCCGCCGATGGCTCGATGTCTGGGCCGAGGACCTGGACTACGTGCTGCTGAACCGGCCCAACGTGGCCGCCGAGTTTCTACCCGCAATCAAGGCGAGGAGCAGGGCCAAGCTGCTCTATTACGGGCACGATCTGCACTACGAGCGGGAAGCCGCGAGCGCGCGCCTTGCCGCCGACGACGATGCTCTGGCCAAAGCGGAACAGACCCGCCTGCTTGAAACGAGCATCTGGAGCCAGGTGGACGTTGTGTACTACCCGTCGCACACGGAGACCGCGGTGGTCCAAGCCGCCCTTCCTGGCGTCACGGCGCGCACCATGCCGCTGTATGCCCTCCCTCCGATGGAGACAGCCCCCTTGCTCGGACGCGACCGCGACGAGATCCTTTTCGTGGCAGGCTTCGGACATCCGCCCAATGTGGATGCTGCGCAGTGGTTCGTGCGGGAAGTATTCGATCTCGTATTGAAGAAGCGCCCCGGAGCCCGCCTTGTGCTCGCAGGGTCAAACCCGACGAATGCGGTGAGGGCCCTTGCCAGCGATCGCATCGAGGTTACGGGATACCTCACCGATGAGGCCCTGAAAGGCCGCTATCAACGCGCAGGAGTGGCTGTAGTGCCTCTGCGCTTCGGAGCTGGGGTGAAAGGCAAAGTCGTGGAAGCTCTATATCACGGCCTCCCGCTCGTCATGACGTCCGTTGGCGCGCAGGGGCTCCCTGACGTCGAGCACGTTTCGGGTGTAGTTGATGACCCGATAGACATGGCTGCAGACATCATTTTGTTGATGAGTGAGGATGACAACTGGCGAGTGCGAGCCTCAGCAGGGTCTCGCTACGCTGAAGAGAATTTTTCGCTAAGCACCATGAGACAGGTACTCGAACTGGACATTGACGCCAAGCCCTACATTAATGCCGCACGGGGCATAGCAACTAGCCACCGGCAATGAAGGATGCTGATTTGGACAACGGGGGCGCTGGCAACCCGGCACTTCCATCC
>JAFEEH010000178.1 GCA_018241185.1 Pseudomonadota bacterium | reverse complement strand
TGGCCGGGTGGACATCGCTCATGGCCGCGGATTATCCCAACAAAGTCGCAGGCGGCCGGGCCGGCCCTTCCCTAAACTGGCGGCACTCCAGAACCCACAACAACCGAGGAGAGAGTCATGAGGATCCCCCTGCCGCGCCTGCTTGCGGCCTTGCTGCTGGCCTGCACCTTCGTCGCTCAGGCCGCCGACACCCCCACCAGTGCCGCCAGCCTGGAGGCCGAACGTGCCGCCGCCTACAAGGCCGCGCAGGCAGCGCAGAAGCCGGGCCCGGCCGACATCGCCCTGCGCGACCAGGCACACCTGCACCTGCCCGCCGGCTACCTGTGGGTGCCGCAGCCCGCGGCAGGCCAGTTGATGCAGGCCATGGGCAACCGGGTCGACGACAGTTTCGTCGGGGCCATCTTTCCGGCCAGCGACGCCGACTGGTTCGCCGTCGTGAAGTTCGTGAAGGAGGGCTACATCAAGGACGACGACGCCAAGGACTGGAACGCCGACGACCTTCTCAAGAGCCTGCGCGAAGGCACCGAGGCGGCCAATGCCGAGCGCGTCCGGCGCGGCATCACGCCCATCGAGGTGACCGGCTGGGCGCAGAAGCCGCAGTACGACGCCGCCACCCACCGCCTGGTGTGGTCGGCCCTGTCGAAGGACAAGGGCGGCAGCGCCGACGACCAGGGCGTGAACTACAACACCTACGCGCTGGGCCGTGAGGGCTACATCAGCCTGAACCTCGTGACCGGCGCGCGCGACCTCGAAAAGTACAAGCCCGACGCCTCCAAGCTGCTCGCCGCGCTGCAGTACGACGACGGCAAGCGCTACGCCGACTTCAATGGCTCGACCGACAAGGTCGCGGCCTACGGCCTCGCCGCCCTGGTGGCCGGCGCCGCGGCCAAGAAGCTGGGCCTGCTGGCCGTGGTGCTGGCGTTCCTGGCCAAGTTCGCGAAGGTGATCGTGGTGGCCGGTGGCGCGCTGCTGTGGGGCATCGCCAAGGTCTTCAAGAAGAAGGAGGCGCCCGTGGCCGCCGCGCCGTCGCCCGATACCGCGCACACCCCGCTGGACACGCCGCCACGCCCGCCGACGGCCTGAGCCCGCATGGCCAAGCTGCTGCTCGTCCTGCTCAGCGCCGGCAAGCTGGGCAAGCTGCTCACCACCGGCGGCACCATGCTGCTGTCGGTGGTGGCCTATGCCTTCGTCTACGGCTGGCGCTATGCGGCGGGCTTCGTGGGCCTGATCTTCGTGCACGAGATGGGCCACTACCTCGCCGCACGCCAGCGCGGCCTGGATGTCGGCGCACCGACCTTCATCCCCTTCGTCGGCGCCTGGATCGAACTCAAGGACCAGCCGCACGACGTCGAGACCGAGGCCTGGGTCGGCTTCGCCGGCCCGCTCCTGGGCACCCTGGCGGCGCTGGCCTGCTACTTCGCCGCGCGCGAGACCGACAGCAAGCTGCTGCTCGCCCTCGCCTATGCCGGCTTCTTCCTGAACCTGTTCAACCTGATCCCGCTGTCGCCCTTCGACGGCGGCCGCATCACCGCGGTGCTGAGTCCGCGGGTCTGGCTGCTGGGTGTCCCGGTGCTGGCGACCCTCTTCTTGTGGCGGCCGAGCCCCCTGCTGATCCTGGTCGCGGTGCTGGCGGCGCCGCAGGTGCTCAAAGCCTGGCGCTACGACCCGCAGGCACCCGAGAACCGCGACTACTACGCCGTGAGCACCGAGACGCGCATGACCTACGCGCTCTACTACCTCGGCCTGCTGGGCTTCCTCGCGGTGATGGCGCACGACACCCACGAGATGCTCGGCGGCCTGCGCTGACCGCGCAGGCGACCGGCCTCAGGACGCGTCGACCGCGTGGCGGTTGCCCAGCCCGAGATAGGTGTCGATGATGCGCCGGTCGTTCAGCAACGACTGGGCCGGCCCCTGCAGCGCCATGCTGCCCGTCTCGAGCACATAGCCCCGGTCGGCCACCTGCAGTGCAGCGCGTGCGTTCTGCTCTACCAGCAGCACAGACACGCCGTGCGTGCGCAGTGCGCCCACGACCTGAAGCACCTCGCGCACCACCAGCGGCGCCAGGCCCAGCGAGGGCTCGTCGAGCATCAGCAGGCGCGGGCGCGCCATCAGCGCCCGGCCGATGGCGAGCATCTGCCGCTCACCGCCCGAGAGGGTGCTGGCCAATTGAGTGCGTCGCTCCTTCAGCCGCGGGAAGATGGCGAAAACCTCGTCCATGCGTGCGCGCTGGTCGCGCCGTCCGGTGCGCCAGCGGTAGAAGCCGCCCAGCAGCAGGTTGTCCTCGACCGGCATCTCGCCGAACAGCTCGCGTCGCTCGGGCACCAGCGCGACGCCGCGCGCCACCATGGCCTCGACGCTCGGGCGCGCGACGCGCTCGCCGTCGAAGGTGACGGCGCCGCGCGAAGGCAGCAGCCCCATCGCGGCGTTGAGCAAGGTGCTCTTGCCGGCGCCGTTGGGGCCGATCACCGTGACGACTTCGCCCTCGTCGATGTGCAGCGCGACGCCGTGCACCGCCTCGACGGTGCCGTAGGCGACGTGGAAGTCCTCGAGCGTGAAGAGACGTTTGCGCTCGACCGTCGTCATGCCGCCGCTCCCAGCGCCGTGCCCGGGGCGATGCGCGCCGGCTCAGGCGCCGACGGCGTGTCACCGCCGCCCAGGTAGGCGTCGAGCACGCGCGGGTTGCGCTGAATGGCCTCGGGCGTGCCTTCGGCGATCACGCTGCCGAACTCCAGCACGGTGACGCGGTCGGCCAGGTTCATGACGAACTCCATGTCGTGTTCCACCACCAGGATGCCCAGGCCCTCGGCCCGCAACTGCGACAGCAGCTGCGCCAACGCCTGCTTCTCCAGGTGGCGCAGGCCGGCGGCCGGCTCGTCGAGCAGCAGTGCGGCGGGCTGGCCGGCCAGCGCGCGGGCGATCTCCACCACCCGCTGCTGGCCCAGCGCCAGCGAGGCGGCCGGCAGGTCGGCGTATTCGCCCAGGCCGCAGCGCTCGATCTGGCGCCGCGCTTCGGCCAGCAGGTCGGTCTCTTCCGCGCGGTCCAGGCGCAGCATGGCCGCAAGCCAGCCCTTGCGGCCGCGCAGGTGTGCGCCCAGTGCGACGTTCTCGAGCACGCTGCGGTCGCCCAGCAGGCGCACGTGCTGGAAGGTACGGCCCAGGCCGCGCGAGGCGAAGTCGCGCGAGGGCCGGCCGTTCATGGGCATGCCCAGCAGGCGCACCTGCCCTTCGGTGGGATCGTCCACGCCCGAGATCATGTTGAAGAAGGTGCTCTTGCCCGCGCCGTTGGGCCCGATCAGCGCATGCACCTCGCCGGCGCGCAGCGTCATGTTGACGTCGCTGTTGGCCACCAGCCCGCCGAAGCGCTTGGTCACGCCGGCGGCTTCCAGCAGCAATTCGCCGCTGGCCGGCAGCGGTCGCGCAGGCAGCGGTTGCGCGGCGCGTGGCGCGCTCTCGGCCTCGGCCTTGAGCACCCGGCCACTCCAGCGCGCCAGCGTGGGCCACAGGCCTTCGGCGAAGCGCTGCAGCACCAGCACCATGAGCAGGCCGAAGACGATCTGCTCGAAGTTGCCGCTCGCGCCCAGCAGCCGCGGCAGCCAATCCTGCAGTTGCTCCTTGAGCAACGTGATGAGCGTGGCACCCAACACCGCGCCCCACAGATGGCCGGCACCGCCCACCACGGCCATGAAGAGGTATTCGATGCCGATGTTCAGCCCGAAGGGCGTCGGGTTCACGAAGCGCTGCATGTGCGCATAGAGCCAGCCCGACAACGCGGCCAGCAGCGCGGCAAGCACGAAGACCTTGACGCGGTGGCGCGCCGTGTCCACGCCCATCGACTCGGCCATCAGCTGTCCCGACTTGAGCGCGCGGATGGCGCGGCCCTCGCGCGAATCGAGCAGGTTGTGCAGCGCCCACAGCGCCAGCAGCAACACGGCCCAGATCACGGGCCCCAGCACACGCGGCGAGGCCAGCGAAATGCCGAAGACGCTCAACGCCGGCAACCCGGTGATGCCGGTCTGGCCGCCGAGGAACTGCAGGTTGCCGAACAGGTAGTACAGGCTCAGCCCCCACGCGATGGTGCACAGCGGCAGGTAATGGCCCGATAGCTTGACGGTGATGGCGCCCAGGCTCCACGCGACCAGGAAGGTGAGCGCCAGGCCCAGCACCAGCCCAAGCCAGGGCATGAGCGCCGGCGGCACCACCGCGAGAGAATCTGCGACGGCGGGCGAAGTGCAGACCCAGGCCGTGGCGTAGGCGCCGATGGCGACGAAGGCCGCCTGCCCAAAGGAGGTCATGCCGCCCACGCCGGTCAGCATGACGAGTCCCGCAGCCACCAGCGAATAGAGCGCGATGTAGCTGAAGACCGTGGTGCTGAAGTCCGAGAGGAAAGGCCAGGCCGCGGCCAGGACGACGACGAACAGGAGCGTCAGGTGGCGGCGCGTCATGCGGGGCTCCCCATGCGATTGCAGGCGGACACGGCGATCACTCCTCTTCCTCCACATGCCGGCTGTGCAGCGATCGCCACCACAGCACGGGAATGATCAGCGTGAACACCAGCACTTCCTTGAAGGCGCTGGCCCAGAAGGACGAGAAGGATTCGAGCTGGCCCACGACCAGCGCGCCCAGCAGCGCCACCGGGTAGCTCGCCAGGCCGCCGACGATGGCGGCGACGAAGCCCTTCAGGCCGATCAGGAAGCCGGTGTCGTAGTACACGGTGGTGATGGGCGCCACGAGCAGCCCCGCCACCGCGCCGATCAGCGCTGCCAGCGCGAAGCTGAGATCGCCCGACAGGTCGGTGGGAATGCCCATCAGCCGCGCACCGACGCGGTTCATCGCCACCGCGCGCAGGGCCTTGCCGACGATGGAGCGCTCGAAGAACACGAACATCAGCACCACCAGCAGCACCGTGACGCCGACCACGACCAGCGACTGCCCGGCAACCGGGATGCCGCCGATGTCCAGCCGCGAATCGGAGAACGCCGGCGTGCGCGAGCCTTCGGCGCCGAAGAAGAAGAGGCCCAGCCCCACGAGTACACCGTGCAGCGCCACCGACACGATCAGCAGGATCAGGACCTTGGCGTGGGCCAGCGGCCTGTAGGCCAGACGATAGAGGAGCGGCCCGAGCGGCGTGACCAGCAGCAACGTGACCAGCGACTGTGTCCAGATGGATGTCGGCCGGCCCAGGAGCACGGCAGCGGCGGCGATGGCAGGAAACAGGACCGCCCAGGCGAGCGTGGATTTCCACTCGACCAGGATGCCCCGGCGCGCCCGCCACATTTCCACCACCAGCACCATGGCGGCCAGCGCCACCAGCAGCCACAGCGTGCCGGGCACCTTGCCGGCGCCCAGCGCCGCCATCGACAACGCGCCGAAGGCCACCAGTTCGCCCTGCGGGATGAAGATCACCCGTGTGACCGAGAACACCAGCACCAGCGCCAGCGCCATGAGCGCGTAGATGGCGCCGTTGACGATGCCGTCCTGCCCGAGCAGCAGGGCGATCTGAAGATCCATGTCGGTTCGCTCGCAAAGGGCCGCGTCGCGGCCGGATACGGGAAGGCGACCGGCCCTCGTGGGAAGGCACGGCCGCCGGCTGGGGGGGAATCAGTTCGGCAGGTACTTCCAGGCGCCGTTCTGGACGGTGACCATCACGCGGGCGCGGTTGTCCAGGCCCAGGTGGTCGGTCGGCGTCATGCTGAACACGCCGTGCGCGCCAGCGACTTCCTTGACCTGCTCCAGTGCGTCGCGCAGGGCGGCGCGGAACTCGGGCGTGCCGGGCTGTGCCTTCTTCAGCGCCACGGGCACGGCCGCCTGCAGGATCAGGCCGGCGTCCCAGGCATGGCCGCCGAAGGTGGCCGCAGAGCCTTTGCCATTGGCGCCTTCATAGGCCGCCACATAGGCCAGTGCCGACTTCTTCACCGGGTTCGAATCGGGCAGTTGGTCGGCCACCAGCATCGGGCCGGCCGGCAGGATGGTGCCTTCGACGTCCTTGCCGCCCACGCGCAGGAAGTCGTTGTTGGCGACGCCGTGCGTCTGGTAGATCTTGCCCTTGTAGCCGCGCTCGACCAGCGTCTTCTGCGGCAGCGCCGCCGGCGTGCCCGAGCCGGCGACCAGCACCGCGTCAGGGTTGGCCGACATGATCTTGAGGGCCTGACCCGTGACCGAGGTGTCGGTGCGCGAATATCGCTCGTTGGCCACCAGCTTGATGTTCTTGGCGGCCGCGGCCTTGGAAAACACGTCGTACCAGCCTTCTCCGTAGGCATCGGAAAAGCCGACGAAGGCCACCGACTTCACGCCCTTGGCGGCCATGTAGTCGACGATGGCCTGCGCCATCATGCCGTCGTTCTGCGGCGTCTTGAAGACCCACTTCTTCTTGTCGTCCATGGGCTCGATGATCCGGGCCGAGGCGGCCAGGGTGATCATGGGCGTCTTGCCTTCGGCGACGACGTCGATCATGGCCAGCGAGTTGGGCGTCACGCTCGAGCCGATGACCACGTCGGCCTTGTTTTCGGTGATGAGCTTGCGGGTGTTGTTGACCGCCGTCGTGGTGTCGCTCGCGTCGTCGAGCACCACGTAGTTGACCTTTTGCCCGCCGATGGTCTTGGGCATCAGCGCGATGGTGTTCTTCTGCGGGATGCCCAGCGACGCGGCCGGGCCGGTGGTCGACAGCGTCACGCCGACGGTGAGGTCGGCCCAGGACAGGCCAGCGGCGCCGGCCAGCGCCACAGCGGCCAGGGCTTGGAACTTGAACTTCATGGTGATGTCTCCTTGGTTTGAGCGGAAGCGGACAATAATTTAATAAGTTAAATATCTACCTGGAATAGATTGAAACACCTAGACACCTGACGGGGCGGCGAGTTCCGGCGCGCGCACCGCCGGCAGGCCGCCCATGAACAGGTCGGCCACCACCAGCGCCATGTCCTCGTAGTCCAGTGGCCCGTCGGGCTTCATCCAGGTGAACATCCAGTTGATCATTCCGAAAAGAAGCATGGTCAGCGGCATGCCCATCACAGTGCTTCCCAGGTCGGGCCGCAGCGCCACCACCGCCTGCGCGAATCCCCGCACCACAGCACGCTCCTGGTCCAGCACGCGCTGGCGATCGTCGGGCTCGAGGAACTTGACGTCCTCGGTCAGCACGCGGTGCGCACTCTGCGCGGTGGCGTACTCACGCACCAGGCTCAGCACCAGCTCGCGCATGCGGGCCTCGGGGCGGAGCCCGCGTGCGGCGATCTCCTCCACGATGGCCGCGAGCCGGGTGACGTGCGCCTCGGCGATGTTCACCAGCAGCGTGTACTTGTCCTTGTAGTAGTGGTAGAGCGTGGCCTTCGACAGGCCGCAGGCCTCGGCCACCTGGTTCATGGACGTGGCGGGGTAGCCGCGCCGCGCGAACAGCAGGCCGGCCTGCTCCAGGATCATCTCGCGCTGGTCGTCGTAGCCTGCCGCCCGTCCTCTCGCCATCCGCCTGCTCCTTCAGCGTTCGTCGAAGGACAGCACCACCCGCTCGGTGGTCGGATGTGCCTGGCAGGTCAGCACGAAGCCGGCCACCACCTCGGCCTTATCGAGCGCGAAGTTGCGCTCCATGCGCACGTCACCCTCGATGACCTTGGCGCGGCACGTGCCGCACACGCCCGAGGTGCACGAGTACGGCACCTCCAGCCCCGCGGCCGAGGCGCAGTCCAGGATGCTCGGCTGGTCGCGCAGGAACTCGATCTCGCGCCGCAGACCGTCGCGCACGATGACCACCTTCGCCCGCTCGGCGTCGCCGGGCCGCGCCTCGTGTATGACGGCGCCCACCGGCGCCGCCGCCGGTTGCGCGATGCCGAAGCGCTCGATGTGGATCGCCGACTCGGGCACGCCCGCGGCGCGCAGGGCCGCCTCGGCCTCGTCGTTCATCTGGAACGGGCCGCAGATGTAGGCATGGTCGATGCTCCATGCCGGCACCAGGGTGGCCAGGAACTCGCCCAGCTTGGCGCGGTCGAGGAAGCCCATGTTGATCGGCGCATCGGTGTGCTCGTCGGAGAACACATGGTGCAGCACCAGCCGCGTGAGGTAGCGGTTCTTCAGGTCCTCCAGCTCCTCCTTGAACATGGTGGAGCGCAGCTGGCGGTTGCCGTAGATGAGCGTGAAGCGGCTGCCGGGCTCGCGCGCCAGCACGGTCTTCATGATCGACAGGATGGGTGTGATGCCGCTGCCGCCCGCGATGCCCAGGTGGTGCCGCCGCTCCGCGGGCGCCAGCGGCACGTGGAAGCGGCCTTGCGGTGCCATGACGCTGATCTCGTCGCCGGGTCGGAGCGCCTCGTTGATCCAGTTCGAGAACACGCCGCCGCGCACCTTGCGCACGCCCACGCGCAGCACGCCGTCGTCGACGCCGGCGCAGATCGAGTACGAGCGCCGCAAGTCCTGCCCGTCGATCTGCTTGCGCAGCGTCAGGTACTGGCCCTGCGTGAAGCCGAAGGTGTCGCGCAATTCGGGTGGCACCTCGAAGCTGACGATGACGGCTTCCTGCGTGTCCGGCTCCACGGCCTGGACTTTGAGCGAATGGAACAGGGTGCTCATAGCGGCTTGAAATATTCGAAGGGCTCGCGGCAGGCAACGCAGCGGTACAACGACTTGCATGCCGTCGAACCGAACGCGGACAGGCGCTCGGTGCGTTCGCTGCCGCAGCGCGGGCAGGCCACGGCAGGCGCTGCGGCACGACGGCTGACGATGCGGATGGGCACGCCCTCCCCCACGGCCGCCGCGCCCGGCGGTGCGATGCCGTACTCGCGCAACTTGCGGCGGCCGTCGGCGCTGATCCAGTCGGTGGTCCACGCGGGCGCACGCTGCAACGTCGCACGGGCGGGACCGAGCCCCGCCGCCGCCAGCGCATCAAGGACGCTCTGCTCGATCACCTCGGTCGCCGGGCAGCCGGAGTACGTCGGCGTCAGCACCACTTCGAGCGCGTCGCCGGACTCGCGCACGTCGCGCACGATGCCCAGGTCGCACACCGACAGCGCCGGCACCTCGGGATCGGGCACCTCGGCCAGCACCGCCCAGGCGCGTTCGACTCGCGCCATGGCCTGCCCGGCCAGCGCGGCCGTCACCACACGCCCCCCGGATAGGCGCGCTGCAGGTGCTGCATCTCGGCCAGGATGAAGCCCATGTGCTCGCTGTGCACGCCGCGCTTGCCGGTGCTGAGGAACTTCGAGGCGGCAGGCACCGGCAGGTCCGCTTCGGACAGCACCTCGGCCATCTGCGATTCCCAGTCGGCACGCAACTCGCTCCAGCGCGGCCCGAGCCCGCTGGCCGCTGCGGCCTCGTCCACGCCGTCGTCGGCGAAGAGCTCGGCCGCGTAGGGCCAGGCCGTGTCCAGCGCGGCCAGCATGCGACGGCGCGACTCGGCCGTGCCATCGCCCAGGCGCACCACCCAGTCGGCCGCATGCTGCTGGTGGTAGCGCGCCTCTTTCACGGCCTTGCCGGCGATGGCGGCGACTTCGGGGTCCGACGATGCCTGCAACCGCGCCCACAAAAGCCTGAAGAACGTGGCTGCCATCGCATTGCGCAGCACGGTGAAGGCGAAGTCGCCGCGCGGCAGTTCGACCAGCGTGGCGTTGCGGTAGTCGCGCTCCTCGCGCAGGAACGCGAGCTGGTCCTCGTCATGACCCGCGCCTTCGGTGGCGCCGGCATGCGAGAGCACGGCACGCGCCTGCCCGACGAGATCGAGCGCCATGTTGGCCAAGGCAATGTCCTCCTCCAGCACCGGGGCGTGGCCGGTCCACTCGCCCAGGCGCTGCGCGAGGATCAGTGCGGTGTCGCCGATGCGCAGCAGGTACTGCGTGGCGAGGTGGTCGGCGACGGCGATCGATGGCTGCATGTCCACTCCGTGCTCACATGTGATCGACCGCGCCGGGCAGCTGGTAGAAGGTCGGGTGGCGGTACACCTTGTCTTCCATCGGGTCGAAGTACATGTCCTTGTCGCCCGGGTCGCTGGCCACGATCTGGTCCGCACGCACCACCCACACGCTGGTGCCCTCCTGGCGGCGCGTGTAGACATCGCGGGCCAGCTGGATCGCCATCTTGGGGTCGGCTGCGTGGAGGCTGCCGCAGTGCTTGTGGTCCAGGCCCGCCTTGGTCCTGACGAAGACCTCCCAAAGAGGCCACTCCGCGCCTTGGGGTTTCGCTTGCTCGCTCATGCGGCCTCCTTGAATCGTTGCTGCTGCTTCTCGGCGTGGGCCAACGCGGCCTCGCGCACCCAGGCGCCGTCGTCCCAGGCTTTCACGCGCGCGGCGAGCCGCTCGCGGTTGCAGGGGCCGTTGCCGGCGATGACGTTCCAGAACTCGTCCCAGTCGATGGCGCCGAAGTCGTGGTGCTGGCGCTCCTCGTTCCACTTCAGGTCGGGGTCGGGCAGCGTCACACCCAGTACCCTGGCCTGCTCGACCGCGGCGTCGACGAACTTCTGGCGCAGCTCGTCGTTCGAGATGCGCTTGATGCCCCAACGCATGGATTGCGCGGAGTTGGGCGACTGGTCGTCCGGCGGGCCGAACATCATCACCGAGGGCCACCACCAGCGGTTGACGGCGTCCTGCACCATCGCCTTCTGCGCCTCGGTGCCCTGCTGCATCATGGTGAGCAGGCTCTCGAAGCCCTGGCGCTGGTGAAAGCTCTCTTCGCGGCAGATGCGCACCATCGCGCGCGCATAGGGCGCATAGGAGCAGCGGCAGATCGGCACCTGGTTCATGATGGCCGCGCCGTCGACCAGCCAGCCGATGGCGCCCACGTCGGCCCAGGTCAGCGTCGGGTAGTTGAAGATCGAGCTGTACTTGGCCTTGCCGGTGTGCAGCGCATGCAGCATCT
>JAFEEH010000177.1 GCA_018241185.1 Pseudomonadota bacterium | reverse complement strand
CGTTGCTCAGTGGGTGGGTCGATGCCTCTACATCGCCCAGGCTTGTCGATGTCCCTCCACCCCGGCGCCTTGCCCTTTCTCCAATGGTTGTTGCGGTGGCAAAACCATACAAGCTTGTCGAAGCCTCGCGCGACGCTTCGACAGGCTCAGCGTGAACGGATGTCGGTGAATCGACTTGCGATGGCACCAAAAAAAGAAGGCCGTCCCCGCTTGCGCGGGGACGGCCTGTTCAGCCCGGAAGTCGGCGAGAGCCTTGGAATCCCTCGCCCTGGCGCGCCAGTCGGTGGTCGACCCTCGTTGCTCGTGAGTGAGGCGCGCCTGGCTCGGGCTCAACCTTAACGCCAGTGGTGGTGATGGCGGTAGTAGCCAGGACCGGGGCGGTAGTAGCCACGCGGCCCGTAATACGGACGGGGGCCGTAGTACACCGGCGGCGGCGGCGCGTAGTACACCGGCGCCGGGCGGTAGTACACCGGGGGCGGCGGCGCCACGTACACCGGGGCGGGTGCGTAGTAGCCGGGGCTGCCCACACCCACCACCACACCGGGGGCGCTGATGCCCAGCGACACGCCCACACCGGCGCTCGCCGACGAGGCGGCGAACAGGGCGCCCGCTGCCACAGCACCGGCTGCGGCCCACTTGAAGAATGTCGAACGTGTCATGTTGGTTCTCCTTGAACAGAGGCGGCTCGGGTGGGACACCTGCATCCCAGACGATTTGCCCATGTGCGTATTGAACGCGTCAGATGTAAATCAGGTTCACGCGGCCCGGTGAAGATCGTTACCAAAGGTGAATCGACCCCCGGCCCTTCGTGAAATTCTGCGCCGGGCCGGCGACTTGCGCCAGCCCGCCTGCGCCCCAGGTACGAGTAGGCACCGACCCATAGAATTCCCCAATGACCTCCCCCAACGCCAAAACCGGCGGTAACAAAGAACATCCCGAGGCGGCCACGCCGGCCGCACCGAGCAACTTCCTGCGCCACGTCATCGAGCACGACATCGCCGAAGGCACGTATGCCACCCGCCGCTGGGGCGGCTCGCCGGGCGACGGCCCGCACCACCAGGCCGGCATGCCCGACCCGGCCAGGATCCGCACCCGCTTCCCGCCTGAGCCCAACGGGTATTTGCACATCGGCCACGCCAAGAGCATCTGGCTGAACTTCGAGCTGGCCAAGGAATACGGCGGCGTGTGCCACCTGCGCTTCGACGACACCAACCCCGAGAAGGAAGAGCAGGAGTACGTCGACGCGATTCGCGAAGCCATCGCCTGGATGGGCTACGAAACCCTGCTGGCCGACGACCCCGTGCACCGCGGCACGATGCGCGAGCACGAGTACTTCGCCAGCAACTACTTCGACTTCATGTACCGCGCGGCCGAGTACCTCGTGACGGCCGGCCACGCGTACGTCGACGAGCAGACGCCTGAGGAAATGCGCGCCAACCGCGGCGACTTCGGCAAGCCCGGCATCGACAGCCCGTACCGCAGCCGCACGCCCGAAGAGAACCTGGCGCGCCTGCGCCAGATGAAGAACGGCGAGCTGCCCGACGGCGCCGCCGTGCTGCGCGCCAAGATCGACATGGCGAGCCCCAACATCAACCTGCGCGACCCCACGCTGTACCGCATTCGCCGCGCCACGCACCACAACACCGGCGACCGGTGGTGCATCTACCCCATGTACACCTTCGCGCACCCCATCGAGGACGCGCTGGAGCAGATCACGCATTCGATCTGCACGCTGGAGTTCGAGGACCAGCGGCCGTTCTACGACTGGCTGATGGACCGTCTGTGCGAAGGCGGCTTGCTCGTCGCCCCGCCGCCGCACCAGTACGAGTTTGCGCGGCTCAACGTCACCCACGTCATCACCAGCAAGCGCAAGCTGCGCCAGCTGGTCGAGGAAGGCCACGTCGACGGCTGGGACGACCCCCGCATGCCCACCCTCGCCGGCCTGCGCCGCCGCGGCTACACGCCCGAGGCGCTGAAACTGTTCTGCGAGCGCAGCGGCACCACCAAGACCGGCGGCGCGTGGACCGAATACGCCGCGCTGGAAGCCGCGCTGCGCGACACGCTGGACCCGGTGGCGCCGCGGGCGATGGCGGTGCTGGACCCGGTCAAGCTCGTCATCACCAACTGGGGCGAACTCATGGGCGGCGACGACGTGCTGGACGACTGCACCGCCCCCGTGCACCCGCACCACCCCGAGATGGGTGAACGCCATTTCAAGATCGGCCGCGAAGTCTGGATCGAACGCACCGACTACGAAGACGTGCCGCCGAAGGGCTTCAACCGGCTGTTCCCGGCCTACACCAACGCCAGCGGCCAAGCCATCGCGGCCAGCAAGGTGCGGCTGAAGTACGGGCACATCGTCGAGTGCGTCGGCGCTACGCGCGATTCCGATGGCAAGTTGGTGGAAGTGCAGGCCAAGCTGGTGCCCGACACGAAGAGCGGCACGCCGGGCGCGGATGCGGTGAAGGTGAAGGGGAACATCACCTGGGTGGCGGTGGCGGATGCGGTGCCGGCTGAGGTGCGGCTGTATGAGCGGCTGTTTGCGGCGGCGCAGCCGGGGAGCGGCGAACTGCTCGAGGAGCTAAACAGCAAGAGTCTGGAGACGTGTGCGGCGTATGTGGAGCCGTCATCGACCTACTGTGGGACGGGCCTCCAGTTCGAGCGGCATGGGTACTTTGCGGTTGATAAGAAGGCTGCAGACGCATGCGGAAGGTGCGTATTCAATCGGACTGCGGGGATGCGGGACGGGTGGGCAAAGTAGTTAGGGCGATTCGATGCCTAAAAGGAAGACGAATGCTTACGAGATTGCGAGTACAAGGTTTTAAGAGTCTTATCGATGCCGAGGTTCGATTTGGCCCTCTCACCTGCGTGGCAGGCGCAAACGGCGCGGGAAAATCGAACCTTTTCGACGCAATTCTATTTCTTAGAGATCTTGCAGATCATACTATTATTGAAGCGGCTCACAAAATCCGCGATCGCACGGGCGGAAAAAAAGGTGATCTAAAGTCATTATTCACCCGCACAGCCAATTCTGCAGTCTCTAATATTAGCTTTGAAGCGGATATCATTGTGCCCAACGAAGTCACAGATGATTTCGGCCGCAAAACAAAGCCGAGTACAACTTATCTTCGGTATAAAATTGAACTCAGATACATCGCTTCTGACGAACACAATGAGCACATTGAACTCGTAAGCGAAGAATTAACGTATCTCCCAAAAGGCCAAGCACAGAAGAGAATTGGCTTTCAAACGTCACGTGATTTTCGTACCACCGCCTTCGTTGGTGAGCGCAGAGCACCATATATCACGACAGACCAGGAGCAAGATGGCTCGATCATTAAAATAAGTCAAGACGGGAATCAAGGGCGACCGTCGCAAGTGCCGGCCAGAAACTCACCACGGACTGTACTGGGGTCCGCAAATACGGACGAACGCCCAACGGTATTGGCTGCACGACGCGAAATGCAAAGCTGGAAACTGTTGCAACTCGAGCCCTCCCAACTCCGTGCTCCCGATGAGTTTTCGGACGACCCTCACATTACCTTTGATGGGGCTCACATTCCATCCGCACTCGAGCGCTTAAAAAAATATGAAGAAATCTCGAACAGGGTTGCAACTCTCTTACCAGAAGTTCGAGCAATAGCAGTCGATATCGACAATACTCGGCGTTTGAAAACCCTGCTGTTGGAGCAGCGTAATGGGGTAATTCACAAGGCGCGCGCGCTGTCGGATGGCACACTCAGATTCCTAGCTTTAGCAACCATGGCTTTCGATCCCGAGGCAAAAGGACTGATTTGTCTCGAAGAGCCAGAAAATGGAATTCATCCCTCTCGTATCTCTTCAATTCTCGAACTTCTTAGAGAAATGGCGGTCGATCCGCTCCAGGCTGTTGACGAAAGCAATCCTCTTCGGCAAATCATAATAAACACCCATTCTCCAATTGTTGTAAGGAACTTGCAGCCTGACGAATTGTTGGTGGCCGTGCCAATGCGGCGCAATCGATCTTCATTTACGGCCTACGGAGCAATGGTCAACTCTTGGCGGCTAACGCAAGCGGAAATTTCCCCTGAACTAACGCCGAAAGTCAGTCTAGCGGAACTTCTGGATTATTTGCAAAGCGCTGACTCGGCTGTGGGCGAAGATATTCGGTCCGGATTACTCTGGCAGCTCGCGGCTGAACAGCGCGTTTTCGACTTCCCGTCTGACGGAGAAGAAGTTGTCAGTAGTTAATATCGTCTTGATATGCGATGGGACATCTGACATCTGCATTCAAGACATCATTCAGTGGATTGTAGACAGTCAATTTCCGGACCGCACTTTTCGCATTCAAGCAGCCCGCGAAGTTATCCCGGCACACGCCTCGTTAGATACGAGAATTCGTCGTACATATGAGTTGTATACACCGAACATAATCGTTTGTCATCGCGACGCGGAAAATCAGGCCTTGGGACAGCGGGTATTAGAGATAGCCAACGCTGTCGGAGCCGCTCAGGTGGCAGCGCGGGTGGTACCTGCGGTACCGATTCGGATGGTAGAGAGTTGGCTACTTGTGAATGAGAGCGCAATTCGACGTGCCGCAAACAATAGAAATGGGACGCAGATTCTTGCGTTACCAAATCATGCAAGAATCGAATCAGTGCCTGATCCCAAGGCAGTTCTGCTGACCGCATTGCGAACTGCCTCGGGACTACCCCCACAGCGACTTAAAAGGTTTGACGCGCATCATGCACGTTTTCGTATAACTGGGTTCATGGATACCTTCATTGAACTGAGGCAACAGCAGGGATTTGTTCTTTTTGAACAGGAACTTATTTCTGCAATAAACCAAATGTAATGTACCGCAGACAAAGCGGAGTGCATTAAGAGAAATCGCCGCGACCGTCTCGAAAGCTTGCATTTTGTGCAGCCGGTCGTCTTTCACGGCACTGAGAGTCCAGCCATGACCACGCCAGCAAGAGTTGCCCGCCGCCATGAACGTGGCATCCGCGACCTAGCCACCAAAGCTTGGAGCGCCATCGTCGTAGGCGTGGTGTTACTGGTCATCGTGCCGCTGTTCATGCAGAGCCCGATCACCGCCAAGCTCGCTCCCGCATTTAGGCCCGCCGGCTGGGCGGCATTGGCGATTGGTGCAGCGTTGCTCGCCTTGCACTATGTTTTGCGCCGTACACGCCCTACCGCGGCGACACGTCCGATCGGGCAAGCGCCAACGCCATGCACGGTCAAAGCTCGGGACGCGAGAGCGAATGAAAGCACCTCGCCGCAGATTGCTTCAGCGACACCATCGCCCCAGCCGGCGCAGCAATGGAGCCCGACCGTCCTCGCCGCCATCGAGTGGCGCCGGTTCGAAGCACTCTGCGAGGCCTTCTTCGCACAAGCCGGACTTGCCACGCGCAGCCAGTCCCACGGTGCGGATGGCGGCGTCGACATCTGGCTGCAGTCCAAGCACATGAGCGCGCCGCGCATCGTTCAGTGCAAGCACTGGCTGGGCAAGCCCGTCGGCGTGAAGGAGATGCGCGAGTTCCTCGGGGTGATGGCTTCGCACCAACTGCAAAACGGCACGTACGTCACAAGCTCGACCTTCACATCAGACGCCACGGCTTTCGCCAACGCGAACGGCATCCAACTGCAGGACGGCGCGGCGCTGCTCAAGCTCATCGGCCAACGCACGCCGGAGCAGCAAGCGGCGTTGCTGGCCGTGGCGCTCGAGGGCGAATACTGGAAGCCGACCTGCGCGAGTTGCGGCATCAAGGCCGTGGAGCGAGAGCGCAAGCGCGACGGCGGCAAGTTCTGGGGCTGCAGCAACTACCCGCGTTGCAAGACGACGTTCACGATGCGCTCGACGTAGCGCAGCTTTCACAGCATTTTGCTACGGTTTTGATAGCTGCTTGCGCCCGTCTCGCGGGCGCTGCAGCCCGATTTGTCTATGGAAACTCATGGCCTTCAGCGCGCCGCACTAAACTCGCGCCATGCACCCCGCCATCGCTCAGCACCGCGCAGGCATCTCCGCCATTTGCCAGCGCTACCGCATTCGTCGGCTCGACGTTTTCGGGTCGGCCGCGCGCGCTGACGACTTCGATGCGGCGACCAGCGACGCGGACTTTCTGGTGGAGTTCGCGCCGGGCACGGCTGTGGGCCTGTCCAACTTTTTCGGGGCCAAAGCCGACCTGGAAGAGCTGCTGGGGCGAGGGGTCGATCTGGTGGAGCCAGGCGCCATTCGCAACCCCTTCGTTCTGGCCAGCATCAACCGCAGTCGGGAATCGGTTTATGCAGCAGCGTGACGCGCGCGCCTTTTTGTGGGACGTGTAGGAAGCGGCTAAGCAGATTCAGACCTTCGTGGTCGGGATGGACGCTTCTGCGTACGGCACGAACGCCATGGCTCAAGCCGCCGTCGAACGCAAGTTTGAAATCATCGGTGAGGCGCTCAACCAACTGATCAAGCTGGACGCGGCCATGGCGGCACGCATCCCCGACGTGCGCCAGATCGTCGCGTTCCGCAACCAACTCATTCATGGCTACGCCAGCGTGAACGTCAGCACGGTGTGGAATGTGGTGCAGACGTCACTCCCGGTCCTCCTCGCTCAGACATCGATCCTTCTGGCCGAGTTGGGCGACGCCTGATCCAGCGAGCGCTTGCCAGTGTTGCGCTGGCTGCACCCCTCGATCGCTATGATTTTGATAGCTATTTGCGCCCGTCCGACGGGCGCTGCAGGCCGATTTCCCTCTGAAGTTGCAATGCTCCTATAGTGGTTCGGCCGCCAAGAGCCAAAGCCACGAACAGGAGACTTCATGCACCGCCCGCTCACCTTCATCGTCGCCGCTGCGACCGCCACTGCCGCGCTGCTGCTCGCTGGCTGCGCCAGCAACCCGCCCCCCGCCCTGCCGCCCGGCTCGCCCCCCATCGGCGCCGCCCCGCTCGCCTGTGCCGCGATGGCCACCCTTACCGTCCCCGCCTCCGCCATCGGCCTCCCCACCCGCGGCGCCAAGGTCACCTCGGCCACGCTGGTCGCCCCCGGCGGCACGGGTGCCGCGGCGCTGCCCGAGTACTGCAAGGTGCTGGCCGACATTGCTTCCATCGATCCCTCGGCGCCGGCGATCAAGCTCGAGCTGGACCTGCCGACGCAGTGGAACCGCAAGTTCCTGATGTTCGGCGGTGGCGGCTACAACGGCCTGATCCGGCTGCCGCCCAACGGCAACGTGCCGGCCGGCCCGGCCGACCAGCCGTACCCGCTGGGGCGCGGTTACGCCACCGTGGTCAGCGACTCGGGCCACCAGGCCGGGCCGATGGGCGCGCTGGACGGCTCCTTCGGCGTCAACGACGAGGCGGTGCGCAACTTCTCGCGCGATGCGCTGAAGAAGACGCGCGACGTGGCGATCGCCCTGCTGCGCCAGCGCTATGCGGTGGCGGGCCCCGAGCGGGCGTACTTCGCGGGCGGCTCGACCGGCGGGCGCGAGGCGTTGGCCGTGATCCAGAACTGGCCCGATGACTGGAACGGCGCGATTGCGCTGTACCCGGCCGGCGCGGCCGCGAGCCTGGACCTGCAGTTCGGCCGCATCTCGCAGGCGCTGGCGCGCCCGGGCGCGTACCCCAACGCGGCCAAGCGCAAGCGGCTGTTCGACGCGGCGCTGCAGGCCTGCGACGAGCTGGACGGCGTGAAGGACGGGATCATCGGCGCCACGCGCGCCTGTCACGCGCGCTTCGACCCGGCCACGGCGATGGTGGACGGCGCGCCGCTGCGCTGCGCCAACGGCGCGGAGGGCGGCGACCGCTGCCTGTCCGACGCGCAGATCGCCGCGCTCAAGGTATACGACACGCCCATCCGCTTCGGCTACCCGGTGGCCAGCGGCGAGACCGGGTATCCCGGCTTCAACCTCTGGGGCTCCGACCTGGGCATGGACGGCCCGCTGCCCGCCCAGGCGACGGTGACGACGCTGGCGCTGGGCAGCGAGCAGCCCGCGTCGCCCATGCCGGCCAAGGCGCCCTTCGGCCCCGCCTTCTGGGACCAGTGGGCGCGCTTTTTCGTCACGCGCGATCCGGCCTTCAACTCGATGTCGCTCGACCCGACGCAGCCGGGCCGCTGGCAGGCGCGCATCAGCGAACTCACCGCCCTGCAGGACATCAACAAGACCGACCTGAGCGCCTTCCAGTCGCGCGGCGGCAAGCTGCTGATGGCGCACGGCACCAACGACGTGCTGGTGAGCACCCGCGCCAGCGAGGACTACTTCCAGCGCCTGCGCAAGACGATGGGCGCCGACCGCGTCGACGCCTTCGTGCGCTACTACGAGATCCCGGGCTACGGGCACGCGGTGAGCACGACCTTCAACGCCGCCTGGGATTCGCTCACCACGCTGGAGAACTGGGTGGAACGCGGCATCGCCCCGCCGCCTCAGGTCGTGGCCGACACGCTGGGCGTGCCCGGCCGCACGCGGCCGCTGTGCCCGTACCCCGGCTACCCGCGCTACAACGGCAGCGGGGACGTGAACCGGGCGGCGAGCTTCAGTTGCGTCCAGCCCTGAGCCATCCGCTATCATTTTCGTAGCTGCTCGCGCCCAATGGACGGGGGCGGTGTCAACCCCGAGTGCAACACACAGGTCTTCATTGAACTGCGTCTTGAGGCTGACTCAGGCGTTGCAGCCAGGAGCCATAGACCTCCAAGGGGGTGCAGAAGCCCAGGGTGG
>JAFEEH010000176.1 GCA_018241185.1 Pseudomonadota bacterium | reverse complement strand
CAAGCGCTACATCGGCGACTACAACCACGCCATCCTGTCCACCCGCGCCTCGGGCACCGGCAACAGCGCGCGCTCGGCGGTGTACGCCGACGGCATCCTGCTGTCCAACTACCTGGGCAACGGCATCGCCAACGGCACCAACTACGCGCCGCGCTGGGGCCTGGTGTCGCCCGAGGAGATCGAGCGCGTCGACGTGATGTACGGCCCCTTCTCGGCCGCGTACCCAGGCAACTCGGCCGGCGCGGTGGTCGACTACGTGACGCGGATGCCGACCCAATTCGAGGCGCACGTGAGCGCCGGCTATTCCTCGCAGCCCAACGACCTGTACAACACCCGCCAGACCTTCAACAGCTGGCAGACCAGTGCCTCGCTGGGCAGCAAGGTGGGCGACTGGTCGTGGTGGCTGCACTTCTCGCGCACCGACAGCGAGGGCCAGCCGCTGACCTTCACCACGGCCACGGCCGCCTCGGGCCGCGCGGGCTCGGCCGGCACGCCGGTCCTGGGCTATGTGGGCGGTCTCAACACCACCAACACACCCTGGTACATCCTGGGCACCGGCACGCAATACCACACGGTGCAGGACCAGGCCAAGCTCAAGCTGGCCTACGACTTCTCGTCCACGGTGCGCGCCACCTACACGCTGGGCTGGTGGCAGAACACCGGCGAGGGGCGTCCGCAGAGCTACCTGGCCGGGGCCAACGGCCTGCCGGTCTACAGCGGCAACGTCAACATCCTCGGGCGCAGCTACACGCTGGCCCCCACGGCCTTCCCGCTCACCAACGACGACCAGACGCACGTGATGCACGGCCTGTCGGTCAAGAGCCGCACCAACGGCGTCTTCGACTGGGAAGTGGCCGCCAGCCTCTACGACTACCGCAAGGACCAGCAGCGCGCGCCCACCGTGGCACTGCCGCTGGCGGCCTTCGGCGGCGCCGGCACGCTGCAGGACCAGAACGGCACCGGCTGGAACACGCTGGCGCTCAAGGGCACCTGGCGCCCGGGCGGCCCGCAGGGCGCGCACATCGTCGACTTCGGTATCGGCCGCGACAGCTACAAGCTCGCGATCGACAAGAACAATGTCTTCGGCAGCTGGCTCCAGGGGCCCGTGAACCCGCTGTCGGTGGTGAGCGATGTGGGCGGCCGCACGCAGACCACCAGCGCCTGGGTGCAGGACGCCTGGCGCTTCGCCCCCGACTGGAAGGCGGTGCTCGGCCTGCGCTGGGAAGACTGGAAGGCAAGCAGCGGCTTCACCGCCACGGCCAGCAGCCTGCAGCGCTACGGCGAGCGCAGCGAATCGCACCTGTCGCCCAAAGCGGCGCTGGCGTGGCAGCTCGCGCCCGACACGGTGCTCAAGGCGTCCGTGGGCCGTGCGGTGCGCTTCCCCACGGTGGGCGAGCTCTACGGCGCCACCTCGGGCGGTGCGCTTTCGTTCATCAACGACCCGACGCTCAAGCCCGAGAAATCGTGGACCGGCGAGCTGAGCCTGGAGAAGGACCTGGGCAATGGCCTGGCCCGTGCCACGCTGTTCCACGAGACCACCAAGGACGCGCTCTACAGCCAGCTCATCCCGAACAGCACCGTCTCGCGCGTGCAGAACGTCGACAAGGTGCGCACCACCGGCCTGGAGCTGGCGTACACCGGCACCGACGTGTTCGCAGCCTGGGGCTTCAAGGGCTTGGACCTGGGCGCCAGCCTCACGTACGCCGATTCGAAGACGGTGGCCAACGCCAACTACCCGGCCAGCGTCGGCAAGTGGCAGCCGCGCGTGCCGCGCTGGCGCTCCACGGTCTATGCCACCTACAAACCCGACGACCGCTGGGCCTTCACCGTGGCGGCGCGCTACAGCGGCCGGCAGTACTCCAACCTGGACAACAGCGACGTCAATGCCGGCGTGTACTTCGGCGCCAGCAAGTACTTCACCGTCGACCTGCGCGTGCGCTACCAGATCACGCGGCAGTGGTCCGCGTCTTTCGGCATCGACAACGCCAACAACTACCAGTACTGGAACTTCCACCCCTATCCGCAGCGCACGTACACGGCGGCGCTGAAGTGGGACCTCTGAACAGACGCATGCGGTCTCTCCTTGCACGCCTGTGCATCCCCCCGACCGTTCGCGCTGAGCCTGTCGAAGCGCCTCACCCGGCTTCGACAGGCTCAGGCCGAAGGGCCCGTGGCCTGTCCACCCCCCACTTCCCAAACTTCACCATGCAATTTGCTCCTAAATTCATAGCTGCTTCCGCAATCCTGACGGGCGCTGCAGCCTCTTTTGCCCATGTGGTCCTGCAACCCGGCCCGGCCGTGGCCGGCAGCGCTTACGACGCCGCCTTCAAGGTCGGCCATGCCTGCAAGGACGCACGCAGCACCACCGCCCTGGCCGTGCGCCTGCCACGCGGCTTCGTGCTCCAGGACGTGCCGGCCCGCGCCGGGTGGAAGGTCGACATCGACCGCAGCGGCGCTTCAGCAGGTGGCACCGTCCGCTGGACCGCCGACAGCCCCGCGCAGGCCCTCCCCGGCGACCAGAAAGGCGAGTTCGTGCTGCGAGGCACGCTGCCCGCGACGCCCGGGCCGCTGTACTTCCAGGCCCTGCAGACCTGCGACGTGGGCAGCGCCGACTGGGCGCAACTGCCCACCGGCGCGGCAGGCGAGAAGCTGCCCTTTCCTGCCGCGCGCCTGAACGTGGTGGCACCCGGCAGCACGCTGGTCGACGCCAGCGGTGCCTGGGTGCGCGCGGCGGTGCCGGGCCAGAGCGGCACTGGCGGCTTCATGAAGCTGGCGGCCGGTGTGCCGCTCAGGCTGGTCGGCGTCGCAACGCCTGCCGCCGGCGTGGCCGAAGTGCACGAGATGAAGATGGAGGGCGACACCATGAAGATGCGTGCCCTTCCAGCGCTCGACCTGCCCGCGCGCCAGACCGTGGAACTCAAGCCCGGCGGTTACCACCTGATGCTGATGGACCTGAAGCAGCCGATCGCCGCGGGCGGCAGCATCCCGCTGACGCTGACCTTCGAAGACGCCAAGGGCGCGAAGAGCACCTTGCTCGTGCAGGCCCCGGTGATGCAGGCGCCGGCAGGCGGATCGGGCGACGCAGGTGGCCATGCGCACCAGCATTGACCTTCGCCGTGCCGCAGCGGACAGTGGCCGCATGACGACGCCGCCTTCCGACGCTCCCCGCGCCACGCCGCCGCGTTCGCGTGCCTGGCGCGTGGCACGCGCGCTCGCCCTGCTGGTCGTGGTGTCGGTC
This sequence comes from Pseudomonadota bacterium, assembly GCA_018241185.1. Lineage (GTDB taxonomy): Bacteria > Pseudomonadota > Gammaproteobacteria > Burkholderiales > Burkholderiaceae_C > Xenophilus. The sequence continues at coordinate 6,849 of JAFEEH010000176.1, read as the reverse complement.
GCCGGCACCGTGCTCGGCCTGGCGGCACTGCGCTTCGTGACCGAGACCGACGGCTCCACCGACCGCGCGCTCACGCGCTGGGTCGAGGTCTGCACGCAGACCGGCAGCTACCTCATCAGCGTGGCCGTGGGGCGCCCGCCGCCGGCCAGGGACTGACCGCTTTTTCTCTTTCTTCAAGGAATCTCATGAGCTCTTCGTTTGCTATCAAATTCGTAGCTGCCTGCGCACTGTCCGCGGGCGCTGTGGCCGTTTTTGCCCAGAATGCCGCGCCGGTCGAGGCGAGCGGCGCCTGGGTGCGCGCGGCGGTGCCGGGCCAGAGCGGCACCGGCGCCTTCATGAAACTCACCTCGCAGACGCCGCTCAAGCTGGTCGGCGTCGCCACGCCCGTGGCCGGCGTGGCCGAAGTGCACGAAATGAAGATGGAGGGCGACACGATGAAGATGCGCGCCATTCCCGGCATCGACCTGCCCGCACGGCAGGCCGTCGAGCTCAAGCCCGGCGGCTACCACCTCATGCTCATGGACCTGAAGCAACCCATCAAGGCCGGCAGCAGCGTCCCGCTCACGCTCACCTTCGAGGACGCCAAGGGCGTGAAGAGCACGCTGGCCCTACAGGCGCCCGTGCAGACCGCCGCGCCGGGCATGGCCGGGCACAAGCACTGAGCGAGCCCGCAGGGCCGGGCTGCGTCCAGCTCGTTCCCTGAGGGGCCAGGAAAACTTGGAGCGGCCTGGCGTTTTCTCCTGGGGCTGCACGCAGCACCGGGCTGCCTGGGGGCATGCCCGGCTTCGGGCGCGCGGCAGTCGGGTTAAGCTGGCGCGACTCGTCCCGGCCCAAGAATCACACCTCAGGAGACCCCCCATGACCGAAGCCGCCAAACCCTTCGCCTTCAGCCAGCTCGTGCCGGGCTTCGACTTCCTGAAGAGCCTCACGGGCGCGGCCGCCAGCGGGACGGTGCCGGGGCTGCCCAGCCTGTCGAACTGGGTCGCGCCCACGCTCAGCGTGGAAGAGCTCGACAAGCGCATCAACGAACTCAAGACCGTGCAGTACTGGCTGGAGCAGAACGTGCACGCGCTCAAGGCCACCATCCAGGCGCTGGAGGTGCAGAAGATGACGCTGTCCACCCTGCGCGGCATGAATGTGCGCATGGAGGACCTGGCCAACGCCTTCACCCGCTCCACCGCCAGTGCCGCTGCGGCCGTCCGCGATGCGACGGGCAGCGCGCCCCCGGCGGCCGCACCGTCGTCGGCGCCCGCGCCGGAGGTCGACGAGGAGCCGGTGGAGGACGAGGACGCACCACCGGTCGGCCCGGCCCCCACGGCCGCCCGCGCGCCGAAGGGCAAATCCGGCGGCGCCGCGGCGGACAAGCCGGCCGGCGGTGCGCCGGGCGTCATCGATCCGCTGCAGTGGTGGAATTCGCTCACGCAGCAGTTCCAGCAGATTGCGAGCAACGCCTTGCAGGATGCCTCGCAGCTGAAGATGCCGGGCATGCCGCCACAGGGTGCGGCCCAACCCGCGAAGCGCGGCGCCAAGGCGCCGGCACCGAAGAAGAAGGCTGCCGCTGCCAAGGCGCCGGCCCGCAAGGCCCCGGCGAAGAAGGCCGCGGCCACCAAGCGCCCCGCGTCGCGAACGCGCGGCTAGCCCTGACACGATGTGGCCGGCGGCTGTCGTCGCCGGCCCGAGAAAGTCCGAATGAAGCTTTTCCCCTCCGGCCACGCCACCCATCCGCAATGGCGCATGGCCGCCGGCCTGGTGCTCGCGCAGCTGCGCGCGCAGATGGCGCTGCCCGACCACGAATCGGCACCCACCCTGGGCCTGCTCTACATCACCGACCACTACGCCGCCGAGGCGCAGGACATCCTCGAGCACTTCGGGGCGGAGCTGCCCGAGGTCACCGACTGGGCCGGCACCGTGGGCGTCGGCATCGTCGCCAACAACGTCGAGTACGTCGACGAGCCGGCGATCAGCGTGCTGCTGTGCGCGCTGCCGGCCGACCAGTACCGCGTGTTCTCGGGCGTCGCGCCGCTGGCCGTGGCCGACGGCGACGGCGCCAACGGGCCGAACCAGCACTTCCGCGCGCACACCGCGCTCGTGCATGCCGACGGCGAGACGCCCGAGCTGCCCGAACTGATCGCCGAGGTGGCGGGCCGCACCGACACCGGCTACCTCTTCGGCGGCCTGTCGTCAGGCCGCCGCGGCGCACTGCAGTTCGCGGTCGGCGGCAACGGCACCATCCGTGGGCAGGGCGCGGCCAGCGGCGTGTTCCGCGGCGGCCTCTCCGGCGTGGCCTTCGGGCCGAACGTGCGGCTGGTGTCGCGCGTCACCCAGGGCTGCCAGCCCATTTCGCCCGAGCGAGAGATCACCGAGGCCGATGGCAACCTCATCCTGCGCGTCGGCCAGCAGATGGCGCTGGACTGGCTGCTCGACACGCTGAAGGTATCGCTGGAGGAGCCGCAGGAGGCCATCGACGCGGTGCGTGCCACGCTGGTCGGCCTGGTGGCCGCCGGGGCCGACGGCCGCCGCCGCACCGGCGACCTCGGCGCCGACGTGCTGGTGCGCCACATCATCGGCCTGGACCCCAACCGCCGCGGCATCGCCATCGCCGACCAGGTGGAAGTCGGCATGCGCATGAGCCTGTGCCGCCGCAACGCGACGGCGGCGCGCGCCGACCTGATGCGCATCTGCGCCGAGATCCGCGAGGAGCTCGAGCCCGAGGAACAGACCCTGGCCGTCGCCCAGGCCGTGGCCGCCGGCGAGGCCGAGGCCGCGCCGCACCCCGCGCGGCGCATTGCCGGCGCCGTGTACGTGAGCTGCGTGGGCCGCGGCGGCGCGCATTTCGGCGCGCCGCATGCCGAGCTGCAGATCCTGCGCCACGCCCTGGGCGACGTGCCGCTGGCCGGCTTCTTCGCCGGCGGCGAGATCGCACGCCACCACCTCTACGGCTACACGGGCGTGCTGACGGTGTTCACGACCGATTGATCAGCCGGGGTCGACGCCATGCCGGGGCCTGAAGCGCCGTCGCCGTCAGCGGCTCCGCGGACCGGCGCGCGCGTCGCCTGGGCGCTGGCGGCACTGGTCGCGGTGCTGGCTTTGGCCGCTGCAGCCTTCGCCTGGCTCGGCCCGCTGCGCGCGCCGCTCGGGCGCTCGGAGCAGGCCGTGGCGGTGCTCGACCCCGCGCAGGTGCTCGTGCTGCGCACGCCCGGCGGGCACCTGGAGGTGTCGACGCTGGTGAAGGTGGAGGAATTCGGCTGGCGCTCCTCGCGCACCTGCCTGTGGCGCGACTGCGGCTGGCTGCTGGGCGAGCGCCTGGGCACGGTCCGCGCGCCGGTGCACTACACCTACCGCATCCCGCTGGCCGAAACCTGGACGCTGCGGCCCGACGGCAACGGCTATGTGCTCAGCGTGCCTGCCCCACAGCCGCTGCTGCCGCCGGCTGTCGACCTCGCCAAGGCCGAATTCCGCAGCGAGAAGGGCGGCCTGCTGGCGCCCGACGGTGCCGCCAACCAGGCGCTGCTGATGCGCAACCTCGGCCCGGAGCTCGAACGCCGCGCCGGGCGCACCGAGTACCTGCGCGCGCAGGCGCCGATGGCCGAGCGGACGGTCCGCGAATTCGCGCAGAAGTGGATGCGCGAGCAGCTGGGCGCCTCGGGCGCGCCGGTGCGCATCGAGGTGCGTCTGGGCGACGACGGCTAATCGGCCTGGTACTGCGTGACCGCGGCCTCGAGCCAGCGCGCGAAGTCGTCGCGCGGTGCCGACGCGCTGCCCTCGGGCCACACCAGCCAGTAGGGGTAGGCGTACGGCACACGGAGGTCGGTCAGCGCCACCAGCTCGCCGCGGCGCAGCAGGGCATCGGCCACGCTGCGCCGCTCCAGCGCCACGCCCTGGCCCAGGCGAGCGGCTTCGAGCGAGAGATTGGAGTCGTTGATCCACAGGCCGCGCGCGGGCGGCGGCTCCGGCACGCCCGCGGCCTGGCACCACGGCGCCCAGGGTTCGGCCGAGCGGATGGGCGTGCACGCGAGCACCTCGGCCGGCGTGCGGGGCAGGGCGCCGCCGTTCAGGCGGGGCGATGCCACCATGAGCAGTTCGTCGTCGAACAGCCGTTGCTGCGCCAGACCCTCCCAGCCGCCCTGGCCCATGCGGATGGCGACGTGCGCCGCGCCCTGGCGCAGGTCCTGCACCTCCAGGCTGGCCTGCAGGCGCAGGCGGTGCTCGGGGTGCCGGGCCAGGAACTGTGGCAGGCGCGGCAGCAGCCAGTGCAGGCCGAAGGAGGGCACGACAGCGACCACCAGCTCCCCGGCGCGCGGGCGGATGCGCAGCGCGCGCGTGGCTTCGCCGATGCCCTGCAGCGCGGCCCGCACCTGCATCGCATACAGCCGCCCGTTCTCCGACAGGCGCAGTCCGCGCCCCGCGCGCTCGAAGAGCGACAGGCCCAGCAGCTCCTCCAGCTGCTTCACCTGCTGGCTGACCGCGGAGTGGGTGACGTGCAGCGCCTCTGCGGCGCGCGTGACGCTGCCCAGACGGGCCACGGCCTCGAAGCAGCGCAGCGCCTGCAGGGGTGGAAGGTCGGTGGGCGTGGGGGCGTCGGGCGGTGGCGGTCTCATGTCAGGATTTCTAACGCATCCGGGCAGAACAAGTCGATGGTCGTTTGCCTTTGCGCGGTATAGATTGCGATCCTGGCATGCGACGGCGCATGCAAAAAAGAAAGCGCAACTGAAATGATGCAACTCATCGGCATGCTGGATTCGCCCTTCGTGCGGCGCACGGCGATCTCGCTGCAACTGCTGGGGCTGGCCTTCGAGTCGCGGCCCGTGTCGGTCTTTCGCCAGATCGATGAATTCCGCCGCTTCAACCCGGTCGTCAAGGCGCCCACGCTGGTGCTGGACGACGGCACGGCGCTGATGGATTCGAACCTGATCCTGCAGCACGCCGAGGAAATGGCCGGCCCCGCGCGCAGCCTGTGGCCCGCGGCGCCGGCCGAGCGCGTGCGGGCGCTGAGGCTCACGGGCCTGGCCCTCGCGGCCTGCGAAAAGGCGGTGCAGCTCGTCTACGAGCGCGAACTGCGCCCGGCCGACAAGCGCCATGCGCCGTGGACCGATCGGGTGCACGGCCAGGCGCTGGCCGCATGGGAGGCGATCGAGGCCGAGATGCGCCGCGCCGCGCTGCCGGTGGCCGCAGGCGGCCAGCCGATCGGCCAGGCCGGGCTGACGATCGCCGTGGTCTGGCATTTCACGCAGGCGCTGCTGCCCGGCGTGGTGTCGCCCGGCGACTTTCCGCTGCAGGCCGCGCATTCGGCGCAGGCCGAAGCGCTGCCGGCGTTCGCGGCCTGGCCGCACGATTGATGGCACCGGGGGCGGCGGAAACTCCCGGCCTCCGACGCGCCCCGTGGCAGGTGGCCGGCCGGCGAAGCGTTCGCGTCCTGCGAAGATCGCACTCATGCGCACCCCCACCGCCGCCCTTCGCACCGTTGCCCTGTTCGAAGCCTTCAAGGGCGTGCTGGCGCTGGCGGCGGCCTCGGGCCTGCTGACGCTGCTGCACGGCGACCTGCTCGGCCTGGCCGTGCGGCTCGTGCATCACCTGCATCTGAACCCCGCGGCGCACTATCCGCATGTGTTTCTCGACTTCGCGCAGCACCTGCAGGATTCGCGGCTCGGGCTGCTGGCGCTGGGTGCCTTCGCCTATGGCGCGCTGAGGCTCGCGGAGGCCTACGGCCTGTTCCGCAACCGCGCCTGGGCCGAGTGGCTCAGCGCGGCAAGCGGAGCGATCTACGTGCCTTTCGAACTGGCGGGCCTGCTGCGCCATGCCGATGTGCTGCATGCCGTGCTGCTGATGGCCAACCTGGCGGTGGTGGCCGTGATGGTGCTGGCGCTGCGGCGGCGCCGCAGCGGCGAGGTGGCCCCGGCCTGAAGGGCCGTCAGCGCGGTCGCGGTGCGAGCGGCCGGGCGTCCACCGCCTCGCCGTCCACGATGAAGTGCCCGCCTGCCACATGGTGCAGCGTGCGCAGATCGTCGTGCCCGTCGAAGTGCCAGCGCCCGGCGCTGAAGACGCGCGGGTCGGCCTGCGCGGCGATCACTTCGCCGAGGAACAGGTCGTAGCGCTGCTGGATCGGTGGCTCGGGCAGCAGCCGGCATTCGAGCCAGGCCGCGCAGCCTTCGAGCAGCGGCGCGCCGGTCGCGCTGCCGGCGAAGGTGGCGAGGCCGAAAGCATCGAACTTGTCGCGTCCGCCCAGCGCTTCTTCATCGGTGCCCGAGACGTTGCCCAGCGCGTCGACCAGGTCGAGTTGCGCGCGCACCGGCACCTGCAGCACGAACTCGCCGCTGGCCTCGATGAGGCGGCGTGTGTAGGTGGCCTTGTCGAGCACCACCGCCACCTTGGGCGGTGCGAAGTCCAGCGGCATCGCCCAGGCCGCGGCCATGAGGTTGCGGCGGCCGTCGGCGGCGGCACTCACCAGCACGGTGGGGCCGTGGTTGAGCAGGCGATAGGCCTTGGCGAGGTCGACGGGTTCACGGGGAGCGGTCATGGGTGTCCGAAGGGGTGGGGCGGTCGAGATGCCGACGATAGGCGCTTGCGGCTGGCTGAGTGGTGAGAGGGGCGGTACAGGTGGAAAACTGGAAAGTGCAATCGGGCTGCAGCGCTTGCTGGGCGGGCGCTAGAGCCGAAATCGTCACGTTCGTTACTTTCTTGGCTGGGCCTGCTTTGGGCGCTTGATGGGGGCCGATTCCAGCGCTGCCGGTGGTTCGGCCCGCCCGACCTGCTGGGGCGCTGGCGGCGGCCGCGGGCCTGCGTTCTCCGGCTCAGGCTCGCGCTGACCGGCTTGTTGTGCTGTCTGTGTGCTCGCTGTCCATCGACGTGCTT
>JAFEEH010000175.1 GCA_018241185.1 Pseudomonadota bacterium | reverse complement strand
GTGCAGTGCCTGGACGGCAATGCGGACCATCCGCTGGTCACGGGGGTGGTCTACAACGCCGCCCACATGCCGCCATGGACGGTGCCCGGCCAGAAGAGCCTGACCGGCCTACGCAGCCGGGAGCTCAACGGCGAAGCCGGCAACCGCCCGGGGGGAAGGAGCAACCACCTCATCCTGGACGACACCCCGGGCCGTATCCAGGCGCAGCTCAAAAGCGACCACGACAGCAGCAGCCTGAGCCTGGGGCACATCGCCCGGGTGGAGGACACCCAGGGGCGCAAGGACATGCGGGGCCAGGGGGCAGAGCTGAGGACGGATGGGCATGGGGCCCTCAGGGCGCAGAAGGGGCTGCTGATCACGACGGAAGCACGCCCCAACGCCCAGGCCCACATCACGGACATGGGGGAGACGGTGGCCCGGCTGACGGCGGCGCGGGACCTGCACGAGGGGCTCTCCGAAGCGGCGATGCAGTCCCGGGCGCACGAGGGCGGGGACTCGGATCAGGTCACGAAAGAGCTGAAGAGGCAGAACGAGGAGGTCAAGGGAACGAGCCAAGGCAACCGAGAGCAGGGGCAGTTCCCGGAGTTCGAGACCCCGCATCTGACGATCGCCAGTCCGGCGGGGATCGAGGTGACGACGGCGGGCTCCACACACATCGCCAGCCAGGAGCACAACGCCGTGACCAGTGGGGGGCACACGAGCATCGCTGCGGGCAAGAGCTTGCTGGTCAGTGCCAAGGAGGCCGTGCGGGTGGCGGCGTTCGAGAAGGGCATCCGCGTCGTCGCCGCGAAAGCGGACATCGACATTCGCGCCCTGAAGGATGCCGTGAATGTGCTGGCCAAGATGAACATCAAGATGGAGGCCAACCGCATCACGATCACCGCGAAGGAGGAAGTCGTGGTCAACGGCGGCACCAGCTACACGCGCTGGAATGCACAGGGCATCGTGAGCGGCACCAACGGCTTATGGCGCGAGCACGCGGCCAGCCATTCGCTGGTGGAACCGGACAGCAAGCCCACCAGCAAGGGCTATGAGGCGAAGTGCGAACTGCAAGAGAGCGACGCCTCATCCTCGGGCAGTGGTTCATTCTCCCGCTGAGAGATGCCTCACATCGTCTGACGACCGACCACGCTCATGCACGACAACGCTTCTTCTGCCGTCATGCCGGCGGAGTCCGGCCCTTACGACAGCGCCCCGCATCCACAGGCTGTGGCGCTCCTGGATGACATCGTCGCGGCATTCCACCGGGCACAGGGCCAGTGCGAGCAGCCCCTGCACGCCTGCCTGATCCTGGAGCGCTGGGAACACACCACTGCCGGCCAATGGCTGGCCGAGTTCCTGCCCGACACCGCCGCCTCACGCATCGCGCTTGCCGATCCCGTGTACAAGGACCGGGAAGACGAGGCTCCCTGCATCGTTCCCTTGCCGCAAGACTTGGCACAGGCAGCACCCACCTCCGAAGCCGCCCGCGCGCTTCGTGCCGTCCTTCCGCATTGGCTGGAAGAAGCCTGGTTTGCCAGCCGGATGCGGTTGCGTGCCATCCATCTCTGCGGCGTCGCCTTCACGCCGCGCAACGCCACCAGCCTCGCCGTGCATGGCGCGCAGATGGCCTTCCAGCATTCGCCCGTGGATGGCCGCGCCTGCTTCTTCCGGTTTTTCGACCCGCGCGTCATGCAACGGACATGGCCGACGCTGAGCGTCGCCCAACGGCGCGCCTGGCTCGGCCCCGCGGTGACGCTCTGGAGCCTGGAGCAGCCGTGGGGGCCGTGGTCCTTCGAAGAATTGGTGGCATCGGATGCGAGTGCCCTCAGGCAGCGCCCGCGCGCACTGGTGTTCGACACGCCAGCGAACGCCGACGACGACATGCCGCTCGATCGGCAGCGCCTGCTCGACCCTGCGCAGTGGCACGCGGCCATGAGCGCACCCGTAGGCAACCGCGCCTGGGCCGCCTATGCCCAGGAAGCCGTTGCGCCCGACCACCAGCCCGGCGCCCAAGCCATGACGGACTGCATCGACCTGGGTGCCCGACTGGGCCTGAACGGGAGCGACCTCGACGACTTCGTCGCCGCCTCGTGGAACTTGCCCCAAGGGGCGGAACGAGCGGCCGGGCGCACGCCCTGGGAGCGTCCGCCCTATGCCCAGGCGCTCCAGACGGCGTTGACACAGCTCGGCACCGATACCGCCTCGCGCTTTGCCGCTGTGTGGCAGTCCCATCGCCCTCCGACCGACCCCTGACCGCAAGTCCAAGAAGCTGAACATGCCCTGCTCAACGCCCTGCAAGAACTGCGACCGGAAGGGTCTGCCCATCCTCTTCACGCGCTATGCCGCAGCCTACAGCGCCCAGGACACAGGCATGGCTGCGCTGCGCCAACTGCAGCCCATGGGCAACTTCCAGAAGCAACCGGGAGGCGTCGCCATGCAGACGGCCCTCTACAACGTGCGCATGCTGCGACCGGGCTACCTGTACATCCGGTTCATGCACAAGATGTACCGGGCCCCGGTGTGGCGCGGGTACGTGGTGCACCCGCACGGCTATCTGGCGCAGTTCGACATCAGTCAGCCACAGGAGGCCAAGCCGCATCCGGCCTGCGAGATGGAGATCCGCGGCGCCAACATGAGCCTGGTGTGGATCGAAGAGGCCAAGGACGTCCTCGAGTTTCACTACATGTTCCACCCGGATCCGGTCGACCTCGCCCATCTGAAGAACGAGGTCGAGCCGCAGCGCGACAAATACATGCAGAAGTTCGACGTCGCGGGCTGGGCCAATGGCAGCACCGGCCAGAAGGACACCTGCCAGCCTGGGCAGCTCAATGGGCAGGTGGTCGAATTTGCGGCACTGGGCGATGCGAAGCTGCGCGATGCGATGGAGCCGCAGTTGTACGGGCTGATGGGCGCCAACGCCATCGAGCGCGTCTGGGGCGATTGGGAGGATCAGGTCTACGAGGAAAAGCCGGGCTACACAGCAATGGGCGACTACGCGGGAGGAACGCTGGAGGCGCGCACCGAAATTCGCAAGGGCCTTCCCTACGCCACGGTGCACGGCCCGCGCCTCAAACAGATTGCCGGATATCTTCAGGACAAACAGGGCGCTATCGTTGCCTGCGAAGACGCAGTGGGCATGTCACAGGAGCTGGGGCACCTGCAGACCGAAGCCCAGGTGGGCTACGCGCACTGGCAGGCCTCGCAGGCCAGCGACTTCGTGGCGGGCGTGAGCAACGAATGGGTTTACCAAAGCGCCGTTGGAGCGCAAGGCCTGATGGAACTGGTGAAAAAGGGAGCGATGCAGCGTACCGAGGCACGCATCAAGGACTGGAACGAGAATTACCGTCCCGCGCCCACGCTCTATCCCGACGCTGCTACCCAGGCACGCGAACTGGAGCGACGTCGCCGCGCCGTCGAGACAAACCAGCAGCGGGAACGGGAGAGCCCCAGCCGAACCGCTGATGCACAGTACGCCAGCCTGTTCGATAACGTGGCCGCGGCCAACATCCTCGATGCGCAGCGCTTGGCCTATGAAAAGCAGCAGACGATGATGGCCCAGCTTGGCGCCGACCAGCGCGGCTGGCTGCTGTCGAAATCTCTGTACCGCACGATGGGAGCCTACAGCGCCCAGGACGCCAAGATCCACATGCCCGGCGGAGGCGCCTCCTTGAGCCTGCAGTTGGCTCAGTGCCTGTCGGGCACAGAAGGTAACCCCACCGGCCGCAAGCTGCTGGAATCGCTGGACCTGTGGGGCGACAACCCGCTGTCGCGCATGCTGTGCTTCAACAGCCTGACACTGCAAAACACACTCAAGGAAGTGGAAGCCGCCCAGCCACCCGAAACCACGCAGCCCGGCGCCGAGGCGAGCACGCCGCTGGCGGACTGGGTGTCGGAAAAGATCAAGCCTCAGGCAGGCCGCTTCGGCCTGGGCGACAAGGCGCTGGGCTTCACCCAGGAGGTGCCTGCGCTGGCCGACAGCCAGAGGTTGCGCAAGCTCGCTTGGCCGCTGCACGTGGCCAGCCTCATGAGCGTGAAGATGATGCAGACCGTCAACGCGCTACCGGTGACGAAATGGGAGGCCCAGATCG
>JAFEEH010000174.1 GCA_018241185.1 Pseudomonadota bacterium | reverse complement strand
TCAGCGCGCCGCTTCGAACACCGCCACCGTGCGCCCCGTGCCGTCGAGCAGCGCCATCCGGCCCGGCCCCTGGAGCCGGTAGCTGGCTGTGGCCTGCAGGGCCTGGAAGAACTGCGTCTCCAGCGTGTTCCGGGCGGGATCGCCGCAGGCCATCTTGGTGGCGGCGATCTGGCCCATCTTGAGTTGGCTGGCCGTGCGGGTGTAGCTGCCGCTCATGCGGTTGCAGCCGCCCGAGCCGCTGAGGCGTCCGCTGCTGCGGTCGAACTGCAGCTGCGGGTTGCGCATCGGGTCGTCGCCGGGCGCCACGGGCTGGTCGCCGAGCAGCACCAGGCGCCAGGTCGGGCCTTCGATGGGTTCGTCCAGGCTGATGCCGCTTCCGCAGGCAGTGAGGGACACCGCGGCGAGCGGCAATGCGAGGCTGAGGGCGAGGCGGCGGGCGAGACGCATGGCGGGATCCACTTTCTCCGGTGCAACCGGATGTGACCGGTCGCGCGATCCTACCGCCGCCGCATGCCGCCGACGGGGGCGATCAGCTCAGGATCACGCTCGACAGGCGTCGACGGTAGGTGGCGACGGTGGGGTCGTCCGGCGGGATCTGGCCGTCGGCCACCTTGACCTTGGGCGGTTCGATGAGCTCGAGGATCGCGACGTAGGTCTTGCGCGCGAGCTCGTCGTTCCAGGCCTTGTCGCGCATGAGGATCTCGAGCAATTCGTCCATCGCATCGGTCCAGCGCTGCCCGGCCATGAGCACCTGCGCGCGCTGGAAGCGGGCCTCGAAGTCGCGCTTGTTGGCCGCAATCCTGGCATCGAAAGTGGCTACATCGCCCGCGGTGATTGCGCCGGCAGCTGCGAAATCGATAGCGTCCATCCAGCGCTGCAATGCATCGAAGCGGCGCACCAGCGTGCGGCGGTCGATCACGGGGGCGAAGGCGACCTTGGCGTCGTCGTCGCGGCCCAGCTGCAGCAGCAGCTTGACGTAGTCGAAGCGGGCGTCGTCGTTGGCCGGGTCGGTGGCCACGGCGTGCTGCAGCTTTTCCAGTGCACCCTCGGTGTCGCCCTCGGCCAGGGCCTCCTGCGCGGCTTCCTCTTCCTGCGCGGCCTCGAGCTCGTCGGCGCCGGGCACGTGCTTGTCGAGGAACTCACGCACCTGCGCGGCGGGCAAGGCGCCGACGAAACCGTCGACCGGCTGGCCGTCCTTGAACATCACGCAGAAGGGGATGCTGCGCACGCCGAACATCTGCGACAGCTGGCTGGAGATCTGCGGCACCTTGTCGGCGTCGAGCTTGGCCAGGATGAAGCGGCCGCCGTACTCGACCTCGAGCTTCTCCAGCACCGGACCGAGCTGCTTGCACGGCCCGCACCATTCGGCCCAGATGTCCAGCAGCACGGGCGTCTGCAGCGAGGCGTCGATCAGGTCGGCCTGGAAGTTGTCGAGGGTGATGTCAATCATGCGGGCCAGATGAGGTCGAAAAGTAGAATTGAAACCATGACAGAAAGCATCCAGGTCGGCGTCGTCATGGGCTCGAACTCCGATTGGGAGACGATGCGCAGCGCGGTCGAGATTCTTACGCAATTCGGCATCGCCCACGAGGCGCGGGTGGTGTCGGCCCACCGCATGCCGGATGCCCTCTTCGCCTACGCCGAGAGTGCCGCACCGCGCGGCCTGGCGGCCATCATCGCGGGCGCCGGCGGCGCCGCCCACCTGCCGGGCATGCTGGCGAGCAAGACCACGGTGCCCGTGCTGGGCGTGCCGGTCGCCAGCCGCCATCTGCAGGGCGTCGATTCGCTCTACAGCATCGTGCAGATGCCCAAGGGCGTGCCGGTTGCGACCTTCGCCATCGGCACCGCCGGGGCGGCCAACGCGGCGCTCTTCGCCGTGTCGATGCTGGCCGTCGGCAATCCCGCCCTGCGTGCCCAGCTTGACGCCTTCCGCACCAGGCAGACCGCCGCCGCCGAGGCCATGACGCTGCCGCCTGCCGAAGCCACCACAGCCGTTTCGCCCTTTTCGCCCCAGGGTGGAGGCGCCTTGTGAGCCCGGCTGCGGTCGCGTCGCCTCTGCTGCCCGGCAGCACCCTCGGCGTGATGGGCGGCGGCCAGCTGGGGCGGATGTTCGTGCACGCCGCGCAGGCCATGGGCTACTTCACGGTGGTGCTCGATCCCGATCCGGACAGCCCCGCCGGCCGGGTGAGCCATCACCACGTGCACGCCGACTACGAGGACGGCGACGGCCTCGCCCGCCTGTCGCGGCTGGCCGATGCGGTGACCACCGAGTTCGAGAACGTGCCCGCCGGTGCGCTGGCCTCGCTGGCCGGCGACGTGCCCGTGGCGCCGGCGGCCGACGCGGTCGCCATCGCGCAGGACCGCATCCGCGAGAAGGCGCATTTCGTGCGCTGCAGCGCCGAAGGGGGCGTGGGCCCTGCACCCTATGCCGTGATCGAGACCGAGGACCAGCTCGCCGCCGTCGGCGACGACCTGCTGCCCGGCATCCTCAAGACCGCCCGGCTCGGCTACGACGGCAAGGGCCAGCAGACCGTGCACACGCGCGCCGAGCTGGCCGCCGCCTGGGAGGCTTCGGGCCGCGTCGCCTGCGTGCTCGAGAAGCGCCTGCCGCTGGCCATGGAATGCTCGGTGATCGTGGCGCGCGGGCGCGACGGGCAGTCCGTGCACTTCCCGCCGCAGCGCAACCTGCATCGCGGCGGCATCCTGGCCGTGACCGAGGTTCATGAACAAAACATGCCTCCAGCGCAGGCGCAGCGGGCGGTAGCAGCTACGAAATCGATAGCGGACGGCCTGAATTACGTCGGCGTGCTGTGCGTCGAGTTCTTCGTGCTGGAAGATGGCAGCCTGGTCGTCAACGAGATGGCGCCGCGCCCGCACAACAGCGGCCACTACACGCTCGATGCCTGCGAACAGTCGCAGTTCGAGCTGCAGGTGCGCACGCTGGCTGGCCTGCCGCTGGTGGCGCCGCGCCAGCACAGCCCGGCCATCATGCTCAACATCCTGGGCGACCTGTGGTTCGTGCAGGGCGACGGCGCTCAGGTGGAGCCGCCCTGGGACCGGGTGCTCGCGCTGCCCGGCGCTCACTTGCACCTGTACGGCAAGGTCGAGGCGCGCCGGGGCCGCAAGATGGGCCACCTGACCATCACGGGCGCCACGATCGAGCAGGTGCGCGAAGTCGCCGCCCAGGCCGCGTCGCTGCTGGGCCTCGCGGACTCGTCCGCCTGCTGACCGCGTCGCCATGATCCTCGACGGCCACGACCCCGCCGCCATCCACCGCGCCGCGCTGGCGCTGCGCGCGGGCGAACTGGTCGCCTTCCCGACCGAGACGGTGTATGGCCTGGGCGCGGACGCCACGCAGGACGACGCCGTCTACGGCATCTTCAAGGCCAAGGGCCGACCCGCGGACCACCCGCTGATCGTGCACGTCGCCGCCGGCATGAAGGGCACCGAGGCGGTGTCGCGCTTCGCCCAGCCGCTGCCGCCTTTCGCGCAGGCCCTGGCGCGCGCGTTCTGGCCCGGCCCGCTGACGCTGATCGTCACGCGACAGCCCGGCGTGGGCGCGGCCGCCGCGGGCGGACAGGACACCATCGGCCTGCGCTGCCCGGCCCATTCCGTGGCGCAGGCGCTGCTTGCGGCCTGCGCCGAGCTGGGCGTGCCCGGCCTGGCCGGCCCCAGCGCCAACCGCTTCGGCCGCGTGAGCCCCACCACGGCGGCGCATGTGGCCGGCGAGTTCGGCGAGGGGCTGCTGATCGTCGACGGCGGCCCGTGCGAGGTCGGCATCGAATCCACCATCGTCGACTGCAGCCGCGGCGCCCCGGTGCTGCTGCGCCCGGGCGCCATCACCCGCGAGCAGATCGAGCGGGCGTGCGGCGAACGCCTGCATACGCGAGAAGAACTGGGGCTGCCCGATCCGCGCGCCTCCGGCACGCTCGAAGCCCACTACGCCCCAGTGGCCAAGGTGCGGCTGATGGAGGCCAAGGCGCTGCAGACCGCGCTGGACGTGCTGGGCGCGCAGGCCGCGCACATCGCCGTCTGGGCGCGTGCGCCGATCCGCAGCCGCTCGCAGCGCGTCCACCTGCGCCGCATGCCCGACGATGCGACCGCCACCGCGCAACAGCTCTTCGCGGTGCTGCGCCAGTTCGACGACGAGGGCGTCAAGCTCATCTGGATCGAAACCCCGCCCGAAACGCCCGAGTGGGAAGGCGTTCGCGATCGCTTGCAGCGCGCGGCAGCGGCCTGATCCCGCCAGGCCGGCCCGGCCGGCAGTGGCCCTGGCGGGATGCATTCATTTTTGAGTGTGAACTTTTGTATTGGTGTGTGAGGGATTTCTGTAGTCTTAAGTTCTCCCTGCTGGCACCATTGCGGGTTTTTCGCACACACCGGATCCAGGGAGGATCTGCAATGACCCCAAGGCGTCAGGACGCAGCATTGATCGAGAACGCGCTGCAAGCCATCGAACAGGCGATGGCCGGCAGCGACATGGCATCCATTCCCTTCCATGGTCCGACCACGCTGGGTGCGCTGCTGCCCGACGAGCGCGAGGCGGCCGAGAAGATCGAAACCCAGGTCTACCGCGACAAGCCGGAGGAAACGGCGATCCACTTCTGCCTCACGTCCGCGCGCTCTTTGCTCGACGTGGCGCAGACGCTCATGATGACCGAGGGCCAGCCTACGCCCCGCGAGCGCGAACGCCGCTGGGACACGCTCGTGACGCACACCAAGAAGGCTGGACGCGCCGCCTACCGCGCGGCGCTGGTGCTGGCCGACACCAAGCGCGCTGCCTGAAGGCGCGCGGCCTCCTGCCCCCTTTTCTTCGAGCAGCAGCAGCCAGCCGACGGGATCAGCCTCCCGCGCCGAGCAGCCCCGCGAAGTACCCGCGCGCCGACACCAGGCAGAAGGGCGGCACCAGCGTGCCGTGGTAGGCCACCGTCACGGCCTGCGCCTTGGCGGCGTCGTCGCCTTCGGTCGCCGCGTAGACCTGCGCCTTGGCCTGCGCCAGGCCGGCGCGCGCGGCGGCGTAGGGGTCGCCCGCGCCGCCGGCCTGCTCCAGGTCGAGCACCGTCAGGCGCTCGGGCGGGACGCCCTTGGCGCGGAAGTAGCCGGCCGTCGCCAGGGTGCTGGTGAAGTTCACCGTCGGGTCCTGGTCGCCGCCGCACATGAGCACCGGTCGCGTGGGCGTCCAGTTGCGCAGGTCGTTGGCCACGGCCGCGCGCCGCAGCCCGGTGGAGGGGCTGCAGTCGAGCGGCGTCGGGGTCGACAGCGACGCGCTGGTCGCCGGCAGCGCATTGCCCGGGCAGGGCGAGGCCGCGATGTCGTTGGCGGCCTGCGTGAGGTAGCTCTGCCGCACCAGGTTGTTCGGGCCGTAGAACACGGACAGCGCCGGGCTGATCGGCCCGGGCGTGCCGTTGGCCGGGAACAGCGCGGTCTGCGGCAGCTGGCCGGCACCGAGGATCGTCGACAGCGGCGTGAGGCTGGGCAGGAACGTCTCGATGGTCGGGGCGTA
>JAFEEH010000173.1 GCA_018241185.1 Pseudomonadota bacterium | reverse complement strand
CAGTCAGCGCGAGCCTGAGCCGGAGAACGCACACCGGCGCCGCCGGCCGGGTTCAGGCCCGCAGCGCTCGTGCCGACCCACCGACCCACCGACCAGCCGAAGAGCCGAAGAGCCGAAGAGCCGAAGAGCCGACCAGCCGAAGAGCCCAAGCGACCCGATCAACAGCACAAAAGCCCAAAGTGCAATCGCCCGCCAGCGCAAGCGAGCCGGGCGCTGCAGCCAAACTCGTCACAAACGTGACGATCTCTCGCAGAAGGCCGTTCAGGCCTGAAAGGGCGGCCTCTTCAACAGCCGCCGGACCAGCAACCCGGGCAGACGCAGCACGAACTCGACCATGAGCCGTGTGTGCATCCAGGTCAGCAGCACGTTGTCGCGGCCATAGCGGAAGTGCGACACGCCGCCTTCCTCCGCGCTCAGGTACTTCACCGGCGCGTCGATGTTCACCGGTTTGACCCCACGCCAGGCCAGCCGCACCACGGCCTCGGTGTCGAAGTCGAAGCGGCGCATCCACGGCTGCTTCTCCATCACCGCCAGCAGGTCGGCGATCGGGTACACGCGAAAGCCGTACAGCGAATCGCCGATGCCCGCGAACAGCGTCTCCAACTGCGTCCAGCCGTTGGACACCTTGCGCCCGCGCACCCGAAGCAAGGGCGCGCTGGCGTCGAACACGGGGCGGCCCAGCACCATCGTCTCGGGCCGTGCCGCCGATGCCTGCATGAAAGCCGGAATCAGCTCTGCCGGGTGCTGGCCGTCCGAATCCATCGTCAGCGCGTGCGTGTAGCCTTCGGCCAGCGCCGTGCGCAGGCCATGCATCACCGCCGCACCCTTGCCCTGGTTCTCGGGCAGGCACCACACCCGCAGGCCTTCGTCGCCCTCGGCCTGCGCGGTCAGGCGCTCGCCCGTGCCGTCGGTGCTGCCGTCCACCACCACCCACACCGGCCCCCACTGCGCACGCGCGGCGGCCACGGTGGAGAACAGGCGCTCGCCGGTGTTGTAGCTGGGGATCAGGACAAGGTGGGTGCGCGAGAGCTCTGGCATTCGGTGGCGGGCGCACTCCCTGTGCGCGGATCGGCGTGGTGGCGGTAGTAGTTTTCGAGTTGTGCCAGCAGCGCGTCGCTGTCCTGCGAGGGAACGAAACGTTCGCCCAGCCGCAGGTTGAACACGATCGGCAGCGGCGGCACGCGCCAGATCGGCCAGCCCTTGCCGAGGTAGGGCGAGTCGGTGTCGATGAACACGGTCTGGATCGGCGCTTGCGCCATCTTGGCGATCAGCGTCACGCCGGGCCGGAAGGGGTTGAGCGGGCCGCCTTCGGTGCGCGTGCCCTCGGGAAAGATCACCAGCTGCCCGCCCTCGCGCAGGTCGGCCACGGCCAGCTTGATCATGGTGCGTGCCGAGTCGTTGCGGATGTAGCGCGCCAGCCGCGCGCCGGCGCCGAGGAAGACGTTCTTCATCAGCGACGCCTTCATGATGCAGGCGCTGCGCGGCAGATGGGCCACCAGCAGCAGGGCGTCGAGCATGGTCGGGTGGTTGGCCACGATCACGAGCCCCGCCTCGTCGCGCAACGGTGCCAGGCAGCGCGCGTCGATGCGCATCATGCCCACCAGCGACGCGATGATCCAGAAGCCGCGATACCCGTAGGCGATGCCTGCCCGGCCCACGACACGCCCGCGGGATGCCGGCAGCAGCGGGTAGAGCACCATGGCGATCAGATTCCAGGCCAGCGACGCCAGGCCCAGGCCGAGCAGCAGCACGTACAGCACTGGCGCGAGGAGGATGGCCTTCACCAGGCCGAGCACCCGCGTCATGACGCGATCAGGCTCCCGGGCGCCGTGCCGTGCGTCTCGATCTCGACCAGCAGGTCGGCCCGGCAGATGTCGGCTTCGAGGAACACCGCCTGGCGCATGAAGCACGAGTCTTCGCCCAGGGCTTCGACCAACTGCGCGCGGATGCGCGGCGCATCGGCCGGGTGCCGCACATAGACGACCGGTTCCGTGTCCTGCAGCGCGAAGCGCGCGGTGGTGCGTGCATTGGCTTCGCCGATCACGGTGTGCAGGTTCGTCAGTGTTTCGGCCACCTGGGCCTGCACGTCGCCCTCATGCACCGTCTCATGGCCGACGATGCTCGCCGTGCCCGACACGAAAAGGGCAACTTCGCCGTCGCCCAGCGGTGCCAGCGCAGCGCGCGAGAAGGTCGGCGCCCGCGGGCCATAGCGGTCGGGGTAGCGGTAGGCCGAGACCTGCCGCGGGTTCTCGATCGGCAATGCTTTCACGCGGCCGGCCAGGAAGCGTACGCACAGTCCACCGTCGCGCAGGCCCAGCGCACAGGCCGCCGGCGCGCCGTCGAACGCGGCCGCGCCCGCGTCGAGGAAGGCCTGCTGCCGGCCGGCGTTGAACTGCCGGTAGCGCTCCAGTCCGCCGCCGTCGGCGTTGATGCGCGGCAGGTAGTTCCAGATGCGCAGCAACTCGGTGCATCCGGTCTGGCGCATGGCGTCGAACACGTTGCCGTAGGCGCGACGCGCCAGCGGCTCCAGGCCGCCGGCCTCGTCGGCTTCGCTGAGGTCGACCACGCCCAGCAGCCAGTCGCCATCGGTGCGCCAGCGTACGACGCCCGTGGTGCCGGACTGCACGGTTGGCCCCGCGTGCCACACGTCGGCCAGCGGTTCGTGCTCCAGCAGCACGTGGGCGGCGACGCCGGTCATCCACGGCTCGTGGCCGGCGACGCCGTAGGTCAGTGCAGCGAAGGGGGCGTGGGCGTGGTCATGCCCGGCGCTGGCCAGGATCTGCGCCAGCGGCTGGCGCTGCACGCGCAGCGGAGCCGCGGGTTGGGGGGAGGGCGCGGCCGTCACTTGGCGTCGACCACGTTCTCGCCGGCCAGCAGGCCGAGGTCGCGCACGTTGCGACGGCGCCGCCGCCAGGCGTTCCAGCTGCGGCGCGGATGCAGCGCGCACGCCACGAAGTAGAAGCCCTTGAGCGCGCGCAGCGAGTTCCACAGCGGCGTCTGGCCATGGATGTCGCCGGCCAGCAGGCCCATCAGGGCCTCCTTCACGCGCAGCGGGTTCTGCGGGTACATGAAGAACTCGCGCATGGTCGGGTTGGTCACGCGAAAGATGAACCACGAGAACTCGCGCGGCCCGAATCGCATGTACTTCTCGAAGGCCCGGCGGGCGGCCGGCGCCCTGGCGGGCGCGTCGAGCGTGGCGTCGACCACGGCCACGCCTTCGAAGGCGCTGTGCATCGCGAGGTAGACGCCCGAGGAGAACACCGGGTCGATGAAGGTGAAGGCGTCACCCAGCATCAGGTAGCGCTCGCCGCTGCAATGCGTGCTGGTGTACGAGTAGTTGCCCGTGGCGTAGACGGCGTCGTCGACCAGTTCCGCGTCCTTCAGCCGCTCGACCAGCGCGGGGCACAGGGCGATGGTGTCGGCGAAGAAGTCCTTGACCGGCTTGGTGCGCGACTTGAGGTAGTAGGGCCAGCACACGGCGCCGATGCTGGTGGTGCCGTCGGCCAGCGGGATGTACCAGAACCAGCCGTGCTGGAACCAGAAGATCGTGATGTTGCCCTCGAGCTTGCCTTCGCCGCGCTCGGCGTTGCGGAAGTGGCCGAAGAGGGCCGAGCTGTTGTGCCGCGGGTTCTTCTGCTTGGCCTTGAACTTGTTGGCCAGGAAAGTGTCGCGGCCGGAACAGTCGACCACGAAGCGGGCGCGCCAGCTGCGCTCGGCGCCGTCGTCGAGGGTGGCGCGGACGGTGGCGCCGTCGGCATCGAAGGCGACGTCGCGCACGCGGCAGCCCTCGATGGCCTGCGCGCCGTCGGCCGCGGCGCGGCGAAAAAGGATCTCGTCCAGATCCGAGCGCCGCACCTGCCAGGCATGCGTCAACGACTTGTCCCAGCCTTCGGCGAACTCGAGCTGCACGCGGTGGTCATGGTCGGGCGAGACGAACTCGACGCCCCACTTGGCCATGCCGATCTTTTCGACCTCTTCGCGCACGCCCAGCCTGTCGAACAGCGCCACGTTGGCCGGCAGCAGCGACTCGCCGATGTGGAAGCGCGGGTGGTGTGCCTTCTCGGCCAGCACGACGTGGCGGCCCTGGCGCGCGAGCAGTGCCGCGATGGTCGCGCCGGCCGGGCCGCCGCCGATGACGAACACGTCGCAGGTCTGGGGCGGGGACGGCTCGGTGGTGGAGGTCGATGTCATCGTGCGAAGGGGCGGCAAAGGCGCCAAGTATGCCCAAGCACCGTGGTGCTTCGGCGCGGGGTGGCGCGTCGCCGCAACGGTTGCGGG
Source organism: Pseudomonadota bacterium (assembly GCA_018241185.1). GTDB lineage: Bacteria > Pseudomonadota > Gammaproteobacteria > Burkholderiales > Burkholderiaceae_C > Xenophilus. The sequence goes on along the minus strand of JAFEEH010000173.1, from coordinate 8,555 downwards.
CGGGCGCGATTATCGCGACGCGGGCGTGTGCCGCCCGTCGGACGGCGGCGCTTGAGCAGCCTGCATCCGGGTAAAATCGCGCCCCTTCATCGACAGCAGAGAAACGCGAGCAGACTGCCATGGCCGGACACAGCAAGTGGGCGAACATTCAACACAGGAAGGGCCGGCAGGACGAGAAGCGCGGCAAGGTCTGGACGCGCGTGATCCGCGAGATCATGGTGGCGGCCCGCCAGGGCGGCGGTGACCTCAGCGCCAACCCCCGTTTGCGCCTGGCGGTCGACAAGGCCAAGGCCGCGAACATGCCGGCCGACACCATCAAGCGCAACATCGACAAGGCCACCGGCAACCTCGAAGGCGTGACCTACGAGGAAATCCGTTACGAAGGTTACGGCATCGGCGGCGCGGCGATCATCGTCGACACCATGACCGACAACCGCGTGCGCACCGTGGCCGAGGTGCGCCATGCCTTCGCCAAGTACGGCGGCAACATGGGCACGGAAGGCTCGGTGGCCTTCCAGTTCAAGCATTGCGGCCAGATCATCCTGGCGCCCGGCACCAGCGAGGACAAGGTGATGGAGGTCGCCCTCGAAGCGGGTGCCGACGACGTCGTCACCCACGAGGACGGCGCCATCGAGGTGCTGACCGGCCCGGCCGAGTTCGAGGCCGTCAAGAACGCGCTCGAGGCCGCGGGCCTGAAACCCGAGCTGGCCGAAGTCACCATGCGCGCCGAGAACAGCATCGAGCTGGCCGGCGAGGACGGCGCGAAGATGCAGAAGCTGCTGGACGTGCTCGAAGACCTGGACGATGTCCAGGAGGTCTTCCACAACGCCGAGATCGCCGAATGAAAGCAATCGGCCCCCACGCTCCCCACGCCGTGTGGTCGCTGCCCCCCGAGGGGGCGCGTTTTCATCTTGGGGCGGCCCGGCGATGAAAACTCTTGTCATTGGCGGCGGCGGCCGCGAGCATGCGCTGGCCTGGCGCCTGGCCCAGTCGGAGCGGGTGTCCAAGCTGTACGTGGCGCCCGGCAACGGCGGCACGGCCACCGACAGGCGCTTCATCAACGTCGACCTGAGCGAGCCCGTCGCCCTGCGCGAATGGGCGCAGAAGGAAAAGATCGCGCTGACCGTGGTCGGTCCCGAGGCCCCGCTGGCGGCCGGCGTGGTGGACGAGTTCCGGGCCCACGGGCTGCGCATCTTCGGCCCCACGCAGGCGGCGGCCCAGCTCGAAAGCTCCAAGGCCTTCTCCAAGGCCTTCATGAAGCGCCACAAGATCCCGACGGCCGAGTACGAGGCCTTCACCGACCCGGCGGCGGCGCATGCGTACATCGACGCCAAGGGCGCGCCCATCGTCGTCAAGGCCGACGGCCTGGCGGCCGGCAAGGGCGTGGTGGTGGCGATGACCCTGGCCGAGGCGCACGAGGCGGTCGACTTCATGCTGGTCGACAACAAGTTCGGCGTGGCCCACAACGAAGGCGGCGCGCGCGTCGTCATCGAGGAGTTCCTGCAAGGCGAGGAAGCCAGCTTCATCGTCATGTGCGACGGGAAGAACGTCACGGCCCTGGCCACCAGCCAGGACCACAAGCGCCTGCTCGATGGCGACGAGGGCCCCAACACCGGCGGCATGGGCGCGTACTCGCCGGCGCCGGTGGTCACGGCCGAGGTGCATGCCCGCGCCATGCGCGAGATCATCCTGCCGACCATCCGCGGCATGGAGAAGGACGGCATCCCCTACACCGGCTTCCTGTACGCCGGCCTGATGATCGACGCGCAGGGCCATCCCAAGACGCTCGAGTTCAACTGCCGCATGGGCGACCCCGAGACGCAGCCGATCATGATGCGGCTCAAGTCCGACCTGTTCGAGGTGTTCTGGCACGCCACCGACGGCACGCTGGACCAGGTCGAGCTGCAATGGGACCGCCGCGTGGCATTGGGCGTGGTGCTGGCGGCGCACGGCTATCCGCTGTCGCCGCGCAAGGGCGATGCCATCACCAACATCCCGGCCGAGGCACCCGATGCGGTGGTCTTCCATGCCGGCACCGCGCTCAAGGACGGGCAACTCGTCACCAGCGGCGGCCGCGTGCTGTGTGCCACCGTGCTGGCCGACAGCGTCAAGCTCGCACAGCAGCGCGTGTACGAGGTCGCGGCGCAGGTGCGCTTCGATGGCGTGCAGTACCGCAAGGACATCGGCCACCGCGCCGTGGCGCCGCGCGGGCAGGGCGGCTGAGTGGGTGTGTCGACCGGGCCGCAGGACGTCGGCGCCTGGCTGCGCGACCTGCAGCAGCGCATCGTCGGTGCGGTCGACTCGGCCGACGGCGGCCGAGCGGTGCGCGACCCGTGGCGCAAGGCGGCCGACGAGCCGCTGCAGGGCGAAGGCCTGACCTGCATCCTCGAGGGCGGCGAACTCTTCGAGCGCGCCGGCTGCGGGTTCTCGCAGGTGCGCGGCCCGAAACTGCCGCCCTCGGCCACGCAGCACCGGCCCGAGCTGAGCGGCGCGCCCTTCGAGGCGATGGGCGTGTCGCTGGTCTTCCACCCGCGCAACCCCTACGTGCCCACCGTGCACATGAACGTGCGCATGCTGGCTGCGCTGCCTGCCGGGGGCGAGCCGGTCTGCTGGTTCGGCGGCGGCATGGACCTGACGCCGTACTACGGCTTCGAGGAAGATGCCGTGCACTTCCACGCCGCCTGCCGCGACGCGCTGGCGCCCTTCGGCGACGACAAGTACCCGCGCTTCAAGACCTGGTGCGACGAGTATTTCTTCCTCAAGCACCGCAACGAGCAGCGCGGCATCGGCGGCGTCTTCTTCGACGATTTCTCCGAGCTGGGCTTCGACCGCAGCTTCGAGATGCTGCGCGCCGTGGGCGAAGTCTTCCTGCCGGCCTACCTGCCCATCGTCGAACGCCGCCGCGGCCTGCCCTGGGGCGAGCGCGAGCGCGCCTTCCAGCTCCACCGGCGTGGCCGCTACGTCGAGTTCAACCTGGTCTGGGACCGTGGCACGCACTTCGGCCTGCAGTCGGGCGGGCGCACCGAGTCGATCCTGCTGTCGATGCCGCCGCAGGCCAGCTGGGCCTACCGGCAGCAGCCCGAGCCCGGCACGCCCGAGGCGCGGCTGTACACCGACTTCCTGCCGCGGCGCGACTGGGTCTGATGGCGTCACCGCAATCCCAGGCGGCGCCGGTGCGCCCGCGCATCGGCGTCTTCGGCGGTGCCTTCGACCCGCCGCACCGCACGCACCTCGACCTGGCGCGCGCCGCCCTGGCGCAGGCCGGGCTGGCCGAGCTGCGCGTCTTTCCCACCGGCCAGGCCTGGCACAAGGCGCGCACGCTCAGCAGCGCCGCCGACCGCCTGGCCATGGCGCGCCTGGCCTTCGCCGAGGTGCCGGGCACGGTGGTCGACGCGCGCGAGATCGAGCGCGACGGACCGACCTACACCCTCGACACCCTGCGCGAGCTGCAGGCCGAAAGGCCCGAGGCGCAGCTGGTGCTGCTGATCGGTACCGATCAGGCGCGCGCACTCCCCACCTGGCACGGCTGGCAGGAGATTCTCTCCATTGCTATTGTTTTGATAGCTGCTCGCGCAGATGCAGCGGGCGCTGCTGGCCAATTCGACCCTCGAGCGCTGCCGCGGCTGCCGCCCGGCGCACGCTTCGAGTTTCTGCACCTGACACCCGTGGCCACCAGCGCCACCGACATCCGTGCGCGCGCCGGCCGGGGCGAGGACATCTCCTCGCTGGTTCCCCCGGCGGTTGCGCGCTATATTGACCAACACCACCTCTACCGACCTGCCTGATGAGTTCTTCTCCCTCCGACGCCGCCATCAAGAAAGACACCCAAAGACTCCAGCGCGCCATCGTCGATGGCCTGGAGGACGTCAAGGCGCAGGACATCCAGGTCTTCAATACCGAGCATCTGTCACCGCTGTTCGAGCGCGTGATCGTGGCCTCGGGCACCTCCAACCGGCAGACCAAGGCGCTGGCCGCCAGCGTGCGCGAGTCGGTCAAGGAAGCGGGCTACGACAAGCCGCGCATGGAAGGCGAGGACAACGGCGAGTGGATCATCGTGGACTGCGGCGCCGCGGTGGTGCACATCATGCAGCCGGCCATCCGCCAGTACTACCACCTCGAGGACATCTGGGGCGAGAAGCCGGTGCGCCTGAAATTCGGTGCGCCCAAGCCCGTCGCGCCGCCGCCCAAGGAGAAGCCGGCCCCGGCCAAGAAGACGGCTGCGGCCAAGAAGCCTGCGGCGCGCAAGCCCGCGGCCAAGGCCGGTGCTGCGGCCAAGTCGGCGCCGCGTCGGGCACCCGCTGCGAAGAAGGCCGCTGCCCCGGCCCGCAAGACCGCTGCGCGCAAGGCCCCGGCCAAGAAGGCGGCTGCCCGCAAGGCATGAAGCTGCTGGTCGTCGCCGTCGGGCAGCGCATGCCCGACTGGGCGCAGACGGCCTGGGACGATTACGCCAAGCGCTTTCCGCCCGAGCTCAAGCTCGAGCTGCGCGCCGTCAAGACCGAGCCGCGCGGCTCCAAGACCCTCGAGACGCTGTACGCCGCCGAGCGCGAGCGCATCGAGGCGGCGATCGCCAAAGGGGCGGGCAGGAACATCCGCATCGTTGCCCTGGACGAGCGCGGCACCCCGCTCACCACCAAGGCCTTGGCCGCCCGTCTGACGGCGTGGCAGGAGGAGGGCGACGATGTGGCGCTGGTCATCGGCGGGCCCGACGGGCTCGACCCCGCCTTCAAGGCTGCCGCGCACGAGCGCATCCGCCTGTCGGACCTGACCTTGCCGCATGCCATGGCGCGCGTGCTGCTGGTCGAGCAGCTGTACCGCGCCTGGTCGCTCAATGCCGGGCATCCCTACCACCGCGAGTGAGCGCGGCCCAGGCCGTTTCTCCATGCCTTCCACCGTGCCCGATTTCATCTACCTCGCTTCCCAGAGTCCGCGCCGCGCCCAGCTGCTGGGCCAGCTCGGCATCAAGCACGCGCTGCTGCTGGCCGATGCCGACGAGGACGCCGAAGCGCTGGAGGCGGTGCTGCCCCACGAGGCGCCCGCCGCCTACGTGCAGCGCGTCACCGCGCTCAAGCTCGATGCGGCGGTGGCACGCCTGCGCCGGCGCAGTCTGGCCGACGCGCCGGTGCTGTGTGCCGACACCACCGTGGCGCTGGGCCGCACGATTCTCGGCAAGCCGGTGGACGCCGACGATGCCGCGCGCATGCTGCGGCTGCTTTCGGGCAGCACGCACCGCGTGCTCACCGCCGTGGCGTTGCAGCACGGCGGGCAACGGCATGCTGCGCTTAGCACCTCGCGCGTGCGTTTCGCACCGCTGACCGACGCGCACATCGCGCGCTACGTCGAGGGTGGCGAGCCCATGGGCAAGGCCGGCGCCTATGCCATCCAGGGCGCGGCCGCCGCCTTCGTCGAGCACCTCAGCGGTTCGTATTCGGGCATCATGGGATTGCCGATGTTCGAAACCGCGCAGGTGCTGCGCGGCGTCGGTTTCAAAGTCTGAAACATGCAGGACATCCTGATCAACTGGGCGCCGCAGGAGACACGCGTGGCCCTCGTCGAGCACGGCGCGGTGCAGGAGCTGCACGTCGAGCGCACGCTCGAGCGCGGCCTGGTCGGCAACGTCTACCTGGGCAAGGTCTCGCGCGTGCTGCCGGGCATGCAGTCGGCCTTCATCGACATCGGCCTGGAGCGCACCGCGTTCCTGCATGTGGCGGATATCGTGGCGCCTTTCGCACCGGGTTCGCGGGCGGCTTTCCAGCCCGCAGCCGGCAATGCCGCCGAGCGTGACTCGCGCAACGCCCCGGCCGTACCGATCGAGAAGCAGGTCTTCGAGGGCCAGTCGCTGCTGGTGCAGGTCATCAAGGATCCGATCGGCACCAAGGGCGCGCGGCTGTCCACGCAGATCAGCATTGCCGGCCGCATGCTGGTCTTCCTGCCGCAGGACAACCACATCGGCGTGTCGCAGAAGATCCCCGTGGAGCAGCGCGAGGCGCTGCGCACGCGCCTGCTGGCGCTGGCCGAAAACGCTGCGCAAGGCGAGGGCGGCGCCGCGCCTGCGGGGGCGCACGGCGGCTTCATCCTGCGCACCAACGGCGAGGACGCGAGCGACGCGGAGCTGGCCGAAGACATCGCCTACCTGCGCAAGACCTGGTCACGCATCCGCGAGCTGTCGACGCGACTGCCGGCCGTGTCGCTGCTGCACCAGGACCTGAGCCTGCTGCAGCGCGTGCTGCGCGACCTGACGACCGAGGAGACGACCAGCATCCGCATCGACTCGCGCGAGCAGTACGAGGCGCTGCGCAAGTTCGGGCTGGAGTTCATGCCGCAGGCCGTGGGCAAGCTGCAGCACTACGCAGGCGAGCGACCGATCTTCGACCTCTACAACATCGACGAGGAGATTGCCCGGGCGCTGGGCCGGCGCGTCGACCTCAAGTCGGGCGGCTATCTGGTCATCGACCAGACCGAGGCGCTGACCACGGTGGACGTCAACACCGGCGGCTACGTCGGCGCGCGCAATTTCGACGACACGGTGTTCAAGACCAACCTGGAGGCGGCGCAGGCCATCGCGCGGCAGCTGCGGCTGCGCAACCTGGGCGGGATCATCATCGTCGACTTCATCGACATGGCGCGCGACGAGCACCGCGAGCAGGTGCTGTCGGCCTTCCGCAAGGCGCTGGGCCGCGACCGGGTGAAGACCACCGCCGGCGGCTTCTCGCAGCTGGGCCTGGTCGAGATGACGCGCAAGCGCACGCGCGAATCGCTGGCCCACATGCTGTGCGAGCCTTGCGTGGCGTGCGGCGGTCAGGGCATCGTCAAGACCGCGCGCAGTGTGGCCTACGACGTGCTGCGCGAGATCCTGCGCGAGGCGCGGCAGTTCACGCCGCGCGAGATCCGCATCGTCTCCTCGCCGCAGGTGATCGAGCTCTTCCTCGACGAGGAGAGCCAGCACCTGGCGGGACTCTCGGACTTCATCGGCAAGCGCATCTCGCTGCAGGCGGAGCCGGCGATGGGGCAGGGCCAGTACGACATCGTCTTGATGTGATGCGCCGCCGTTTGCTATCGAAAAGATAGCTGGTCGCGCCCGTCCCGCGGGCGCTGCAGCCCTTTTTTATTCAAGAACGCTCTTCAGGCGTCGGCCGGCTCGGGCTCGCTCGCCGGCGCTGGCGTGTGCGTCTGCAGCCGCGCGTAGAGCCCATCCGCCGCCATGAGCTGCGCATGGCTGCCCTGTTCGACGATATGGCCATGGTCCATCACGACGATGCGGTCGGCGTGCTGGATGGTCGTGAGCCGGTGCGCCACGATCAGCGTGGTGCGTCCCTGCATCAGGCGCTGCAGCGCCTCCTGCACCAGGCGTTCGGATTCCGTGTCCAGCGCCGACGTGGCCTCGTCCAGCAGCAGGACCGGCGCGTCACGGTAAAGCGCGCGCGCGATCGCCAGCCGCTGGCGTTGGCCGCCCGACAGCTGCGTCGCGTTGTGGCCCAGCACCGTGTCGATGCCCTGCGGAAGTCCCGCGACGTGGTTGGCCAGGTTCGCGGCCTCCACGCAGCGCTGCACACGCTCGCGGTCGATCGCCTGGCCCAGTGCCACGTTGGCGGCCAGCGTGTCGTTGAGCATCACCACGTCCTGGCTCACCAGCGCGAACTGCGCGCGCAGGCTGGACAGCTTCCAACCGGCCACATCCTGCCCGTCGAGCAGCACCTGGCCCGAGGTGGGCAGCACGAAGCGGGGCAGCAGGTTGACCAGCGTGGTCTTGCCCGAGCCGGAGGGGCCGACCAGGGCGACCACCTCGCCGGGGCGCACCGTCAAGGTCAGGCCGTCGAGCGCCGGCGCCGCATCCTCGCGGTAGGCCACGCGCACGTTGCGCAGCTCGATGTGGCCGTTGGCGCGTGCGATTTCGTAGGCGCCTTCGGTCTCCGACGCGGTGTCGTCGATCAGCCCCAGGCCGCGCTCCAGGGCGGCGAGCCCGCGCGTGATCGGGTTGGCCATGTCGGCCAGGCGGCGGATGGGTGCGATGAGCATCAGCATCGCCGTGATGTAGGCGACGAAGCCGCCCACGGTCAGGCCCTGCTCGCCACTCTGCCAGAGCGCGATCATCACCACGATCGACAGCGCGACGGCGGCGAAGAGCTGCGTGAGCGGCGTCATCGCGGCCGACGCGATGGTCGACTTCACGGCCAACCGGTTGAGGCTGTGGCTCAGCCGCTCGAAACGCTCCGACTGGCCGGGCTGCGCACCGTGCAGCCGCACCATGCGGTGCGCCAGCACGTTCTCTTCCACGACATAGGCGAGCTCGTCGGTCGCTTCCTGGCCCAGGCGCGTCAGGCGATACAGCCGCTTGGACAGCACCTTCATGATCCATGCCGTGCCGGGCTCGAGCAGGGCCACGACCAGCGTCAGCTTCCTGTGCAGGTAGAGCAGGTACAAGAGCAGGGCAATGACCGTGAAGCCGTCGCGCGAGAGTCCCAGCAGCGCCTGCACCAGCAGCACGCCGCCGGTCTGCACTTCGTACACCACGGTGTTCGACAGCGCGCTGGCCGACTGGCGCGAGAACAGGCCCAGCT
>JAFEEH010000172.1 GCA_018241185.1 Pseudomonadota bacterium | reverse complement strand
CGCAGCGCCGGACGACGCCGCAGCGGCTGCCCCGGTGATGCCGGCCTTCGCCGACGACCGCGACCTGCCGCGCGGCGAGCGGCGGCGGGTGCTGGTGATCGAAGACGAGCCGCAGTTCGCGCGCATCCTGTTCGACCTGGCGCACGAGTACGGCTGGCACTGCGCGGTCGCCCATGCCGCGCAGGACGGCTTCGCGCTCGCGCTGGAGCTGCAACCACACGCCATCCTGCTGGACATGCGGCTGCCCGACAGCCCGGGCCTGTCGGTGCTGCAGCAACTCAAGGACGACGCGCGCACCCGGCACATCCCGGTGCACGTGGTCTCGGCGCAGGACCAGAGCGAGGCGGCCCTGCACCTGGGCGCCGTGGGCTACGCCCTGAAGCCCACCACGCGCGAACAACTGCAGGCCGTGTTCGCGCGGCTCGACGCGAAGCTCTCGCAACAGCTCAAGGAAGTGCTGCTGGTCGAGGACGACGACGTGCAGCGCGAAAGCGTGGTGCACCTGATCGGCGACGAGGACGTGCGCATCACCGCCGTGGCGACCGGCGAGGAGGCGCTGGCCCTGCTGCGCGAACGGGTGTTCGACTGCATGATCACCGACCTGCGCCTGCCCGACATGCAGGGCGGCGAGCTGCTCAAGCGCATGTCGACCGAGGAGATCTGCTCCTTCCCGCCGGTGATCGTCTACACCGGCCGCAACCTCACGCGCGACGAGGAGGCCGAGCTGCTGCGCTATTCGCGCTCCATCATCATCAAGGGCGCGCGCTCGCCGGAACGCCTGCTCGACGAGGTGACCCTGTTCCTGCACAAGGTGGAGTCGCAGCTGTCGACCGAGCGCCAGAGCATGCTGCGCACCGCCCGCGGGCGCGACCGCGTGTTCGAGGGCCGGCGCATCCTGATCGTGGACGACGACGTGCGCAACATCTTCGCGCTCACCAGCGCGCTGGAGCAGCGCGGCGCGGTGATCGAGGTGGCGCGCAACGGGCGCGAGGCGCTGGAGAAGCTCGACGCCGTGCCCGACATCGACCTGGTGCTGATGGACGTGATGATGCCGGAGATGGACGGCCTGGAGGCCACGCGCCGCCTGCGGCAGGACAGGCGCTTCGCCAAGCTGCCGGTCATCACCGTCACCGCCAAGGCCATGAAGGACGACCAGGAGCAGTGCCTGGCCGCGGGCGCCAGCGACTACCTGGCCAAGCCGATCGAGCTGGACCGCCTGTTCTCGCTGTTGCGGGTATGGATGCCGCACATGGAGCGGCTGTGAGCCACGAGGGGAGCGCGGACGGCGCGCCCGCCATCAAGGCCGCACCGCCGCCGCCGAGCGCCGGCGACATCGAGCTGCGCCTGCTCATGGAGGCGATCTACCTGCGCTACAACCACGACTTCCGCGACTACACGGGCGCCTCGCAGAAACGGCGCGTGTCCTACGCGTTGGAGCAGATGCAGTTCCGCAGCATCTCGGCCCTGCAGGAGCAGGTGCTGCGCGACCCGGAGGTCTTCGCGCGGCTGCTGCAGTACCTCACCATCCCGGTCAGCGAGATGTTCCGCGACCCCTCGTACTTCCTCGCGCTGCGCGAGCACGTGGTGCCCGTGCTGCACACCTACCCGTCGATCAAGGTCTGGGTCGCGGGATGCAGCACCGGCGAGGAGGTGTACTCGATGGCCATCCTGCTCAAGGAGGAAGGCCTGCTCGAGCGCGCGCTGATCTACGCGACCGACATCAACCCGCAGTCGCTCGAGAAGGCGCGCCAGGGCATCTTCCCGGCCGAGGCGGTGCGCGACTACACCGCCAACTACCAGCGCGGCGGAGGTCGTCGCGCGTTCTCCGACTACTACACGGCCGCGTACGGCGGCGCCCGCTTCGACCCCGCGCTGCGCGCCAATGTGATCTTCGCCGACCACAGCCTGGCCACCGACAGCGTGTTCGCCGAGACGCAGCTCGTGTCGTGCCGCAACGTGCTCATCTACTTCAACCGCCGCCTGCAGGACCGGGCGCTGGGCCTGTTTCACGATTCGCTGTGCCACCGCGGCTTCCTCGGGCTGGGCAGCAAGGAGAGCATCGACTTCTCGGCGTATGGCGAACGCTTCGACACCGTGAGCCGGCCCGACCGCATCTACCGGAGGGCGACGTGAAGGCCGCCGCCCTGCCCGAGGTCGACCTCGTCGCCGTGGGCGCGTCGGCCGGCGGCATCGATGCGCTGATGCGGCTGTTCCACGCGCTGCCCCAGCCCTGGCGTTTGCCGATGGTGGCGGTGCTGCACCTGCCCGAGGGTCGCGAGAGCCGCCTGGTGGAGATCTTCGCGCGGCGGCTGCAGATGCCGGTGTGCGAGGCGCAGGACAAGGCCGACGTGGCCCCCGGCACGCTGCATTTCGCGCCGCCGGGGTATCACCTCTTCGTCGAGCGCGATCGCCGCTTCTCGCTGAGCTGCGAGCCGCCGGTGCTCTACTCGCGCCCTTCGATCGACCTGATGATGAGTTCGGCGGCCGACGCCTACGGGCCGCGCCTGGCCGGCATCGTGCTGACCGGCGCGAACGAGGACGGCGCGCGCGGCCTGGCGGACATCGGCGCGGCCGGCGGCCTCACCGCCGTGCAGTCGCCCGACGAGGCCGTGACGCCCCTGATGCCGCAGGCCGCGATCGCCGCCCGCACCCCCGACCATGTACTTCCCCTGGCCGACCTTCGCGAACTGCTGATGCAACTGGACGCCCTGCATGCCGCCACCCACTGACATCGAGAGCAAGCTCCTGCTGGTCGATGACCTGAAGGAGAACCTCGTCGCCCTCGACGCACTGGTGCGCGGGCCCGGCCGGCGCGTGTTCCAGGCCGGCTCGGGCGACGCGGCGCTGGCGCTGATGCTCGAGCACGAGTTCGCGCTGGCGCTGGTCGACGTGCAGATGCCGGGCATGAACGGTTTCGAGCTGGCCGAGCTGATGCGCGGGACCGAGCGCACGCGGCACATCCCGATCATCTTCGTGAGTGCGGCCGGCTCCGAGCTGAACTACGCCTTCAAGGGCTACGAGAGCGGTGCGGTCGACTTCCTGCAGAAGCCGCTGGACGCGCAGGTGGTGCGCAGCAAGGTGAACGTGTTCGTCGACCTGTTTGCCAGCCGCAAGGCGCTCAAGCAGGAGATGGAGGCGCAGCAGGCGCTGGTGGCCGAGCTGCAGGCCGCGCGGCAGGACCTGGAGCGCGCGGTGCGCATGCGCGACGACTTCATGTCGATGGTGTCGCACGAGTTGCGCACGCCGCTGAACACGCTGTTCCTGGAGACGCAGGTGCGCAAGCTGCACCTGGCGCGGGGCAACGCCCAGTCGTTCACGCCGGAGAAGCTCAAGGACATGGCCGAGCGCGACCAGCGACAGATCCAGAGCATGGTGCGCCTGATCGACGACATGCTGGACGTGACGCGCATGCGCAGCGGCCGACTGTCGATGAAGCCACAGGCCCTCGATCTGGCGGTGCTGGCGCGGCGCGTGGTGGAGGGTCTGACGCAGCAGGCCGAGGCGGCGGGTGCGAGCTTCCGGTTGGAGGCGGCGCAGGCGGTCGACGGGGTGTGGGACGAGTTCCGCATCGAGCAGGTACTGACGAACCTGCTGACCAACGCGCTGCGTTACGGTGGGGGGCAGCCGGTCGACGTGCGGGTGACCAATGCCGGCGAGGAGGCGGTACTGAGCGTGCGCGACCGCGGCATCGGCATCGCGCCGGCTGATCAGGTGCGAATCTTCGAGCAGTTCGAGCGCACCGACTCGGGCCGCAGGCAGGCGGCCGGCGGCCTGGGCCTGGGGCTGTTCATCACGCGGCAGATCGTGGAGGCGCACGGCGGGCGCATCGCGGTGAGCAGTGCGCCGGGCGAGGGATCGACCTTCACGGTGACCTTGCCGCGGGAGCCTGCCGGGGCGTGAGTCCATGGGGGCTAGGAGATCGTCACGTTTGTGACGAGTTTGGCGTTGGCGCCCGGCTGGCGTGCGCTGGCGGGCGATTGCACTTTGGGCTTTTTGGGCTGTCGGTCGGATCGTCCGGGCTTCTTCGGCTCTTCGGCTCTTCGGCTCTTCGGCTGGTCGGTGGGTCGGTGGGTCGGTGGGTCGGCGCGAGCGCTCTGGACCTGAACCCGGCCGGCGGCGCCGGTGTGCGTTCTCCGGCTCAGGCTCGCGCTGACTGACGTGCGGTGCGACGGATGTGCTCGCCTGGAATCGACGTGCTTTCGGCACTGCACGGCGCCGCGAATGGCGCCTACGCCCGCACACCGACACCACCGGCCTGGACGTTTGTGGTGATCGGCCGGCATGGCGCGGGTGCGTCCGGTTTGACTCCTCTCCCCGCTGGGGAGAGGTGGGGTGAGGGGCACCCCGG
>JAFEEH010000171.1 GCA_018241185.1 Pseudomonadota bacterium | reverse complement strand
GCCCCGTGGCGCCCGCCGCGCGCCCGGCGCAGCCCGCCTCGACGGGCGCCGCCGGCACCTCCGACCTGCGCATCGCCGCGCCCCAGGCCCTCTATGCGGGCGAGGGCCGCGCCGCCACTGGCGGCTGGCTGGTCGTGGCCGACATGCCGCCGGGTGCCGATGGGCGGCATGGCGCGCCGCTGGCCGGCGACGCGGGCCGCCTGCTCGACCAGATGCTGCGCGCGCTGCAACTGCACACCGGCACGGCGCCGGTGCACCTGATGCGCGCGCACCGTGCCGTTGCCGGCGCGCCGACGGCCGAGGACGATGCCGACTTCGAGTCCGCCTTCGACCCCTGGACCGCGCCGCTGGCCCCGCGCATCGTGCTGGCGATGGGGCCGCTCTCGGCCCAGCGCCTGCTGGGGCGCCAGGAGCCGCTGGGCCGCCTGCGCGGCCAGGCCTGCCCGCTGCCGGCCCTGGGCCCGGCGACGCACGTGGTGGCCACTTACCACCCGGCCTACCTGCTGCGCAACGGCGCCGACAAGGCGCGGGCGTGGGCCGACCTGTGCCTGGCCGCTGCGCACTTCGAGCGCAGCGTCGGCTGAGCGCCGTTCCCTCCACAGGAACAACGCCCCGGCGTCGGGCTCGACCGCCGGGGCGTTGCTATCGATTTGGTAGCTGCTTGCGCCCGCCGGACGGGCGCTGCAGCCACTTTTTGCTTGAAAGCCCGAAGGTTCAGAACTTCCAGCGCATGTCGGCCTTGACGCCGTTCATGGTCGAGTTGCCGCCCGTCTGCAGGCTGTAAGACAGGCCCAGCGTCAGGTTGCTGCGCAGGGCCAGGTCGATGCCGGCGTCCACCACGAAGGCGTCGCGTGCCAGCGGCGTGCCCAGCACCGTGAAGCGGCTCTGGCCGCCGTAGAAGCCCACGTCCGCGCTCGGCGTCGCGTCGCCCGACAGCAGCTTGCGCCAGCCGACCGATCCGCGCAGCGTGGCGTCCAGCCCGCCCAGCGTGGCGCGCGTGCTGGCACGCAGGCCCAGCGTGGCGAAGGTGCCGCGCGTGCTGTTGCCGTTGCCGGTCAGCGCTGCGCCGGAGCCCAGGCCGCGCTCGGTGAAGCTGCCGCCGCGCACGTCGGCATGCGCCACGCCGACGAAGGGCTCGAAGGCCGTGTCGGCGCTGGCGTCGATGCGCCAGCCGAGTTCGGCAAAGGCCTGCAGCGTGCGCAGCGAGTACTTCGCGCTCAGCGCGTCGGTCACGCCGGTGAAGAAGATGTTGCGCTGCGTCTCCACCGACTGGCGGCTGTAGCTGGCGCCGCCGCGCAGGCCCAATGCCCCCCACTGCGTCCCGCCGTACACGCCCAGGTGCCAGGCGTCGCCGCTGGCGCGGCCACGGTTCTGCTCGGTGTCGAGCGTCGTGTGGCCGAAGCCGCCGAACACGCCCACGCGGGTCGCCTCGCCGACGCGGCGGTCGGCACCGATCAGCAGGCCGCTGGTGGTGCGGTCGGCGTTGGTGGCGTTGCCGTCGCCGCGCGTGTCGCCGCGTACGCCGTAGGCTCGGCCCCAGACGCTGCCGTTCTCCGTCTCGCTCAGCTGCGTGCCGTTGGCCGCGGTGGCGCCCACGCCGCCGACGCTCTGGCGTGCGCGTTCCAGCACGGTGTCGCGCACGAGGCGGCTGTCTTCCAGCGCGGCGCCCTTCACGGTGGCGTGCAGCTCGCCCGAGAGCTGGTCGAAGGCGACGCGCGCGTTCGGCGCATCCAGTTGCACCACGGCGCGGTACAGCGGCGTGCGGTTCAGCGGCTCGATCGCGCCGGCGCTGGACTTCTGGTTCCAGGTGCTGCCCACGGAAGCGAAGGCCACGTCGTTGCGCATCAGCGTGAGCATCGCGCTGGTGGGCGTATAGCTCAGCGTCGGCGTCAGGAAGGCGAAGTTGGAGCTCACGCTGCCGAACTGGCCGGCAACGCCGCCGTCCGCCTTCAGGATCGTGTAGTTGCCGTACGGGTTCCAGTTGCCGTCGGCTGCCAGCGTGATGACCGACGCGCCCTGCACGGTGGCCTTGCCGGTGGCCAGGATCTGGTCGCTGCGGCCATCCGGGGAGGCCTCGACCTGGTAGGCGGCGCCGCTGGCCAGCGTCAGGTCGCCGGCCACGTGCAGCGTGCCGATGGAGTTGCCCGGCGCCACGAGCGCGCCGCCTTCCACCACCGTGCTGCCCACCGTGCCGTTGCCCTTGAGCGTCGCGCCGCTGGCGACGCTCAGCGTGCCGCCGAGGCTGCCGTTCACGGCCATCGTGCCGGCCGCGATGCGGCTCGCGCCGGTGAAGGCGCTGCTGTCGCCCGTGAGGTTGAGCGCGCCGGCGCCGGTCTTGGTGAAGCTGCCGCTGCCCGACATCGCATTGGCGAATGCCGCGGCGCTGCCCTGGTCGATGACCAGCGCCGCGTTGTTCACGATCGCGCCGCTGCCGAAGCTGGCGGCCGTGCCGATGAGGGTGCCGCCCTCGACCGCCGTGCCGCCCGTGTAGCTGTTGGCCGCCGCTAGCGTGGTGCTGCCGCTGCCGCGCTGCTCGACCTTGCCGCTGCCGGAGATGGTGCCGGCGAAGCCCACGGCGTCGCTGCGGTTGAAGGCCAGGGTGCCGTTGTTCGTCACGTTGCCCGTGATCGAGCCGCTGGTGCCGCCATCGCCCAGTTGCAGCGTACCGGCGGCGATGGTCGTGCCGCCCGCGTAGCTGCTGTTGCCCGTGAGCGTGGTCGTTCCCGCGCCGCGCTGTTCCACCGCACCGCTGCCGCTGATGGCGCCGGCGAAAGTGGTCGCATCGCTGCGATTGAAGGCCAGCGTGCCGTTGTTGACCACATCGCCGGTGATCGCGCCGCTGGTGCCGCCATCGCCCAGCTGCAACGTGCCGGCGGCGATGGTGGTGCCGCCGCTGTAGCTGCTCGCGCCGGTGAGCGTGGTCGTGCCGGTGCCGCGCTGCTCCACCGCGCCGCTGCCCGAGATGGCGCCGGCGAAAGTGCTCGCATCGCTGCGGTTGAAGGCCAGCGTGCCGTTGTTGGCCACGTCGCCGGTCGGAGGGGCGCCGTGTAGGGCAAGATTCGCACCGTGCGGAT
>JAFEEH010000170.1 GCA_018241185.1 Pseudomonadota bacterium | reverse complement strand
CGATCGCGCATGCGCTCGCCCAGATCCTGCCCAACGCCAGCGAAGTCGCGGCCGGCAGCCGCGACGATGAGCAGGTGCATCAGCTGCGCATCGGCCTGCGCCGCCTGCGCACGACGCTGCGCGAATTCGATGCGCTGGCGCCCGGGCTCGACCCCGCATGGGAAGCGCCGCTGGTCGAGGCGTTCCGCGCGCTCGGTGAACAGCGCGACCGTGCGCTGGTGCTCGCTCAGGCGGAGGCCGCACTGGCGGCCGCGGGCGCGCCGCCGATCGACATGGGCGACGGCGGCGAGGCCGCGGACGACCCCGGCGCCGCGTTGCGTGCACCGGCCTTCCAGGCGGTGCTGGTGGCCTTGATCGGCCACGGCGCCATGCCGCCCGACCCTGCCGCAGCGCCCGGCCTCGAGGCCGCGGAGGCGCGCCGGCACCTGCGCGATCGCCTGCGCAGGCTGCACCGCCAGGTGCTGCGCGACGGCCAGCGCTTCGACAGGCTCGACGCTGAAGGGCAGCATCGCGTGCGCAAGCGGCTCAAGCGCCTGCGCTACCTGGCGGAGTTCGCGGCGCCCCTGTTCCGCCCCAGGGCGGCGGCGCGCTACCTCGCGCGCCTGCGGCCGGCGCAGGACACCCTCGGCCATTTCAACGACGAGGCCGTGGCGCTGGCGCTGTACCGGGCACGCGTCACGCAGGACCCGCGGGCCTGGTTCGCGGTCGGCTGGCTGCAGGCGCGGCACGAGGCCGCGGGCGTGGAAGCGCAGAGGGCGCTGCACCGGCTGCGCAAGAAGGCCGTGCCCTTCTGGACCGGGAAGACGGCCGGCCCCTGAGGCCGCGGGTCAGCGCCCTGCTGACGCCTGCGGTGCGCCGGCGGCGACGGGCGGCTGCGGCAGCCACACATAGGCCAGCACGCCCGCTACCAGCATCGCCGCGATGCTGGCGTAGACCGCCAGGAAAGGCTCGATGCCATGCGCCTGCGCGGCCGACGCGATGGTGCCGGTGATCCACTGCATCAGCGCCACGCCGAGGAACATCGCCATGGTGAACAGGGCCATGGCGCGCCCCGTGACGGCCGGCGCGTAAGCGCCCTTCACGTCGGGGTACTGCAGCACCATGTAGCCCGACAGCAGGCCGATGGCGAGCACCAGGCCGACGTCCACGGCCGCATGCGTATCCACCGCCAGCAGGGCGAACAGGGCCGCCGCCGCGAAGGTGAAGCCGACGATCCAGCGCCGGCGCCGCGCCGGGCCGGGGTCGAACCGGCCGAACAGGGGCGGGCCGATCAGCGCGATCACCGTCATCAGCACGGCGACGTTGCCGCTGTCCACCAGCGAATAGCCGTGGCGCTGCATCAGCATCGGCCCCAACCACAGGCCGCGCAGCGCAACGAAGGAGGCGTAGGTGACCAGCCCCAGCGCCACGATGCCGGCCGTGTGCGGCAGCGAGAACAGCGTGCCGAAGGTGCGCACCGCCTGGCCCAGCGACTCGCGCGGACCGCTGGCCGGCAGTTCGGGCTCGCGCACCACGGCCGCGATGGCCAGCCACGCCACGACCGAGCATGCGGCCAGCACCCAGAAACCCATTCGCCATGAACTCGCCTCGATCAGCCACGCCAGCGGCGTGCCGGTCAGCAGCATGCCCATGCTGCCCAGCCCGAGGATGTCGCCCGACACGGCGGCGAAACGCTCGGGTGCGAAGTGCCGGGCGATGAACACCGTGCACACCAGGAAAGCCGGCGCGCAACCCACGCCGATCAGCACCTGCCCCGCGACCAGCACCGCGAAGCTCGGCGCCAGCGCCGACACCACGGCGCCGACGATGGCCAGCGGGAAGGCGGCCAGCACCGTGCGCCGCAGCCCCTTCATGTCGATGCCGATGCCCATGAACAGCTGCAGCGCCCCGAAGGCGAAATGGAAGGCGCCGGCGAACACGCCCAGCGCCTGCGCCGAGAGGCCGAAGTCGGCCGCCAGCGGCGCGGCCATGATGGCGGCGATGGTGCGGAAGGCCTGGCTCAGCGTGAACGCCGTGCTCAGCACCAGCAGCATGCCCCAGGGGCTGCGCAGGCCGGTGGCGGGCGCTGGGGTGGGCGGTGCGGAAGGGGGCGCGGGGGCGGCGCTTTCCGAAGGGGCGCGAAGGCTCATGGTCGGGGCGAGGGCGTCTGGTCTCTGCCACCGAGCCTACCGCGCCGGAGTGCCGCACGCTGAGCCGCAGCCGACAGGCTGGCGGCCTTGCAGGTCAAATCGGGCTGCAGCGCCCGCCGGGTGGGCGCGAGCAGCTATCGAATCGATAGCAATTCGTCGGGCATCTCGCTCGGTTCTGCCGTGCCGACAGGCTCGCTCGGCAGGCGCGGCTCGACCAGGGGCGGCAGGCTGGCCTCCTCGAACACGGCTGCCGCCTCCATGGCGAGCCGTCCCGCCTCGCGCGCACGCGTCGCGGCCTCGCGCCAGGCGCTGGCGCCGGGATTGCTGTGGGCCGAGCCCGAGGCGATCACGCGCAGCGAGGCGTGCAGCGCCTCGAAAGCCGACATCAGCGCCAGCCGCGAGCCCCAGTGGTCGAGCGTCACGTCGTAGCTCGCGGTCTCGGCCCGCTCCGCTCGTGCGCGCTCGGTGGGCGACATGCGCCAGCGCTGTGTCAGCGATTGGCGCGGCCGGACGACCTCCGCGGCGTTGGCGCGCACGAAGGTGCTGTCCAGCGCGCGGATGGCGAGCTCGAGCGCCCCGATATAAGCCTGCAGCTTGTTCACCCTGATTCCCCTGAGACCGTCCCGAAATGTAGTCATTTCGTGGTACGGGCGGCATCATCGCACCGCATGCGCGCAGGCGGTGCCTCCGGCTTCAGGGGGACGGTGAGAAAACCGCGGGCTGTGACCAATCCAGCAGTTCGGCCAGGCGCCGCACCACCCACTCGGCCTCGGCCGGCGGCAGGCCCGACTCGGGCGTGGCCAGGCCCGCATGGCAGCGCTGCAGCACCTCGTCGTCCGACACGGTGCCGCCCTGCGAGAGCGCCCGGGCGTGCTCCGTCAGCGCCTGGGCCAGGTCTTCGCACAGCTCGTAGCGGGCACGCACCTCGGCCAGCGGCAGGCTCAGCCGCTGCCGCCGAGGGTCGGTGTAGAGGGCGAGAAAGGAGGGTGGCGGCTGGATCTGCGATTCGTCGCCGGCGTAGGCATCGGTCATGCCGCGAGTGTCGCGGCTGACACGGTTTCGCATTCAAACGCATGACGGTGTCGGGGCGCCTTGCCGTGCTACGGCACTGTCTGCAGCGCCCCGCCTTGTTCTGCGCTTGAATGCAAAGCCGTAGGAAGAGGCCGTGGGCGTCAGGGCACGCTGTCGACCAGCGCCTGCAGGGCCGGGTCGCGCGGCCGAAGCACGTCGAACAGGCCGAGCGCGCGCAGCGGCGGGACCAGCGCGAGCAGGTCGGCGTGAGCCTCGGCGCGCGTGGCGGCGTCCTGTGTGGCATCGGCCAGCGCGCGTGCGTTGGCCAGGAAGGCGCCGACCGACCCCTTGCGCACGGTGGTGTCGCCCAGGCGCACCTGGTCCTGGTCGTCGGGGAGCATGTCCTGGGCTTTCATGTCGGTTCCTCGGGTGTCGCGGTGATGGAAGCCGACAGTGTGCGCAGTGTTCGGACTGGCGCGTGAACGACGGATCGCCAACAATCGTTCATCGATGGCCAAGATTGACGAACCCGACGGCGCCGAATCCGTGGCCCTGGAGCGCTACGACGCACTCGACGAGCCGGCGCTGTTCGCCGTGGCGCTCGATGGCGGGCAGGCCCGCCGCACGACCAGCCACCGCCATCGGCGGGGCCAGCTCTATACGCTGACGCGCGGGCTGCTGTGGGTCGAGGGGGCTGCCGGCCGTTGGGTGATGCCGGCCGGCTGCGTCGGCTGGATCCCACCCGGCGTGCGGCACGCGGCGCTGGGGCGCGGGCCGGTGGCGGGCTGGAGCGCCTACCTGTCGCCGTCGCTGTGCGTCGGGCTGCCGGTCGAGCCGTGTGTGCTCGCGGCCTCGGCGCTGGTGGCGCCGATCGTGGCGCGTGCCGTGGCCTGGACCGGCCGGGCCGCGCCCGGACGCCAGCTCGCACCCGCCGAGCAGCGGCTGGCGGCCGTGCTGGCGGACGAACTGCAACGGGCACCCCGCGACACCCTGCACCTGCCCTTTCCGACCGACCGTCGGCTGCTGCGTATCGCGCGGGCCTTGGCGGACGACCCGGCCGACACGCGACCGTTGGCTGCGTGGGCAAGCGGCGCCGGCCTGTCGGTGCGCTCGCTGACGCGCCATTTCCAGGCGGAGACGGGCCTGAGCTTCATGCGCTGGCGGCAGCGCGCCCGCATGCTGCGGGCACTGGAATGGCTGGCTGCGGGCCAGCCGGTGGGCGTGGTGGCCGACGCGCTGGGCTACCAGAGCCCGAGCACCTTCGCGGCGACGTTTCGCGCGCAGTTCGGCCGTTCGCCGTCGCGCTACTTCGAGGCGGCGACGATCAGTCGATCAGCTGCGACTTCATCGCGTAGTACGTGAGGTCGCTGTTGGTCTGCAGGTTGAGCTTTTCCATCAGGCGCGTGCGGTAGGTGCTGATGGTCTTGACCGACAGGGACAGGTCGTCGCCGATCTTGCCCACCGTCTCGCCCTTGGCCAGCTTGAGGAACACCTGGAACTCACGCTCCGACAGCTGCTCGTGCGGCGCGGAGTTCTCCTTCTTGCCCAGCTGGTTGGCCAGCAGATCGGCCACGGCCGGCGTGATGTAGCGGCGGCCCAGCGCGATGGTGCGCACCGCCTTGACGATCTCGTCGGGCTCGCAGTCCTTGTTCAGGTAGCCCGAGGCGCCCTGGCGGATGAGGTTCATCGCGTAGTGCTCTTCGGGGTAGCCGCTGAGGATCAGGATGCCGACGTCGGGCGCCTTGGCGCGGATCATCGCCAGCGCATCGATGCCGCTCTGGCCGGGCATCGACAGGTCCATGACCAGCACGTCGATCTCGGTGTTGCGCACCAGGTCGATGGCCTCGCGGCCCGAGGCCGCCTCGCCCGCGACCCGAAGGTCCACATGGGTGGCGAAGAAGTCGCGCAGGCCTGCGCGTACCACGGCGTGGTCGTCGACGATTCCGATCTTGATCATGTGCGTGTACCTCTGGAACAGCTCTTGGTGGTTGCTTGAAAAATGCCGGCGTGCAGGAGCTCGCCGACCGATGCGTGAGGATGCCACCGCACAAGGCCGCTGCACGGGGCCGCACGCGGGTCGGGATGTTGTCCTGCACGGCTTCGGGCCGGGTTCTTGCGCGGCGGCGGGCACTTGTCGACAAATCGGGCCTGCTGCAGCGCGAAGAGACTCGTCGCCATGACCCCGATGCCTGTTGCCGATGCTCCCGTGAGCCTGCCTATGGACGCCCACATCGACCGATGGCCCTGGCGCCGCGCGGCACAGGCGCTGGCTGCCGCCGGCGGCGCCACCCGCGTGCCGCCACCGCAGGGGCAGGCCTTCGAATACCGCGGCTGCAGCTTCGTGTGCATGGCCGACGAGTCGGGCCCCGGCCTGTTCGTGGCGCGTGTGCTCTACCAGGCCGATACAGGGCCCAGCGCCGGCATCGCGATCGCGCTCGACGTGACGCCTTGCGCGTCGGCGGACGAGGCGCTGCAGCTGGCGCGGCACGAGGCCGCGCGCTGGGTGGATCGCCATCAGATCCTGCCGCCGCTGCGCCACTAAGTTCTGGGATTCTCAAGCCAAATCGGCTTCCAGCGCCCGTGGATAGGGCGCCAACAGCTATCGAATCCATAGCAAGGCGCGCCGCGATCAGCCCAGCGTCGCGTGCGGATGTTGCGGGTGCGTCAGCGTGTCGGCGATGAGCCGCAGCGCCTCGTCGCAGTCCTCGCGTCCCATCGGGCCGCCCAGGCAGATGCGCACCGCGTCGGGCGGGTCGCCGTCGGTCGAGAAGGCGGCGCTCGCCACCACGCCGACGTTCTGCGTGCGCAGGTACGAAGCGAACTCCACCGGGCTCCACCCGGGCGTGAGCGGCAGCCAGGCGTGGAAGCCCTCCGGGTGTGCCTGCAGGCCGTGCGCGCCGAGGTGGCGCGCCGCCAGCGTCTGGCGCGCCACGGATTCGGCGCGCACCGCCTGAAGCATCGCGTCGGCGGTGCCGTCCTCCACCCACAGGGTCGTCAGCGCACTGGTCATGGGCGAGGCCATCACCGTCGTCGCGCGCATCGCGCCGGCCAGCCGCTGCGCCAGCCGCGCGGTGGGGGCGCAGACATATGCGGTGCGCAGGCCCGCGCCGAAGCACTTGGCGAACCCGGTGAGGTAGTAGGTCAGCGCCGGTGCCAGCGTGGCCAGCGTGGGCGGCATCTGGCGCGGCAGCATGCCGTAGGCGTCATCCTCGATGATCGGCACGGCGTAGCGCAGCGCCACATCGGCCAGCGCCTCGCGCCGCGCGCGCGAGACGGTCAGGGTGGTCGGGTTCAGCAGCGTCGGGTTGCAGTACAGCGCTTTGGGCTTGAGCGTCTTGCAGGCGTGCTCGAAGGCGTCGGCAATCGGGCCGTCGTCGTCCAGCTGCAGCGCATGCAGCTGCACGCCCAGCTGCGCCGCGATGGCCTTCACGCCGGGATAGGTGAGCGACTCGACGCAGATCAGCTCGCCCGGCCGCGCCAGCAGCGAGAACAGCGCCGTCAGCACGCCGTGGATGCCGGGGCACACCAGCAGCCGGTCCACGCCGGCGTCGGGCACGTGGGGGCGCAACCACTGCATCGCGGCCTCGCGGTCGTGTGCCGTGCCGCCGAAATCCTGGTAGCGCAGGAGGTCGTAGACGTCGACCTCGGCGAAGACGCGCCGGGCGCCGTCGTGCAGTCGCGCCAGGAGATGTTCGTCGGCCGGCTCGGGCGGCATGTTCATGGTCATCTCGGCACCGCTGCCGCCGCGCAGGCGCAGGCTGGGCGTGCCGGAACGGATGAAAGTCCCGGTGCCGACCCGCGAGTCGATCAGACCGCGCTTGCGCGCTTCGGCATAGCCCCTCGCGACCGTCGTGTAGTTCAGTTCGAGCTCTGCCGCCAGCTCGCGCAGGGTGGGCAACCGGTCGCGCACGCCCAGGCGCCCGCTGCGGATGTCGTCCGCGATCAGGTCCGCCAGAAGCAGGTAGGCCGGCTTGGCGCTGGTGCGCAGCTGCTTGCGCCAGTGGCTGATGATCGGCGTCAAGGGCACTTGATCGCATCCATTGATTGCATGCACATGCCGATCAACGTGCAGAAAGCGTGCCTGCATCAGAGGAGAGGAGCGCATCGATCGGGTGCGATCAACCCTTTTGATCGGGTGCATTGATCGCACGCGCGACGCGTCGGATCGGTGCACGCGCACCGGTGCGCGCAAGGCGCCGGTCGGTCCTGCGCGGGGCCGCGAAATTTTTTTCTGCATGCCACGCCCCGCGGCTGCGCGTTGATCGCAGCTTGATCGCACGGCGGGCCCGCGCGGCTGGCACATCGGATGCGAAGCAAAGAGCGCGGCGACGTGGCTTCGGCCCGGCACGCAAACCCTCTTTGTTCAATCCCACCGGAGTACCCCATGCCCACCGTGACCCGCCCCCGCAACGAGAAAGGCGAATTCCTCGTCGACTACGAAGAGAAGGTGTTCGAGGACGTGAAGGCCGAACCCGGCGAGAAGGCCCTGGTGACCTTCCACACCGTGGCCTTCGAAGGCTCGATCGGCTTCGTCAACCTGCTGCAGGCCACGCGCCTGAAGCGCAAGGGCTACGACACCTCGGTGCTGCTGTACGGCCCCGGCGTCACGCTGGGCGTGCAGCGCGGCTTTCCGACGCTCGGCGACGAGGCATTCCCCGGCCACCAGAACTTCAACAAGCAGATCGCCAAGTTCATCGAGGAAGGCGGCAAGGTGTATGCCTGCCGCTTCGCGCTGCAGGCGCTGTACGGCCACGGCGAAGGCGCGCTGATCGAGGGCATCAAGCCGATCAACCCGCTGGACGTGCTGGATCTGGTGCTGCTGCACAAGAAGGCCGGCGCCGTGATCATCGACACCTGGACCCTCTGATCATGGGCTCGCGCATCGTTCGCGCGGCAGCGGTCCAGATCGCGCCGGACTTCGATCGGCCCGAGGGCACGCTCGAGCGCGTGTGCGAGGCCATCGAAGGCGCGGCGAAGCAGGGCGCGCAACTCGCGGTCTTTCCCGAGACCTTCGTGCCCTACTACCCGTACTTCAGCTTCGTGCTGCCGCCGGTGCAGCAGGGCGCGCCGCACCTGAAGCTCATGGAGCGAGCGGTGGTGGTGCCCGGCCCCGTCACGCAGGCGGTGGCGCAGAGCGCGCGTGCCCATGGCGTGGTGGTGGTGCTCGGCGTGAACGAGCGCGACCACGGCAGCCTCTACAACACGCAGCTGGTGTTCGACGCCGACGGCGCGTTGGTCCTCAAGCGCCGCAAGATCACGCCCACCTACCACGAGCGCATGGTGTGGGGGCAGGGCGATGGCGCGGGCCTGAAGGTGGTCGACACCGCCGCCGGCCGCGTCGGCGCACTGGCCTGCTGGGAGCACTACAACCCGCTCGCGCGCTACAGCCTGATGGCGCAGCACGAGGAGATCCACTGCGCGCAGTTCCCGGGCTCGCTGGTGGGCCCGATCTTCGCGGAGCAGATGGAAGTGACCATCCGCCACCACGCGCTGGAATCGGGCTGCTTCGTGGTCAACGCCACCGGCTGGCTCACCGACGAGCAGATCCGCTCGGTCACGCCCGATGCCGGCCTGCAGAAGGCGCTGCGCGGCGGCTGCCACACGGCGATCGTCTCGCCCGAGGGCAAGCACCTGGCGCCGCCCCTGACCGAGGGCGAGGGCATGGTGATCGCCGACCTCGACATGGCGCTCATCGCCAAGCGCAAGCGAATGATGGATTCGGTGGGCCACTACGCGCGGCCCGAACTGCTGTCGCTCGCCCTCAACGACCGGCCGGCCACGCCCGTGGTGCCGATGTCCTCCACCCCTTCCGTTGCCTGGAGCCCCGACCATGAACACGCCCTTCGATACGAGCGCCCCGCTGTCCAGCCGCCAGTTGATGACCCAGCTCCAGTCCTTCGGGTTGCGGCTGGCTGACCCGGCGGCGGGGGCCGCCAGCCGCCGCGGCGGCGCGGGCCCGTCGGACCACAAGGCCGTCACCGTCGACGGCCACACGATCATGGTGCCGGTGCACACGTCGACGGCGTGGCACTCGCCCTTCACTGCCGAGGCGCCCGATGCGCGCGGCGTGAGCCGGGTGATGCGCGGCAGCATCCCGATCGCGAGCATCAGCTTCCCGAAGCAGCCGCGCTTCTACGCGATGCAGACCTTCGACGGCGTGCCCTATTCGCACATCGCCACCTTGCACGGCAGCGACGTGCTCGCCACCACCGTGCTGCAGACCTGCATCCGCTACGAGAGCCGCCGGAAGACCTGCAAGTTCTGCGCGATCGGCCAGTCGCTGGCGGCCGGGCGCACGGTGGCGCGCAAGACGCCCGAGCAGCTCGCCGAGGTGGCGCGCGCCGCGGTGCTGCTCGACGGCGTGAAGCACATGGTGCTGACCACCGGCACGCCCAACGCCACCGACCGCGGCGCCGCCATCCTGTGCGAGAGCGCCTTCGCGATCAAGGCGGCGGTCGACATTCCCATCCAGGGCCAGTGCGAGCCGCCCGACGACGACCGCTGGTTCGCGCGCATGCATGCCGCGGGCATCGACACGCTGGGCATGCACCTGGAGGTGGTGACGCCCGCGGTGCGCGAGCAGGTCATGCCGGGCAAGGCCAGCGTGCCCGTCGAGCGCTACCTGAGCGCCTTCGAGGCCGCGGTGCGCGTCTTCGGCCGCGGCCAGGTCAGCACCTACATCCTCGCGGGGCTCGGCGATTCGCGCGAGGCCATCCTGGAGATCAGCGACAAGCTGCTCGCGCTGGGCGTGTACCCCTTCGTCGTGCCCTTCGTGCCGATCAGCGGCACGCCGCTGGAGGACCATCCGGCCCCCTCGCCCGAGTTCATGCGCAGCATCCTCGAGCCGCTGGGCGCGCGCGTGGCGGCCGCGGGGCTGCGTTCGGGCGACATCAAGGCCGGCTGCGGCAAGTGCGGCGCCTGCTCGTCGCTGTCGGTCTACGAGGCCTGACATGCTGCACGCCGATGACCTGAGCGAGATGGCGCTCGTCTACACCCCGGTAGAGTACTTGGTGCGCGAGGCCCAGCAGCCTTGGGAACGCGACGAGGCGATGGCCCTGCGCCGCGCGGTGTTCTGCATCGAGCAGGG
>JAFEEH010000016.1 GCA_018241185.1 Pseudomonadota bacterium | reverse complement strand
TGCTTGATCGTGTTGACCAGGTCGGTGAGCCCCTCGAGCGCGAAGTACTCGCACTGCATGGGCACGATCACGCCGTGCGCCGCGCACAGGCCGTTGAGCGTCAGCAGGCTCAGGCTGGGCGGGCAGTCGATGAGGATGAAGTCGTACTCCGCGCCCACGCCGGCCAGCGCAGTGCGCAGCCGCTTCTCGCGGCGGTCGAGCGCGACCATCTCCACCTCGGCGCCGGCCAGCTCGCGGCTGGCGGCCAGCACGTCGTAGGCGGCGCCCGCTTCCACCAGCTTTTCTGTGCGGGGGCGCGCCTCGGCGACCGAGGCGGATTCGAGCAGCACGTCGTACACCGTGAGCTCAGCCTCGCGCTTGTCCACGCCCGATCCCATGGTGGCGTTGCCCTGCGGGTCGAGGTCGATCATCAGCACGCGTTGGCCGACCTTGGCCAGCCCGGCGGCGAGGTTCACGGTGGTGGTGGTCTTGCCGACCCCGCCCTTCTGGTTGGCGATGCAGAAAATCTTGGCCATGGGGTCACTGGCTCAGCGCGAGCTTGATGCCGAAGCCGACGAGCAGCGTGCCGGCGATCTTCTCCAGCGCGCCCGAGACTTTCGGGTTGGCGCGAATGCGCTCGGCGAAGAAGTGGGTCAAGGTGATCGTCGTCAGGCAGTAGGCCAGCGTGATCGCGGCCACCGTGCCAGCCATCACACCGAAGGTCAGCACGCCCTGGTGGTGGGCTGGGTCGATGAAGAGCGGGAAGAAGGCCATGTAGAACACGATGGCCTTGGGGTTCAGCAAGGTGATCAGGAACGATTGCCGCAGGTAGTGGTGCGGCTGGATCTGCAGCACCGGCGCCGAGCCCGGCTTGGAACGCAGCATCTTCAGACCCATCCAGGCCAGGTACGCGGCGCCGAGCCACTGCACGAGGTGGAAGGCGGTCGGATACGCCGCCAGCAGCGCCGCCACGCCGGCCACGGCCGACCACATCAGCACTTGGTCGCCGAGGATCAGACCCAAGGTGGAGCCCAGTCCGCCTCGCAGGCCGCCCTTGCCGGTCGAGGTGATCAACGCCAGGTTGCCCGGCCCGGGAATGAGCAGGAAGACGATGATGGCGGCGACAAAGGCGCCGTAGTCCGCGATGCCGAACATGGGAAGAAGCCCGAACGGGCCAGAAAAGGGGAAGGCGACGAGTCTAAGTCACGCACCTGGAATCGGCGGTCCCACCGACAGGCCGCGATGCCTCAATCGATGCTTTTTCTCGCCCAGACGATGCAGCGCTCGGCATCGAGCCCCGGGACATGCAGTTGTTCCACGTGAAACACATCGATGCCTGCCGGGAGGGCGGCCAGCTCGTCATTCGGCGCTTTGCCTTTCATGGCCAGCCAGACACCCTGGCCTGCCAGCAGTTGGCGAGAGTCTCGGAAAAAGTCCGTCAGCGAAGCGAAGGCGCGGGAGCTCACCACGTCGTAAGCCCCGGTCAGGGACTCGACGCGCGCGTGCAAGCCTTTCAGGTTGGGCAGTTGCAGCTCGGCCGCCACCTGATTCACGAACGCAGTCTTCTTGGCCACCGCATCGAGGCAGCGCACTTCCAGGTCCGGCCGCAGGATGGCGATGACGACGCCGGGCAGGCCACCGCCCGAGCCCACATCCAGCAGGCGCCCCGGCCCCGGCTGCTGTCGGTTCAGCGGCGGAACGGCCGCCAGGCTGTCGAGCAGATGGTGGGTGCGAACGCTCGCCTCATCGCGCAGCGCGGTGAGGTTGTAGACCTTGTTCCACTTCAGGATCAGCGCGCCGTAGGCCTCCAACTGCTCGATCTGTCGCGCGCTCGGCACCAGGCCAAGCGCGCGGGCGCCCTCATCCAGCCCGACCGTCATGCAGCAGCCGGCTCGGTAGGGGGCGTCGTCTGGAAGGCCTTGTAGCCGCCCTTGCGCAGATGGATCATGAGAAGCGAGATGGCCGCCGGCGTGATGCCCGAGATGCGCGAGGCCTGACCCAGCGTTTCCGGCCGGTGCTTGGCCAGCTTCTGGCGCGCCTCGATGCTGAGTGCCTGCACCTGCAGGTAGTCCAGCTCAGGCGGCAGCTTCAGGTTCTCGTAGGTCGATGCGCGCTGCACCTCGTCGTGCTGGCGCTCGATGTAGCCGCTGTACTTGGCGGCGATCTCCACCTGCTCCACTTCGTCGGCGGCCAGGGATTGGTCCGGCGCGTACTTGCCGCCGTCCAGCGACAGCAATGCCTCGTAGCTCACACCGGGCCGGCGCAGCAGGTCGCCCAGGTTGTACTCATGCTCGATGGCCTTGCCCAACACGCGCTCCGACTCGCTCGCCGCCAGGTTGCGGGGGTTCACCCACGTCGACTTCAGGCGCTGTGTTTCACGTGAAACAGCGTCGCGCTTGCGGCTGAACGCGTCCCATCGTGCGTCATCCACCAGGCCCAGACGGCGGCCGGTTTCGGTCAGGCGCATGTCGGCGTTGTCCTCGCGCAGTTGAAGCCGGAACTCGGCGCGGCTGGTGAACATGCGGTACGGCTCGGTCACGCCTTTGGTAATGAGGTCGTCGACCAGCACACCCAGGTAGGCCTCGTCCCGGCGCGGCACCCAGGCTTCCTCGCCGCGGCACTGCAGCGCAGCGTTGATGCCGGCGAACAGGCCCTGCGCGGCCGCCTCTTCGTAGCCGGTGGTGCCGTTGATCTGGCCGGCGAAGAACAGGCCCTGGATGGCGCGTGTCTCGAAGCTGCTCTTCAGGCCGCGCGGATCAAAGTAGTCGTACTCGATCGCGTAGCCCGGGCGCAGGATGTGCGCGTTCTCCAACCCCGGCATCGAACGCACCAGCGCGTACTGGATATCGAAGGGCAGGCTCGTCGAGATGCCGTTCGGGTAGTACTCGTTCGTCGTCAGGCCCTCGGGCTCCAGGAAGATCTGGTGGCTGTCCTTGTCGGCGAAGCGGTTGATCTTGTCCTCCACGCTCGGGCAGTAGCGCGGCCCCACCCCGTCGATCTTGCCGGTGAACATGGGGCTGCGGTCGAAGCCGGAGCGGATGATCTCGTGCGTGCGGATGTTGGTGTGGGTGATCCAGCAGGGCATCTGCCGCGGGTGCATATCCGCTCGGCCCATGAAGCTGAACACCGGCATCGCCGGGTTGTCGCTGCCGGGCATGCCGTCGCCGGGCTGTTCGGTGCACTTCGAGAAATCGATGGTCCGCCCGTCGAGGCGTGGCGGCGTGCCGGTCTTCAGCCGGCCCTGCGGCAGCTTCAGTTCCTTCAGCCGTGCCGACAGGCTCACGGCCGGGGGGTCGCCCGCCCTGCCCGCCTGGTAGTTGTCCAGACCGACGTGGATGCGCCCGTCGAGGAAGGTGCCGGCAGTCAGCACCACGGTCCGCGCGCGGAAGGCGATGCCCACCTGCGTCACGGCGCCCACCACGCGATCACCCTCCACCATCAGGTCGTCCACGGCCTGCTGGAAGAGCATCAGGTTGGGCTGGTTCTCCAGCCGGCGGCGGATGGCCGCCTTATAGAGGACGCGGTCGGCCTGCGCCCGCGTGGCGCGCACCGCAGGCCCCTTGCTCGAATTGAGGATGCGGAACTGGATGCCCGCCTCGTCCGTCGCGATGGCCATCGCACCGCCCAGCGCATCGACCTCCTTGACCAGGTGCCCCTTGCCGATGCCGCCGATCGACGGGTTGCAGCTCATCTGGCCCAGCGTCTCGATGTTGTGGGTCAGCAGCAGCGTCTTCGCGCCCATGCGCGCCGAGGCGAGCGCAGCCTCGGTGCCGGCATGGCCACCGCCGACGACGATGACGTCGAATTCTTCCGGGTACAGCATGGTCAGGGTCGCGCAGTGGCCGATCGGCGGCGGCCCCGTGCGGGTGGCCGGCCCTCACTGCGTCGTTCAGAAGGAGGAGGAAAGGGCGTCGATTTTATTCGCCCACGCCCTCACCTGCTCAAAAGATGGGCATCCCGAACTTGAGAACGAAATCGGGCCGCAACGCCCGCCAGCACGGCGCCAGCAGCTATCAATTTTGTAGCAAACGACGCCGTGGTGCTCAGTCGCTCAGCGGCACCGTCTGCACCGGCGGCGGCTCGCACACCGGCGACGTGCCGGCGGCCACGGGCACGGGCTTCTCGATGCCCACGACGATGCCGCTGGGCTCCGGCGGGCGCGGCGGCGGGATCATTTCGTTCTGCTTCTCGCGCACCACGATCTCCTTCTTCGTCATCGTCACCGGTCCGAAGATCGTGCAGAAGGCGACGTCCTTGGCGTCGCGGCCCGTGCCCACCCGCACCAGGCGGTCGACCGGGGCCATGCGGGTGGCGTCGAACAGCACCCAGCGCCCGCCAATCCAGGCCTCGAAGACGGCATGGAAGTCCTGGGGCGGCTCGTCGAACCACACGTAGCCCACGACCAGCCGCGCGGGGATGTTCAGCGCGCGGCAGAAGGTGATGCCCAGGTGGGCGAAGTCGCGGCACACGCCGGCACGCGCCACGAACACCTCCTGCGCGGTGGTGGTCGAGTCGCTGCTGCCCGGCTGGTCACAGGCTGTCGTGGATCCAGTCCACGATCGCCTGCACGCGACCGATGCCCGGCGGCAGATCGCCAAAAAGCTGCTGCGCCGCGCGCGACATCACGTCCGACTCGCAGTAGCGCGTCGGCATGAGGTAGTGCATCAGCGCATCGGGCACCTGGTTGACGGGCGCCTCGGCCAATTCGGTTGGCAGACTCAGGGGTGCGCGCCGCACGCTGGCGCGGTAGCGGATGCTGAGCGGCCCGGGCACTGCGTCGAAGCGCACGAAGCGGTTGCCGCTGTTGTCGTCACTGTAGTGGTGAAGAGAAACCGGAGGATCGACCTCCAGCGACTCGCTCACGATCGACTGAGACGCGCAGTGCGCCGCCTCGATGTTCAGCAGCAGGTGCGCCGGCGCCGTGACCTTGTAGTCGAGGACGGCATCGATGTGCGATTCATGCATGACTGCCTGCGCGCCGTGGGCTGCGCAGCCTCCCTGCCAGACATTGATGGAAAAACGAGGAACGTGGTGCCGGGATCGCGCTCAGGCGACGGCCGGCAGGGGCATCGTGCCGCGGCGCACACGGCGTCGCTCGGGCAGTTGCCAGTTCGATTGGGTCACATGCAGCACCCGCACCACCTGGTGCGCGGGCGACTGCAGCAGTTGGCCGAGCGAGCGTCGGCTCGGCCAGCGCAAGCGGCGATGTGCGGGGTCGGTCGCGGGCACGGTCAATCCAGCGCCTTGCGCGCCGCGCCGATGCCCAGCGCAGCCAACACCAGGAACACCACGGCCAGCAGCAGGAACAGGCCGAACAGCACCTTGGCGATGCCGGCGGCGCCCGCCGCAACGCCACCGAAGCCGAGGGCACCGGCCACCAGCGAGATCAGGGCGAAGATGATGGCGTACTTCAACATGAGGAAGCTCCTTGGAAATGAGGCGGCGACGGATGCAGAGTGCGTCCTCGCTGCCAGGACACGGAGCTTAGAAACTCGCCTTGCAGCGCCCGGACGGCGCGCCCCGCATGGCCCCGTAGGACAAGCTCGCGCCGCCTTGACGACCGCCGCCGCCACGCCCCCGGGCCGCGGCGCATGCGCCGGCGCGAACGGCTACATTCGCTGCGGACGCCGGCTCCGGCCGGCTTCGCATCCGCTCAACGCCCGCATCCAACGAACAAGGAGCTCTTTCGCCATGAAGCTGTACTACTCCCCCGGGGCCTGTTCCCTCTCGCCCCACATCGCACTGCAGGAAGCCGGCCTGGCCTTCGAGCCCGTGCTGGCCAGCACCAAGAGCCACAAGCTGCAGGACGGCACCGACTACTACGGCATCAACCCGCTGGGCTACGTGCCGCTGCTCGAGCTGGACGACGGCACCACGCTGCGCGAAGGGCCGGCCATCGTGCAGTACATCGCCGACCTGGCACCCACCAAGAACCTGGCGCCTGCCGCCGGCACCATGCAGCGCTACCGTCTGCAGGAGTGGCTGACCTTCATCGGCACCGAGATCCACAAGGGCTTCAGCCCCCTCTTCAACCCGGCCATGCCCGAGGAAGCCAAGACCATCGCCAAGGACAAGCTGAAGTCGCGCTACCAGTGGCTCGACAAGCAGCTCGAGGGCCGCGAGTTCCTGATGGGCGAGCACTTCAGCGTCGCCGACGGCTACCTGTTCACCGTCACCAACTGGGCCAAACCCACGGGCGTGGACCTGTCGCCCTACCCCAACGTGCTGGCCTGGCACGCACGCATCGGCCAGCGCCCCGCGGTGCAGGCGGCGATGAAGGCCGAAGGCCTGATCAAGTAAATCGAAGAAGCCACCGCACTCACAGCGCCTGCGGATCGTCCCGCATGCGCTGTGCGGTGCGGCGCAGCGCGGCCACCTCGTCGGCGCCGAAGCGCTGCAGGTTCTTCACCATCATCACCGTGCGCGGATTGCCCTCGAGCATCCGCGCATGGCGCGCGACGAAGTCCCAGTACATCACCGTCATCGGGCACGCCGCCTCGCCGCTGCGCTCGGCCGGGCGGTAGCGGCAGCCGTCACAGTAGTTGCTCATGCGCCGGATGTACGCCCCACCCGCCGCATAGGGCTTGGTGACGAAGCGCGCGCCGTCCGCGTAGAGCGACATGCCCAGCGTGTTGGGCGCCTCCACCCATTCGACGGCATCGACGTACACCGCGAGGTACCACGCGTGCACCTGCGACGGTTCCACACCGAAGGTGAGCGCGAAATTGCCCGTGACCATCAGCCGCTGGATGTGGTGCGCATAGCCCGTGCGCAGCGTCTGGCCGATGGCCTGGCGCATGCAGTTCATGTGCACCTCGCCGGTCCAGTACCAGTCGGGCAGCGGCGCGTCGTGCCGCAGCACGTTGGCCTGCAGCAGCTTCGGCATGCGCCACCAGTACACGCCGCGCATGAACTCGCGCCAGCCCAGGATCTGGCGCACGAAGCCCTCCACCGCCTCGATGGGCGCACGGCCCGCCTCGAACTCGGCCAGCGCGGCCGCGATCACCTCGCGCGGATCGAGCAGCTTGAGGTTGAGCGAGGACGAGATCAGGCCGTGGTACAGGTAGGGCTCGTCCTGCCACATCGCGTCCTGGAAGCGGCCGAAGTCCTGCAGCCGCTCGGCGACGAAGGCCGCCAGCGCATGCAGCGCCTGTTCGCGCGTGACTGGCCAGTCGAAGCCTTCGGCACTGCCGTAGTGGTCGCCGAAATGCGCCTCCACGTCGGCCAGCACTTCGCGCGTGATCCCGTCCGGCGCGAAGGACGGCGGGCGCGGCAGCATCCCCGGACCGGCGCGGCCGAACGCGCCCCGGTTGTCGTGGTCGTAGTTCCACTGGCCGCCCACGGGGCCACCCTCGGCATCGAGCAGCACGCCATGCTGCTGACGCATGCGGCGGTAGAAGGCCTCCATCACCAGCCGCGTCTTGCCGCGCGCATGGTCGGCGAACTCGGCGCGCGAGGCCATGAAGTGCAGGTCGTCGCGCACGTCCAGGTGCACGCCGGCCCGCGTGCAGGTGTCGGCGATGGCCTGTTCGAGTCGCCACTCGCCGGCCTCGGTCATCACCACCGCTTCGGGCCGCTGGTGCGCGAGCGCATCGGCCAGTGCTTCGGCGATGCCGACGAAACGGTGCGTACCGATGCGCAGGTACTGCAGCGGCCAGCGACGCTCGCGCAGCAGCTCGGCGAAATGCCGCATCGCCGACAGGAAGACCGCGGTGCGCATCTTCGTGCTCGGCACATGTTCGGACTCCTCGCGCGCCTCGACCATCAGCACCGCGTCGTGCGCCGGCTCGAAGCCCTCGAAAGCCACGTTCTGCAGGCTCAGCTGGTCGCCGAGCACCAGCACCAGCCGACGCACGCGCGTCATCCCAGCGCCTTCTGCCGCCAGGCCAGCGCAGCCCCCAGCCACAACGCCAGGGCCGACGCGACCAGCCCGCGCGCCAGCCCGCCGGGGCCGTCGGCGATCCAGCCGACCACCGTCGGCCCGACGATCTGCCCGAGCGCGAACAGGATGGTGAAGGCGCTGATGCCCGCGGCCCATTGGGCGGACGGCAGGTTGTGCCGCACCAGCGCGGTGGTCGATGCCACCACCGACAGGAACACCGCGCCGAACAGCAGCCCCGACGCCAGCGCCACCGGCCACGCCGGGCTGAGCACCGGCAGCAGCGTGGCCACGCCCAGCAGCGCATTGAGCAGCGCCTGCGGCTCGCCGCCGCGCCAGCGGCCCAGCACGCCGGCCCACAGCCGCGAAGAAGCCACCACCGCCACGCCCAGCAGCGCATAGAAGAGCGTGAGCTGCCCGGCACTCGCGCCGCCCGTGCGCAGCAGCGCGATCACGAAGGTCATGTAGCCGATGTAGCCGGCGCCGAAGCACAGGTAGCCCGCCATCGCCCAGCCCAGGCGGCGCAGCGGCACGGTTGCGCTCTGCGAGGCCGGCCCGCCCGCACCGGCCGCCGGCGTGGCCGGCAACGCGCGGGCGGTCAGCGCGAGCAGGCCCGTGGCGATCAGGCTGGCGCCGGCCAGGCCCCACCAGGCC
>JAFEEH010000169.1 GCA_018241185.1 Pseudomonadota bacterium | reverse complement strand
CCCTCCTCGCTCTCGCTCTTTCTCGGCCCGCTCGGCCGCCTGCTGGAAGACCCAGAGGTGACAGAAATCTGCATCAACGAACCAGGCGCCGCCTTCGTCGAACGGCAATCGGGCTGGTCGCGCGAAGACCTCCCGTTCGCCAGCTACGACTGGTGCATCGCCATCGCCAAGCTGGTGGCGAATTTCACGCGCCAGCGCATCTCCGCCAACGAGCCGCTGCTCTCGGCGACGTTGCCGGGTGGCGAGCGGATCCAGATCGTCCTGCCGCCCGCCACGCAGGAGCGCACCGTCTCCATCACGATCCGGCGGCCGTCCAATGCACTGTGGACGCTCGAAGAGTTGGACGCCAAGGGCATCTTCGGCCCGACGCGCAGCGTGCCGGCCCTGCCCAGCCACCAGGCGCAGGTCGAGCACCTCTCGCCCGAAGACCGAGAGTTGACCGGCCTGCTCGCGCGCCGGCAGTTCGCCGCCTTCCTGCGGCGCGCGGTCCTGCTGCGCAAGAACATCCTCTTCTCCGGCGCAACGGGCTCGGGCAAGACCACCGTCAGCAAGGCACTCATCCTGGAAGTGCCGGCCGAGGACCGCCTCATCACCATCGAGGACGTCAAGGAGCTGTCGCTGCGCAACCAGCCCAACCACGTGCGCCTCTTTTACTCGCAGGGCGCCCAGGGCCAAGCCGAGGTCACCCCCGGCCAGTTGCTGGCCAGCGCCAAGCGTCAGCGGCCCGACCGGGTGTTCGTCTCCGAGCTGCGCACGGGCGACGAGGTCTACGACTATCTCGTCTCCGTCAACACCGGCCACCCCGGCTCCATCACGAGCGTCCATGCGGACAGCGCCGAGATGGCCTTTGTCGCGCTGGCCCAGCTCATGAAGCGCAGCCAGGCCGGCCAGGGCATGAGCACGCGCGAGGGCGTCGAACTCGCTCAGTTGAGCGTGGACGTCGTCGTCCAGTGCGCGCGCGACCGCGGCAACGCCGGCAGCCCGCGCATTGTTCGAGAGATCTGGTATGACCCTGGCACCAAGCACCGAGGGCTTTCCTAGCCCGTTCAAGATCGCGGTCGCGCTCTTGGCGGCCGCTGTGATGGGTGTCTACGTGGCCGGCTATGCGTTCCTCATGCGGATGAAGCTGCCCCCGCACGAGGCGTCTCTTCTCACCATTCACAGCTACTGGCAGGCCTACGGCGACCGCCCTGACGTACGCCAGGCGCTGCTCGTCTGCCTTGGGGGTGCGCAGGGCGTTTGCCTGGGCCTGGTAGGCGTCGCGATGCTCCCTCGCCGCCGGCCGCTGCACGGCGAGGCGCGCTTCGCCTCGCGACGCGAGATCGAGAGAGCGGGCCTCCTGAAGGAACACGGGATCATCCTCGGCCGGCTGGGCAACCGCTACCTGGTCCTGCCCGGGCAGCAAGGCGTCGAGCTGGAGGCGCCGCCGCGCAGCGGCAAGGGCGTCGGCGTCGTGGTGCCGAACCTCCTGAACTGGCCGGGCTCGACCATCGTCAGCGACATCAAGGGCGAGAACTTCATGCGCACGGCGGGCTTCCGGGCATCGCACGGCCAGGATGTGCACCTCTTCGACCCCCTCTCCGAGAAGGAGTGCTCGGCGCGCTGGAACCCGCTGGGCTACGTGTCCGAGGAGCCGTACCGGTGCATCGACGACCTCCAGCGCATCGCGACGATGCTGTTCCCGGACCCGCTCGCAGGCGATCCGTTCTGGACCTCGTCGGCCCGGTCGCTGTTCCTCGGCATCGCGCTGTACCTGTTCGAGGTGCCCGATGCCACCCGGACGCTGGGCGAGGTGCTGCGCCAAGGCATGGCCAGCGACGCCGAAGGTTTCCAGAAACACTGGAAGCGCGTCATCGACGCCTGCGAGCGGGCCGGCTACCCGTTGTCCCAGGAAGCCGTCCAGAGCCTGTACGACGTGATCGACCTGGCACCGACCACCGCCTCGAGCATCCGTAAGACCTTCACGAGCCGGCTGGACCTGTGGCTCAACCCCATGATCGACGCGGCGACCTCGGCCAACGACTTTGACCTGCGGGACCTGAGGAAGCGGCCCATCTCCATCTACGTGCAGATCAACCCGGACAACATCGCCCGGCTGCAGCCGCTGCTCAACCTTTTTTTCCAGCAGGCCATCGGCCTGCAGACCCGGGAACTGCCGGAAACCAACCCGGCGCTCAAGCTCCAGCTGCTCCTGATGCTCGATGAGTTTCCGGCGCTCGGCCGCATCCCCGTCATCGCGGAGTCCACGGCTTTCTTGCCCGGCTACAACGTACGAACGGTCGTGATCGTCCAGTCGAATTCCCAGCTGATCGAGAAGTACGGAGGCGAGGGCGCGAAGTCGATCCGCAAGATGCTGGCCGCCCGGATCGTGTTTCCGCCGAAGGAGTACGACGACGCCGAGGCCATCTCGCGCGAGTTGGGCACCTACACCGTGCGGCAGAAGAGCATCAGCCGCCCCATGTTCGGCGGCACCCACAAAGGCGGCTCCGTCAGCATCAGCGACCAGGCGCGCCGGCTTCTGCTGCCGCAGGAGGTCAAGGAGCTCGGCCCCACCCGAATGATTCTGTTCTACGAAGGCCTGCGCCCCGTCCTGGCGCATCGCATTCGCTACTTCGAGGACAAGTCCTTCGCCAAGCGCGAGCTGCCACCGCCGGCGGTTCCGAAGCTCGACGTCGTTGAGGGAAACCGTGCGGGACCAATGCCGACTGGGCCGGCCCCCTCGCGCCCCGTCTCTCCTGCACACCGCCCCGCCCACGCCGCCGGCACCCCTGCCACCGCTGCCGCTCCTCGCCCGGCGAGCCCGAGCGGGGGGTCGACCATCAACAAGGAAGCTTCTGCCATGTCCGCAGCCGTACTCAACGACGAACTCAAGCTCAGCGACTTCTCCTTCGACTTCGACGATGTCGAGATCCCGACCGAGCCACTGACCGACGACGAGATCAAGCAGCGCGCAGACGCCTTCGTCTCGCGCCTGCTCGATTGACGCACCGGCCCCGACACATCAAGGAGACGCCATGGCCGCCGCCAACCCTACTGTTTCTTCCGCTGCAGCAACCGGCAACCAACAGCCCACCGACGCGAGCAACTTCGCCGGTGCCGTCCAGGGCAACGCGGCCGCGCCGGGCCGACATCACCCGTCCGTTC
This sequence comes from Pseudomonadota bacterium, assembly GCA_018241185.1. Lineage (GTDB taxonomy): Bacteria > Pseudomonadota > Gammaproteobacteria > Burkholderiales > Burkholderiaceae_C > Xenophilus. Next base: position 5,776 of record JAFEEH010000169.1, on the reverse strand, counting down.
CGGACGCCATCGAGCGCCGGTACCTGCGCATCGATGACAGCTACCTGTTTCCGGACCGAACGCTCGCCTTCATCGACGACGGCAGCCGGATTCGGGTGCGGACGGAGAACCGCGAGGTGATGCACAGCGTCGTGGCCATCGCCCAGCAACGGGGTGGCGGACGATCGAGGTGCGTGGGACCGAGGCGTTTCGCCAGGGGATGTGGCGCGAGGCCGCGCTCCAGGGGATCGACGTCAGGGGCTATGAACCCTCGGAGGCGGAGCGCCAGCAGGTGGCCAGGTCCCAGAGCCGCCGACGCCCTGGCGGTGCACACACGCAAACCCATCCGGATGGCAGCGGTGGCGACCCCTCGCGCGCAGGTCCCGCCGGCGGACAAGCTGCACCCGGCACCCAAAGAAAGGGCGATCCGACGCGCAGCGCAGCGGAGGATGCGCCCCGGCCGGCCCGCAATGGCGCGCGCGCGCCCATCGTCGGCGTGTTGGTGGCCGCGGCAGCGGCTCCCTACCGGTTCGACCCACAGCAGCGGCTGTCCTACTACGTCATGGTCCGCACCGAGGTCGGCGACCGCACGGTCTGGGGCACCGACCTGGAGCGCGCCTTGGCAGAATCGGCCACCCAGCCGCGCGTCGGCGCATCCGTCGTCCTCACCCACCAAGGCACCACGACAGTGGACGTCCGGGTGCCGCAGCGCGATGAGGCAGGCGACCCGGTCGGTAACAAGAAGATCGTGGCCCAGCGCGCACGATGGCGCATCGAGACGGTCGAGCACATGCGCACGATGCAGCAGGCGGCCGAAATGATCCGCGGCGGCGAGTCGGTGGCCCCGGAGCACCTGGCGGCCCAGCCCAACCTGGCAGCGGCCGCCGCGGGCGTCCGCCTCGCCGAGCAGTACGCGGAGCGCACCACGACCGATGGCCAATCCCGGCAGCGCCTCGTGCAGGCGATCCGGGAGCGGCTGGCCGAGGCCGTGGCACAGGGCCGCGACATCCACCTCCCGGTGGACCGTGCCCCGTCCCCGGTCCCCCACGTCCGACAATGCAGCGCGCGCACGCGCGAGGAACCCATCCATGAACGCCACTGATCGCCGCTCCGCCGGTGCCCACAGGCGGCAGCGCACCGTGCACCGTCTCGCGCTCGCCAGCGGGGTCTGGCTTGCTGTTGTTCTGCATGCAGCGCCAGTTGTCGCGCAAACGCCTGGCCGAGCGTCGCGGGCTGAAACCTCGGTTGCCCAGCGTCTGACATCCAGTGCGGCAGAGATCTCGGCCGCATTCACGCCCGGCGGGGCCCTGCCGCTCGTGCTCGACACCATCCGCGGTGCCCGCGACACGCTCTTCGTCGCCGCTTACTCGTTCACCAGCAAGCCAGTGGCCATGGCGCTGCGCGACGCCCAGCGACGCGGCGTCAAGGTGTTCGTCGTGATCGATGCCGCAGAAGCCACCAAGGGCTACTCGGCCGCCCAGTTTCTGGCCAACGAGCAGGTCCCGGTGCGCACCAACGCGCGCTACGCCCTGCAGCACAACAAGTTCATCGTCGCTGACGGCACCACCGTCCAGACGGGCAGCTTCAATTACACCTCGTCCGCGGCCAGCCGCAATGCCGAGAACGTGCTCGTCGTGCGAAATGCCCCGGCACTGGGTGCGCAGTACGCCCGCGAGTGGCGCCGGCTCTGGGATGAGGGCGTGGTCCTGTCGCCCGCGTACTGAACATGGCCAGCAGGCACCACACGGAGGTGGTCGTCGCTCCTGTGGCCAGGCGGTCGGCGCATGCGCTCGATGGTCCCTGGGCCATCAGCGCCGGCTCACTCGAGTCACTCAAGTGGGTCGCCCTCGTGCTCATGGCCGCTGATCACGTCAACAAGTACGTGCTGGGCGAAGCCAGCGCGTCCCTGTACGCCATGGGCCGGTTGGTGATGCCGATCTTCGGTTTCGTGCTCATGTACAACTTGTGCCGTCCCGGTGCGCTGACCCGCGGAGTGCACCTGCGCGTCATGAAGCGCCTGTTCGTTTTCGGCGCCTTGGCCACGCCGGCCTTCGTGGTACTGGTGGGCTGGTGGCCCCTGAACATCCTCTTCACCTTGCTGGCCGCGACGTTGATCGTCTTCCTCTGGGAGTGCGGAGGCGTCCCGCGGCGGCTCCTGGCGATGGCGGTCTTTCTGGTCGGTGGCGCCATCGTCGAGTTCTGGTGGCCCGCCCTGCTCTGCTGCCTCGGCGCCTGGGCTTTCGTCCGGCGCCCCAGCGCCCTGCGGCTTGCAGTCTGGGTGGGCGCGACCGCATCCCTGGCCCTGATCAACGGCAACTTCGCCGCGCTCGTGACGATCCCGCTTGTGTGGGGAGCCAGCCAGGTGGACATCCCGATGCCCAGGTTTCGATGGGCTTTCTACGCGCTCTACCCGGCCCACCTGTCGGCCTTGGCTGTGTACGTCACGCTGCGCTGAGCCCGGCACTCGCCGCGACCGCGACTCCTCGGAAGAGTCGCCGAGATGCGCCAGTTTGCTGTAGCAGGCTGCTATAAATCGCGCTCGCATGGACGCCCACCATCTTCGTATCCGCATCGAGCGCGACATCGCCGACAAGGCCATGGCGATGGCTCGGGAGCGCGGCCTGGAACTGGCCGACGTGATGCGCATGTGGCTCACCAAGGCGGTGCTCACGGGCGACTTCGCGATCGACCTTGATCAACCTGCGCCGGCGCCGGCCGGCGAGACCCGCGCGTTCTTTGCTTACGACGTGAGCCCGTGGGCCCCCTTGAAGGAAGTGCTGGACGGAGAACTGGCACTCGCGCTCGTGAACCAGTTCGTCGCCAACCAGACCATCGAGATCGATCGGCTGATGGACGTCAATCCGCCCGACACCGCACGAATTCGTGAGCTCCGGCGGCAGCGGGATGAAGCACGCCAGTTGCTGTCCACCTTCGACCCGGAAGATCCAGACGCCACCAAGACCGTCCTCGAGCGCTTCGCCGCGAAACGACCGCCGCTCCAGGACCGGACGCGCCGCGCCAGCGACGATCAGGAGACGTCCTGATGGCGCGCTCCCCTTTGTCGACCCGGCCTGTTGAGCCGCGCCAACCTTCGGAGCGGGAGCTGCGTCGACTCTACGAGCGCTGCGTGAGCCCGGATCTGGCCTCGGGCGCACAACCGGCGGTCCAGCCTGCCGCGATGATCATCACTGGGCAGCCTGGCGCAGGACTCACCTTCGCCACGGTGCAGCTGCGTCGACAGCTGCTGGAGACGGTGGCTTCAGCAGCTCACGTGTCGATGAATCGCCTGCGCGCCTACCACCCAATCTGGGCGCGCGGCGGGGACATCGCACCGCAGACTGCGGAAAGAGTTTCGGGGGACTGCGCTTCCTGGTTCAATCGCTTGGTCAAGGACGCACAGAAACAGCGCCACAACCTGATCGCGGAGGTGGAGACGACGCAGATCGAAGCCGTCCCCGCCCTCGCTGGCGACCTTCGACGCAGCGGATACATCGTCCAGGCGGTCTTTGTGGCTACGTCACGAGAAGACAGTCACGTTGCCATGATGGCGCGCTATGAGATGCGGCGTCGTCATGGCTTGGCTGTCGATCCACCGTCCATCAAGGCGCACGACTTTGCCGTCGGCAATGTGGTGGATGTTCTCGGGCGCATGGAGTTCGATCGGTCGGTTGATGGCCTGCGTGTCATCGCCAGCAACGGCGATCACATCTACGAAGGCCGGTTGGATGGCGACAAATGGGATCGCCCACCCCGTGCGTCCGCCACGCTGAGCGCGCTGCTGGACAAGACGCCCACCACCAAGGATTTGGTGCGCACTGCCATGCGCTGGGAGACGCTCTTCCAGCGACTGGGCACGGACCCGACCGTCCCGCGCGAGGTGGCGAGCCGAGTCCTCGAGTGGCGCAACGAGGCCATAGGCCGATGCGAACAGGAGCCTTCGACCGCCCTGGCGCTCCAATGGGCACGCGAAGCCGGCGCGTTCCGGGTGATGAACCGCTTCGAGTTCCTGAAGGAGTTTCCGCACCACGAACGGGCGGTCCAGGCGTTGGGCATTGCGGCGGCCGAAGCCGAGCGCTTCCCGAAGGAGCAAGCGGATCGCCTGATCGTTCACGCGCGAGAAAACATCGCGCAGCGCATCGAACGCGGCGACATGGCCCGAATCGCGGCGCGCCAGAAGTCGCAGGACGCCAAGGCTCAGACGCGCGAGGCCGGACCACCGACATCGGATCGATCGCGCAATCCACGCACCCCTGAAGGACCCTCGCGCTAGCGGTCGACGAAAAGTCGCCCGCCGCCAGCGGTGCGTCGGCGAAGGCCCGCTCAGCCAAGACTCTCCACGCCTCCCGGCAAATCGACACCATGAAGAACAGTCTTCGCGATGCGTCCTGGGGAAAGCGTCGTGCGATCTCCCGATGATGCCTCAGCCTTACGTCACGGTGACCGGGCCGATGCCGCGGTACACGATCTCACCAGTGGACGAGGTGACGGTCCAGCGGCCATCGGCACCAACGGCATGTGCCACCGAGTAGTTATCGGCGGACAGAGGCAGTGTCATGGCTTCCGATGCAGTGTCGCTGTACCAGACGGGGTGACGGAGCACCGTGGGAGAAGAGTCGAAGAGATCCATGAGGGGCGCGATTGTGCCGTGCGGTTTCGGCCAGCGAAGTCCAGACACCGGTGCAACATGAAGCTGCCGCGACGCTCGCAAGCGTGTACGGGGCACGGCAGCCACGCGGTGGCCTATCACCCTGCCCAACCGAGATACTGGACAAATATACAGTATTGAGTTTAGACTGAATCCTTGCAGTTGCCATTTCTCGGGCGCCTCGCCATCGACGAACCTTCGATGCCAGGCGACCCGACCTTTTTGGAGCAATGCCATGGAACTCAACGTCGTGTCGCGCGGCGCGCCCGCCGAAGCCTTGAACGCAGGTGCGGCCGCGGCGCTCGCCCTCTTCAGCCGAGCCGACGTGGATCCGTGGAAGGCGATCGAGGCCATGGGAAAGGTCATCCAGTGGGATGAGCTCGGCTTTCCCGAGGACGACGACCCCATCGAGTTGGAGGGCGTCATCGAAACCCAACCGGAACGGATCAAGCCCACGCGCGATGACCATGCTGCGGCGCGCTTGTACTGAGACGCGGTCGACGCTGCGGAGGAAGCTGTCCACGCACTCACACCCGAATCGCAGCGGCATGGCGTCGGCTTGGGAATCGCCGCGCCGAGCCCTCTCGCGCAGCAGTTGCGTCATGCCATCGCCGAATGGCTCACGGACGTCGCGGATGAGGCGGACGCAGTCCTCGAGGTCATTCGGTCCGGCGGCCTGGGCGCGACGCTCAAGCGCCCGCTGTCCGGCGTGCAGGTCGAAGTGAACCTCGATCGGGCGTCTGGGGCCCTGGCCTCTTTCGGAATATTGACGCCGAGCGACCTCCTGTCGGAGCCGGTGATGGACATTGCACGGCGATGGAGACGATCGCTCCCAGAACGTCCGAGCACCGACGAGGTGCTTGAGGTCTTTCACGGCGACCACCGCGCCGCATGGGCCTTCATCCGCTACCAGCTGGATGCGTTTCCTAACCTGACGGAGCAAGCGGCTGAGGCACTCCAGCGCGGCTGATGCGCCATCGCGCAGGCATCGCGTCGGACGCGCGCTACCCCGACAAACGCTGAAGATTGACCCTGCCTCGTTTCCACGTACATCAAGTCATGCAGCCAAGCGGGTGCTCTCCCAGATCACTGGGGGCAGGAAGCCGTTGGCCGAGTGCAAGCGCTGGCGGTTGTACCAGCCTTCGATCCAAT
>JAFEEH010000168.1 GCA_018241185.1 Pseudomonadota bacterium | reverse complement strand
TCGGTGAGTTCGGTGAACTCGAGCTTCACGCGCAGGTCGGGCTTGTCGGAGCCGTACTTGAACATGGCGTCGCCGTACGTCATGACCGGGAACACGCCCAGATCGATGTCGGCGGCCGCGCGGAAGACGTTGCGGATCATGCCTTCGAACATCGTGCGGATCTCTTCCTCGGCGAGGAAGGAGGTCTCGATGTCGATCTGCGTGAATTCGGGCTGGCGGTCGGCACGCAGGTCCTCGTCACGGAAGCACTTGACGATCTGGTAGTAACGATCGAAGCCCGACACCATCAGCAGCTGCTTGAACAGCTGCGGCGACTGCGGCAGTGCGAAGAAGCTGCCGTCGTGCACGCGGCTGGGCACCAGGTAGTCACGCGCGCCTTCGGGCGTGGACTTGCCCAGCATCGGCGTCTCGATGTCGATGAAGCCGTTGGCGTCGAGGAACTTGCGCACCTCCATCGTCACCTTGTAGCGCGTCATCAGGTTCTTCTGCATGACGGGGCGGCGCAGGTCGAGCACGCGGTGCGTGAGGCGCGTCGTTTCGCTCAGGTTGTCGTCGTCGAGCAGGAAAGGCGGCGTGACGGAGGGGTTGAGCACCTTCAGTTCGTGCGCCAGCACCTCGATCTTGCCGCTCTTGAGCTGGTCGTTGACCGTGCCTTCGGGCCGCGCGCGCACGACACCCTTGACCTGCACGCAGAACTCGTTGCGCAGTCCCTCGGCGGTGGCGAAGGTGGTGGCGCGATCGGGGTCGCACACCACCTGCACATAGCCTTCGCGGTCGCGCAGGTCGACGAAGATCACACCGCCGTGGTCGCGGCGACGGTTCACCCAGCCGCACAGGGTGACGGTTTCGCCCATCAGGGCTTCGGTCACGAGACCGCAGTAGTGAGAACGCATGGCCATGATTGAAGATTCCGGCGCCCCTCGCGGGCGCATTGCTGGGATTTAGGGGTTGGCGGCGAGCGGCGCCGGCCGCGTGGGCAGGCTGCCGGGGCCGCCGGGCACGACGACACCCATCGACACGATGTACTTGAGCGCCTCGTCGACGCTCATCTTCAGCTCGATGCAGTCGCTGCGCTTGAGCATCACGAAGTAGCCGCCCGTGGGGTTGGGCGTGGTCGGCACGTAGACGCCGAGGTAGTCACCCTGCAGGTGGTTGATTACGTCGCCGCCGGGCGCGCCGGTGACGAAGGCGATGGTCCACATGCCTTCGTGCGGCCACTGGATCAGCACCGCCGTGCGGAAGGCGTTGCCGCTTTCCGAGAACAGCGTGTCGGAGACCTGCTTGACGCTGGAGTAGATGGAGCGCACGACCGGGATGCGGCGCACCAGTGCGTCGCCCCAGCTCAGCAGGCGCTTGCCGACGAAGTTGCTGGCCACCGCGCCAACCACCAGCAGGATGGCCAGCGTGAGCAAAACGCCCAGCCCGCGGATCTTGTGGTCGGACAGCCAGACCTGCCACTGCTCGGGCAGAAGCCACAGCGTCTGGTCCAGCGTGCCCACGATCCAGTTGAGCACGGCCAGCGTGACCACCAGGGGCACGATGACCAGGAGGCCGGACAACAGCCATTTGCGCAGCGCGAGCATGGGAGGCGGGACGGGTCAGTCGCTTTTGGCCGCGGGGGACGCCGCCGGAGCGGGCGCAGGCGCTGCGGGCGCCGGCGACGCGGCAGGCGCGGGCGCTGCCGCGGGGGTGCTGGTGCCGCTGTCCGCGGGCTTGCTGTCGCCGCCCTTCTTGGCACCGTTGTCCCGGAAGTCGGTGACATACCAGCCCGAACCCTTGAGCTGGAAACCGGCGGCGGTGACCTGCTTGCTGAACGATTCGGCGCCGCAGTGGGGGCAGACCGTGAGAGGTGCGTCGGAGATCTTCTGCAGCACGTCCTTGGCAAAGCCGCAGGCGCTGCACTTGTAGGCGTAGATGGGCATCGGATCCGGGGGTGGGAGGGGGTGGAAACGCAAATGCGCAAGCCGCCGTCGGCCGCTTGCAAAGCCCTCGATTATAGGCTGGGGGCCTCTGTCGCGGCCCGCCCTGCCCGCTCAGGCGGGCTCGGTGGCCAACGGCCGGTGCGGCGTGCGCACGTTGTCCATCCACTGCGGCGCCAGCGACCCGGCCACCATGCCGACCGTCGAGGCCAGCACGCCCGCGAGCTGGGCCGGGAACACCGCGCCCCAGGGCATGGCCAGACCGAGCAACCACACGCCGATGCCCAGCACCACGGCCGCGATGGCGCCCTGCGTGGTGCCGCGGTTCCAGTACAGGCCGCAGACCAGCGGCACGAAGGCCCCCACCAGCGGCACCTGGTAGGCGCCCGACACCAGTTCGTAGATCGAAGTGCCCTGCATGCGGATGGCGTAGGCCAGCACCGCGGCGCTGAACAGCAGCACCGTGATGCGCATGGTGCGCAGGTTCTCCCGGTCGCTGCCGGCGGGCCTGAACTGGCGCCAGATGTTCTCGGTGAAGGTCACGCTGGGGGCCAGCAGCGTCGCCGAGGCGGTGGACTTGATGGCGGACAGCAGCGCACCGAAGAACAGCACCTGCATGACGAAGGGCATCTTCTCCAGCACCAGCGTGGGCAGCACCTTCTGCGGATCTTCCTTGAGGAGGGCGGCGGTCTGCTCCGGCATGATGATCAGCGCGCTGGCCACCAGGAACATGGGCACCGCCGCGAACAGGATGTAGGCCGCGCCGCCGATCACCGGGCCGCGCGTGGCCGCCTTGACGCTGTTGGCCGACATCACGCGCTGGAACACGTCCTGCTGCGGAATGGAGCCGAGCATCATCGTGATGGCGGCGGCGAAGAAGAAGATGATGTCGTGCCAGGTGGGCTCGGGCCAGAACTTGAAGAGGTCCTTGCTCATCGCCAGGTCGATCACCTTGTCGGCGCCGCCGGCCATGTTGCCGGCGAACATGGCGATGATGGCCAGGCCCAGCACCAGGATGATCATCTGGATGAAGTCGGTCACCGCCACCGACCACATGCCGCCGAAGAGCGTGTACGCCAGGATCGAGAGCACGCCGATGACCATGCCCATCGAAATGCTCACCACCCCGCCCGACAGCAGGTTGAACACCAGGCCGAGCGCCGTGACCTGCGCCGACACCCAACCCAGGTAACTCAGCATGATGATGAGCGAGCACATCACTTCGACCGCACGGCCGTAGCGCTCGCGGTAGTAGTCGCTGATGGTCAGCAGCGTCATGCGGTAGAGCTTGCCGGCGAAGAACAGGCCGACCAGGATCAGGCAGGTGCCGGCGCCGAAAGGGTCCTCGATCACGCCGTTGAGCCCGCCTTCGATGAACTTGGCCGGGATGCCCAGCACCGTCTCCGATCCGAACCAGGTGGCGAACGTGGTGGTCACGATCATGTACAGCGGCAGGTGCCGCCCGGCGATCGCGAAGTCGGTCGTGTTCTTGACCCGCTTGGCGGCCCACAGGCCGATGGCGATCGTGACGAGCAGATAGACGATGACCAGGGTCAGCAGCACGGCAGTGTTCTCCTCGAAGCGTGCGGGGGACGGGACGAATGACGAAAAAGGGTCAGAACAGGGCGACGCGCAGCAGCACCTGGATCAGGATCAAGCCCAATACAAATCCTATGCCAGCGTAGATGATGCCCTGCAGCAACCGGTTGGTGCGCTTCTGCGCGGCCAGCAGTTCGAGCAGTTCACGGCGGTGGTCGGCCGGCCGGTGCTCCAGGTAGTCGTGCAGCAGACGCGGCAGCTGGGGCAGCAGCTTGGCGTAGCGCGGCGCCTCGGCGCGCAGCTGCTCCCAGAGCTTGCGCGGGCCGATCTGGTCGGCCATCCACTTCTCCAGGAAAGGCTTGGCCGTGTGCCACAGGTCGAGTTCAGGGTCGAGCTGGCGACCCAGGCCCTCGATGTTCAGCAGCGTCTTCTGCAACAGCACCAGCTGGGGCTGGATCTCGACATGGAAGCGGCGCGAGGTCTGGAACAGGCGCATCAGCACCATGCCCAGCGAAATCTCCCTGAGCGGCCGGTCGAAGTACGGCTCGCACACGGTGCGGATCGCGCCCTCGAGCTCGTCCACCCGCGTGCCCTCGGGCACCCAGCCGCTTTCCAGGTGCAGTTCGGCCACGCGCTTGTAGTCGCGGCGGAAGAAGGCCGCAAAATTCTGCGCCAGGTATTCCTTGTCGGACTCCGTCAGCGTGCCGACGATGCCGAAGTCCAGCGAGATGTAGCGCCCGAAGGTTTCGGGCGCCAGGCTGACCTGGATGTTCCCGGGGTGCATGTCGGCATGGAAGAAGCCGTCGCGGAACACCTGGGTGAAGAAGATGGTGACGCCGTCGCGCGCCAGCTTGGGGATGTCGACGCCGGCCGCGCGCAGGCGGTCCAGCTGGGCGATGGGCACGCCGTGCATGCGCTCCATCACGATGACCTCCTCGTGGCACAGGTCCCAGAACATTTCCGGGATCAGCAGCATGTCCAGCGAGGCCATGTTGCGGCGCAGCTGGGCGGCGTTGGCCGCCTCGCGCACCAGGTCGAGCTCGTCGTGCAGATACTTGTCGAACTCGGCCACCACCTGGCGGGGCTTGAGCCGCTTGCCGTCGGCCGAAGCCTTCTCGACCCAGCCGGCCATCATCGCCATGAGGGCCAGGTCCTTGTCGATGATGCCGCGCATGCCGGGGCGCAGCACCTTCACCGCCACTTCACGAATGCCGCCATGCGGATCGCGCAGGGTGGCGAAGTGCACCTGCGCGATCGAGGCGCTGGCCACCGGCGTGGCGTCGAACTGCTCGAAGATTTCGCCCACCGGGCGCTTGAAGGCGCGCTCGATGGTGGCGACGGCGATGGCCGAGTCGAAAGGCGGCACCCGGTCCTGCAGCCAGGCCAGTTCGTCGGCGATGTCGGGCGGCAGCAGGTCGCGCCGCGTGGACAGCACCTGGCCGAACTTGACGAAGATCGGCCCCAGCCGCTCCAGCGCCTCCCGCAGGCGCTGGCCGCGCGGCGCGTCGAGGTTGCGGCCGACCGAGACCACACTCGCCAGCACGCGCAGCCAGGGCTTCTGGAAGCTGGTGAGGACGAGCTCGTCCAGGCCGTAGCGCAGCGCGACCCAGACGATGAAGATGCCGCGCGTGAAGCGCGTCATTCGGCGCTGCTCGCCGGGCGGTCCGACCGGGGCTTCGCCGCCTTGTCGATGAATTCGCGCAGGGCGCCGGTCACACGGCGGGCGGCGGTGCCGATGGCATGCGCCGGGGCGTCGCCGATGACCCGCGCCAGATCGTCCTCGATGTCCCAGCGCACATGGTCGACCAGCCAGTTGATCTCCGCCGCGAGTTGCACGTCGCCCTCGATCTGCACGGCGGGCTTGTCGCCGCGCAGCGTGGCGCCCGCGAGCGCGAGGGGCGACGCCTCGGTGACGGTCAGCGTAAGGTCGGGAAGCGCCGTCTCGGGCGCCAGGTCGAGCAGCCCGGCCGGGGTGGCGACCACCCGCACCTGGATTTTGCGCCACTGCACCAGCACCACCCGGCCCTGCTGACGGGCCAGGCGATCCTGCGCCTCGGGCTCCTGCTGCAGCACATGGTTGATGAACAGCACCGCACGGTGCTGCACCTCGTGGATCGCCCAGGCCGGCGGCTGCAGGCGCTCGCCGATGCGGGCGGCGAACTCTTCCAGAAAAGCGAATGGGGACGATGGTGTGGCCATGTCCCCATTATCCGGCTTGGCACCGGCGAACCGGTGCACCTTCGGCGGCTCGAGATGCCTATTGCAGGGCCTGCACCCCGGCGACCAGCCAGCCGCCGCCATGGGTCGGCTTGCTCATGTTCCACACCTCGCGGAAAGGTGCCGGGCCGGCCGACGCGTCCTCGCGGATCATGCCGGAGAACTCCACGCTCGCCAAGTAGGCGTCGGGCAGTTCCTCGATGCCCAGCAGCTTGGCATCGAGCATGACCACTTCGGTCTTGTTCGGCTGGCCACCCGAGGAGCGCTCGCGCTCGCCGAGCTGCGAGCGGATCTCGTCGACCATCCCGTCGGTCATCATCGAGCGCAGCGTGCCGATGTCGGCGCGGTCCCAGGCGTCCTGCAGCGTCACGAAATTGCGCTTGGCCGCGGTGAGGAAGCCATCGGCGTCGAAACCCTGCGGCACGCCCCAGCCCTGCGCGCCCGACAGCGCCGAACCGATCGACACGCCCGTGCCGCCCAGCGCCGAGTGGCCGGTGGCCGCGGGCGCGCTGCCGTCGAAGGCCGCGGAGTTGCGCTCCCACGGACGGGCCGACGCATCGTTGCCGACATTGTTCGGGCTGTACTGCGCCGGTGCACGCGCATCCGCTGCGCCACCCACACCCTGGAAGGCCAGGTTGCCCGACGACGACTGACGCCCGCGGTTGCTCAGCATGCGCCAGACCATGACGCCCGCCAGCACCAGCAGGCCGATCAGCAGGATGTTGGCGAAGCCGGCGCCCAGGCCCAGCGAGTTGGCCAGCCAGGCCAGACCGAGGCCAGCCGCGAGGCCGCCGAGGATGCCGGCCCACGGCCGGCGCGGCGCCTGTGCGCCGGGCGCGGCCGTCGCGGGCTTGGCCGCGGCGGCGCTGTTGGTCGCGTTCTGCGTCGGCGCGCCGGGAGCGCCCGGCGGCGTCGCTTCGCGCTGCGTCACGTTGTTCGACTGCCGCCCGAAGGACTTGCCACCGCCCATGCGCTTGGCATCGGCGTCCAGGCTCACGAAAGCCACCGAGGCACACACCAGTAACACGGCCCAAAGATTTCTTTTCATCGTCACGTCTCCTCGAACGTCGTCGTCTAGCACTTGATTCCAACATGCAGGGCCACGACACCGCCAGTCATGTTGTGATAGTCCACATGTCCGAAACCGCCCTCCTTCATGAGGGTCTTGAGCTCTTCCTGGCCGGGGTGCATCCGGATCGATTCGGCCAGGTAGCGGTAGCTGTCGGCATCGCCCGCGACCATCTTGCCCAGGCGCGGCAGCACCTTGAACGAGTACCAGTCGTAGGCCTTGCGCAGCGGCTGCGCCACCTGCGAGAACTCCAGAACCAGCAGCTTGCCGCGCGGCTTGAGCACGCGGTTCATCTCCTTGATTGCCGCGTCCTTGTGCGTCATGTTGCGCAGGCCGAAGGCCACCGTCACCACGTCGAAATGGTTGTCGGTAAAGGGCAGCTTCTCGGCATCGCACACCATCGTCGGCAGCACCACGCCGGCGTCGATGAGGCGGTCACGGCCGGTGCGCAGCATGGCCTCGTTGATGTCGGTGTGCACCACCTCGCCGCTGGCGCCGACCTTCTTTGCGAAGGCCAGGGCCAGGTCGCCGGTGCCGCCTGCGATATCGAGCACCTTCGAGCCCTCGCGCACGTTGGCGACCATGACGGTGTAGGCCTTCCACGCGCGGTGCAGGCCCATCGACATGAGATCGTTCATCACGTCGTAGCGCGAGGCCACGGAATCGAACACGCCGCGCACGCGGCGGGCCTTGTCGTTCTCGTCGACGGATTCGAAGCCGAAGTGGGTGGTGCTCATGTCGATGGGATGTTAGGTCGGAAGTTCGAAGTGCAAGGTGGACGACCTTGCCGGCGCGGCGGTCATTGCAAGACGGGAAGATCCAAGCCAAATCGGCCCACAGCGCCCGCCAGTCCTGCGCAAGCAGCTATGAATTCGATAGCGAATGGTTGGCACGCCCCGGCGACGCTCAGTGGCTGCAACCATGGCCGCTGCGCGCCGGCATGGGCGCGTCGCGGTCCACGCCCGCCTCGGCCAGGCGGCGCAGGTAGTCGGCCCAGAGTTCGTCCTGCCGACTGCCCAGCTCGTACAACAGCGCCCACGAGTAGATGCCGCTCGCATGGCCGTCGCTGAAGGTGGGCTGCACCGCGTAGTGTCCAACGGGCTGCAGGTCGACCACGTCGACCTCGCGCTTGCCGGTCTGCAGCGTCTCCTGGCCGGGCCCGTGGCCCTGCACCTCGGCCGAAGGCGAGCACACCCGCAGCAGCTCGAAAGGGATGCGGAAGCTCGCGCCGTCGGAGAACGCGATCTCCAGTGCGCGCGACTGGCCGTGAAGGGTGAGTGCGGTGGGCGTCGGTGCGCCGGCTTGGAGGCCTGCCATGGTGGAAGTCGATGCCTTGAAGGATGGATCAGGTGGAGGACAGCGCGCCCAGTTGCGCGACGAGCTCGCGCTCCAGCGCCGGCAGCCGGGCTTCGATGGCGGCGAGCCGGTCGGCCGGCGCCTGGCGCGACGCGCCGGCCCAGACAGGCGACGGGAAATGGCTGTCCCAGCCGAAGCGCGCGATGACGTGCCAGTGCAGGTGCGGCACCGCGTTGCCCAGGGTCGCGACATTGACCTTGGTCGGCGCGAGGTGGGCCCGCAGCGCCGACTCGACCTCGCAGACGGCGTCCAGGCAGTGCACGCGCTCGTCGCGCGACAGGTCGGTGAACTCGCGCGCGTGCGCGCGCCAGACGACGCGGTAGAAGGCCGGAAAGCCGGCTTCCTGTGCGTGGATCACGCGCAGCGAGTCGTTCTCGAACAGCACCCGCCCACCGGCCGCCTCGCACAGCGCGCAGCCGGCCACGGGCTCGTTGGGCGGGGTGAACACCGCAACGCTCACACGAGCACCCGCTCGATGCCGCCCTGGTTGGCGGCCTCGACGTACTTCGGCATCCAGTCCTCGCCGAGGATCTGGCGTGCCATCTCGACCACGATGTAGTCGGCTTCCAGCAGGCCGTTGTTCAGGTCGTTGCCGTAGCGCGAGAGGCCCTGCAGGCAGCTCGGGCAGCTGGTGAGTATCTTCACGTTCTCCTTCTCGCCCAGGCCCGCCTTCGCGCGCAGGGCGGCCTCGCCCTTCTTGAGTTCCTCTTCCTTTCGGAAGCGGATCTGCGTCGAGATGTCGGGCCGACTCCCACCCAGCGTGCCCGACTCGCCGCAGCAGCGGTCGCTCTTGAGCACCTGCTCGCCCACCAGCGACTTCACCGTCTTCATCGGGTCCTGCAGCTTCATCGGCGTGTGGCAGGGGTCGTGGTACAGGTAGGCCGAGGCGTTGGCTTCGAGCTTGACGCCCTTTTCCAGCAGGTACTCGTGGATGTCGATGATGCGGCAGCCGGGGAAGATCTTGTCGAATTGGTAGCCCTGCAGCTGGTCGTAGCAGGTGCCGCAGCTCACCACCACCGTCTTGATGTCGAGGTAGTTGAGCGTGTTGGCCACGCGGTGGAAGAGCACCCGGTTGTCGGTGATCATCTTCTCGGCCTTGTCGAACTGGCCGCTGCCGCGCTGCGGGTAGCCGCAGCACAGGTAGCCCGGCGGCAGCACGGTCTGCACGCCCGCATGCCACAGCATCGCCTGCGTCGCCAGACCGACCTGCGAAAAGAGCCGTTCCGAACCGCAGCCCGGGAAGTAGAAGACCGCCTCGGTCTCGGACGTGGTGGCCTTCGGGTCGCGGATGATCGGCACGTAGTCCGCATCCTCGATGTCCAGCAGCGCACGCGCCGTCTTCTTGGGCAGGCCGCCGGGCATCTTCTTGTTGACGAAGTGGATGACCTGTTCCTTGATCGGGGCCGGGCCCAGGGTGGCGGGCGGGTGCGCGGTCTGCTTCTTCGCCGGCAGGCGGAAGAAGTCGTTGGCCAGGCGCTGGGCCTTGAAGCCGATGTCCACCATGCCCACGCGCATCGCCTTGATGGTCGACGGGTTGGTGGCGTTGAGGAAGAACATCGCCGCCGCGTTGCCGGGGCGGAAACTCTTCTGCCCCATCTTGCGCAGCAGGTTGCGCATGTTCATCGACACGTCGCCGAAGTCGATCTTGACCGGGCAGGGCGTGAGGCACTTGTGGCACACCGTGCAGTGGTCGGCCACGTCCTCGAACTCCTCCCAGTGCTTGATGCTCACGCCGCGGCGCGTCTGCTCCTCGTAGAGGAAGGCCTCGACCAGCAGCGAGGTGGCGAGGATCTTGTTGCGCGGGCTGTAGAGCAGGTTCGCGCGCGGCACGTGGGTGGCACACACCGGCTTGCACTTCCCGCAGCGCAGGCAATCCTTGACCGAATCGGCGATGGCGCCGATGTCGCTCTGCTGCATGATCAGCGACTCGTGCCCCATGAGGCCGAAGCTGGGCGTGTAGGCACTGGTCAGGTCGGCGAACAGCGGGTGCGAGCCGTCGCGCAGCAGCTTGCCCTTGTTGAAGCGGCCTTCGGGGTCGACCTGCTGCTTGTACTGCGCGAAAGGCGCGAGTTCCTCGTCCGACAGGAACTCCAGCTTGGTGATGCCGATGCCGTGCTCGCCCGAGATCACGCCGTCGAGGCTGCGCGCCAGCTTCATGATGCGCTCCACCGCCTCGTGCGCGGTCTGCAGCATCTCGTAGTTGTCGCTGTTGACCGGGATGTTGGTGTGCACGTTGCCGTCGCCGGCATGCATGTGCAGCGCCACCCACACGCGGCCCTTGAGCACGCGCTGGTGGATGGCGTTGCATTCGGCCAGGATGGGCGCGAACTCGGCGCCCGAGAAGATCTGCGCCAGCGGCGCCTTGATCTCGGTCTTCCAGCTCGCTCGCAGCGAATGGTCCTGCAACTGCGGGAACAGCGCGTCGACGTCGCCCAGCCAGCTCATCCAGCGCGCACGCACCTCGCGCACCAGCGCGATGGCCTGCTGCACGCGGCCTTCGAGCAGCTCGGCCGTGGGGATTTCGTGCGCATCGTCGGTCTTGCCCAGCGGCAGGTTGCCGCGTGCCAGGAAGGCTTCCAGCTCGTTCGCCAACGCGATCTTGTTGCGCAGCGACAGCTCGATGTTGATGCGCTCGATGCCGTCGGTGTACTCGGCCATGCGCGGCAGCGGGATCACCACGTCCTCGTTGATCTTGAAGGCGTTGGTGTGGCGGCTGATGGCGGCCGTGCGCTTGCGGTCGAGCCAGAACTTCTTGCGCGCCTCGGGGCTGATGGCGATGAAGCCTTCGCCCGAGCGCGAGTTGGCGATGCGCACCACCTCGCTGGTCACGCGCGCCACGGCGTCGGCGTCGTCGCCCGCGATGTCGCCGAACAGCACCATCTTGGGCAGGCCGCCGCCGTGCTTCTTGCTCTTGGTGGCGTAGCCGACGGCCTTGAGGTAGCGGTCGTCCAGGTGTTCGAGGCCCGCGAGCAGCACGCCCGAACGCTTCTGCTCGGCGAACATGAAGTCCTTGATCTCGACGATCGAGGGCACCGCATCCTTGGCGTTGCCGAAGAACTCCAGGCACACGGTGCGCGTGTGCGCCGGCATGCGGTGCACCACCCAGCGGCAGCTGGTGATGAGGCCGTCGCAGCCTTCCTTCTGGATGCCCGGCAGGCCCGAAAGGAACTTGTCCGTCACGTCCTTGCCCAGGCCTTCCTTGCGGAAGGTCCTGCCGGCGATCTCCAGGCGCTCGGTGCGCAGCGGCGTGCGGCCGTCGGCGGCGAAGTACTGCAGCTCGAAGACGGCGCTCTCGGCGTCGTGGATCTTGCCCAGGTTGTGGCCGACGCGGGTGACTTCGAGCCACTCGGCCTGCGGCGTGACCATGCGCCACGAGGCGAGGTTGTCCAGCGCCGTGCCCCAGAGCACGGCCTTCTTGCCGCCCGCGTTCATGGCGACATTGCCGCCCACGCAGGAGGCCTCGGCCGAGGTGGGATCGACCGCGAAGACGTAGCCCGCGCGCTCGGCGGCATCGGCCACGCGCTGGGTCACCACGCCGGCCTCGGTCCAGATCGTCGGCACCTCGCGGCCGTCCAGGCCGGGCAGCACCTTCATCTCGACCTCGGTCATCGCCTCGAGCTTCTCGGTGTTGATGACCGCGCTCTTCCACGTGAGCGGGATGGCACCGCCGGTGTAGCCGGTGCCGCCACCACGCGGGATGATGGTCAGGCCCAGCTCGAAGCAGCCGGCCACCAGGCGCGCCATCTCGGCCTCGGTGTCGGGGCACAGCACGACGAAGGGGTACTCCACGCGCCAGTCGGTCGCGTCCGTCACATGCGACACACGCGACAGGCCGTCGAACTTGATGTTGTCCTTGGCCGTGAGCCGGCCCAGCACCTTGCGCGCCTGGCGGCGCAGCGTGGCCACCTCGTCGAAGGAGCGGTCGAACTGGGCGATGGCCTGCTGCGCCAGGGTGCAGAGCTCGCCCACCAGCGCGTCGCGCTGGGCGTCACGCACTGCCGAGGCGTCGTCCTGACCGGACGACGCGGGCGGCGTGCGGCGCTTCTGCACCTCGGCCAGGCGGTGCTTCAGGGCATCGACCAGCTGCCCGCGGCGGCGCGGGTTGTCCAGCAGGTCGTCGATCAGGTAGGGGTTGCGCTGCACCACCCAGATGTCGCCCAGCACCTCGTAGAGCATGCGGGCCGAGCGGCCGGTGCGGCGCTCCTCGCGCAGGCTCTGCAGCAGTTGCCAGCCGCGGCTGCCGAGCAGGCGGATGACGATCTCGCGGTCGGAGAAGCTGGTGTAGTTGTACGGGATCTCGCGCAGGCGGGCCGGCTCGGCGGCCTGCGACAGCAGCGCGTTCAACGCGGTCGGGGCATTCATCGGGGGAAGGCAGCAGGGCCACGGCAAGGCGCCGCGCGCCCATGAACCGGGCCGCGGATTTTAGGTCCCGCACCCCGTGCAGGTGGCGACGCGGGTCATCGGGCCGCGCCGGCGCAGACCGGCGACGTGCGCGCGCCCCACCCGCGAGGCCGTCACGCTATCGAATTAATAGCTGCTTGCGCAACCGGGACGGGCGTTGCAGCCCGAAAAGCCTATGAAGAATGCGGCCGATCGATGGCTGCCCCGCCGGCCCGCTCGGCCGCCATCGCCTCGCGCGTCCAATCGCAGAAGGCCTGCACCTCCGGCCGCTGCGCGCTCGCGGGCGCGACCAGCAGGCGGTAGAAGGGCCCGTCGACCGCGTGCTGCGGCAGCACCACGGCCAGCTCGCCGCTGGCGAGGCGCGGCGCCACCAGCGGCGTGAGGCCGATGGCCACGCCCATGCCCTGGGCGCAGGCGCGCAGGAGGTCCTCGTACTGCGAGAAGTGCGAGCGCGCCTGCGCGGCGGGTGCCGCTACGCCCAGGCGCTGGTGCCAGCGCGCCCACGACAGCTGGGCGAAGCGTTCGCCGGCCTGGCTGAACACCAGCAGCGCCTCGCGCGCCAGGTCGGCCGGGGTGGCGACGCGCGCGGCCAGCTCGGGCGTGGCGACCAGCATGGCGCGCTGGCGCAGCAGTGGCGCCTCGCCGGCGGGCAGGTCTTCCGAACGGGTGAGGCGGATCGCAACGTCCACGCCGCTGCGTTCGAGCTGGAGGTTCTGCGTCGCGCTGTCGACGTCGATGTCGACGCCCGGGTGCCGCGCCTGGAAGGCCGGCAGCCGCGGCACCAGCCACAGGCTCGCGAAGGACGGCGAGGTGGTGACCGCGACGCGCGCCCGCGCCGGGCTGGCGCCGCGCTGCACACGCTCCACGGCCAGGGCCAGGCGCGCCAGTGCGTCGCCCGCGGCGTCGAAGAGCACGGCGCCCTCGCCGGTCAGCGCCAGGCCGCGCCCGCCGCGCACGAAAAGGGGCGCGCCCAGCGCGTCCTCCAGCGCCTTGACCTGCTTGCTGACGGCCGACTGGGTCAGGCTCAGCTCCTCGGCCGCGGCGGTGAAGCTGAGCAGGCGCGCCGCACTCTCGAAGCCGCGAAGCGCGTCGAGCGAGAGGCTGCGCAGCAGATGGCCAGCGGGGGTGGACAGCGAGGACATGCGGTGCAGGAATGGCAGTTCTGAGAATCTTTCGCGCCACGGTGCGTCGGCCGTTCCCAGAATGGCCGACGCACCATGACAGCCACACATCATCCCTCCTCCGCGTCCGCGCCGCTCGCGCCTGCACCGTCCTCGCCCGGCCTCGACCGCCGCGCCGCCTGGGTCATCGCCTGCGCCGGGCTCGTGCTCTTCCTCGCGCTGGGCCAGCGCCACGCCTTCGGGCTCTACGTGCTGCCGGTCACCGGCAGTTTCGAGTGGGACCGCACCACGTTCTCCTTCGCCATCGCGCTGCAAAACCTGGTGTGGGGCCTGGCGCAGCCCTTCAGCGGCATGCTGGCCGACCAGCACGGCCCGCGCCGGGTGATGCTGGGCGGCGCGGTGCTGTACGTGGCCGGCCTGGCGGCGATGCCTTACGCGTCCAGCGGCTGGGCCTTCGCGACGGTGGCGGGGGTGCTGGTGGGCCTGGGGCTCAGCGGCACGGGCTTCGGCATCGTCTACGGCGCGGCAGGCAAGGCGGTGAGCGATGCGCAGCGCCCGCGCGCCCTCGGCATCGTGGGCGCCTTCGGCGGCGCGGGGCAGTTCGTGATGCTGCCGCTGAACCAGAAGCTCATCGATTCGCTGGGCTGGTCAAGCGCGATCCTGGTGGCGGCGACGCTGCTGGCCGCCATGCTGCCGCTGGCCCTGGGCGCAGGCCGCCCGGTGGCGTCGGCAGCGTCCGCCACCGCGGCTGCGCCACCGGCGCTGGGCGCCGCGCTGCGCCAGGCCTTCGGCGACCGGGACTTCTGGCTCATCGGGTTGGGCTTCCTGTCCTGCGGCTTCCACCTGGCCTTCATCGCGACGCACCTGCCGGCCTACCTGGCGGGGCGTGGGCTGGGGCCGCAGGTGGCGGCCACGGCGCTGGGGCTGGTGGCGCTGACCAACATTGCCGGCACGTACCTGTTCGGCGCGTGGGCGGCGCGCTGGCAGCGCAAGCACCTGCTGGCGGCGCTGTACACGGCGCGCACGGGGGCGATCGCGCTGTTCGTGACGCTGCCGACGACGGTGGTGTCGGTGTACGTGTTCGCGGCCGTGATGGGTTTCCTGTGGCTGGGCACGCTGCCTTTGACCAACGGACTGCTGAGCCAGCTGTTCGGCATGCGCTACATCACGACGCTGTTCGGCTTCGTGTTCCTGTGGCACCAGATCGGCAGCTTCCTGGGGGTGTGGCTGGGCGGGCTCGTGTTCGACGCAACCGGCAGCTATGCGCTGGTGTGGGCGCTGGCCTGCGTGCTGGGGCTGGTGTCCGCGGTGGCCAACCTGCCGGTGCGGGAGCGCCGGCCACCGGTGCCGCAGGGGCAGCCGGCGTGAGGAGCTTTCGTCGCCTCGTCTGTGCGCTGGTGCTGGGTGGCGCGGCAGCGGGGACGCTGGCGGCCTATGGTGGGCCGGAGTTCGCGGTCGCGCTGCAAGCCGGGGCGTGGCTGTGCGGGGGTTGGCGCTAGGCGTTTGGTGCGCTGAAAAGGGAAAGTGCAATCGGGCTGTGGCGCTTGCTGGGCGGGCGCTGGAGCCGAAATCGTCACGATCGTTACTTTCTTTGCTGGGCTTGCTTTGCGCTCTTTATGGGGGCCGATTCCGGCGCTGCCGGTGGTTCGGCCCGCACGACCGGCTGGGGCGCTGGCGGCGGCCGCGGGCCTGCGTTCTCCGGCTCAGGCTCGCGCTGACCGGCTTGTTGTGCTGTCTGTGTGCTCGCTGTCCATCGACGTGC
>JAFEEH010000167.1 GCA_018241185.1 Pseudomonadota bacterium | reverse complement strand
TGGTGGCCGAGGAAAGCGCCACGCCCCGCCCGGGTGGCGACTTCGTGCGTGCGCGCCTGGTCGAGCTGCTGCTCGTCGAGGCCATGCGCGCCACACCGCCCGAGCAGGCACCGCCCGGCCTGCTGCGCGGCCTGGGCGATCCGCGCCTGGCCGTCGCGTTGGAGCAGATGCATGCCGGCGTCGACCGGCCCTGGACCGTCGAGCGGCTGGCGCGGGCGGCGGCGCTCTCGCGCTCGAGCTTTTACGAACGTTTCACCCGCGCGGTCGGCCGCGCGCCGATGGAATACCTGCTCGGCTGGCGCATGGAGATCGCCCGCGAGCTGCTGCGCGAGGGCCGGCTCAAGGCGGCGGAGATCGCAGAACGCGTGGGCTACGGCTCGGGGAGTGCCTTCAGCGTGGCCTTCGCGCGGCACGTCGGCCAGACGCCGACAACCTACGCGCGGGCGACGCGGGCCGCGGACTGAGCATCGACGCGCGCGCACGCCGCATTCGCCGGATGGCGTATGGCTGCATTTCCTAATGTATGAAGAATCCCGATTTATTCATACGACGAGAAGAGGCGAAAAGATGACTCACGCACAGCGCATCGCGCGGCGCCTCGGCATCGTGCTGGCCGGAGCTGCCAGCGCAACGGGAACGGTGCTCGCGCAACCGGCTTCCGCCACCGCGCACCTGCCCGAGGTGCAGGTCCAGGGCCCGCGCGACGCCGCCATCGGCAGCGCCGACAGCGCCAGCGAGGGCGCGGCCGAGAAGGCGTCCTTCCAGTCGCGGCCCAAGCTGCGGCCCGGCGACATCGTCGAGGCGGTGCCCGGCGTGGTCGCGACGCAGCACTCGGGCGACGGCAAGGCCAACCAGTACTTCCTGCGCGGCTTCAACCTCGACCACGGCACCGACTTCGCCGTCACCGTCGACGGCATGCCCGTCAACATGCCCACGCACGGCCACGGCCAGGGCTTCGCGGACCTCAACTTCCTCATCCCCGAGCTCGTGTCGGGCGTGCGCTACCGCAAGGGGCCGTACTTCGCCGATGGCGGCGACTTCTCGCTCGCGGGCAGCGCCAGCCTCGACTACGTGAGCGCGCTGGACAACCCCTTCGCCGAAGTGACGCTGGGCACGCACGCCTTCCGCCGCCTGCTGGCCGCAGGCTCGCGCACCGTGCAGGACCAGACCTGGCTGGGCGCCGTCGAACTCGAAGGCAACAACGGCCCCTGGGACGTGCCCGAGCGCCTGCGCAAGGCCAACGCGGTGGTGCGCTATTCGCAGGGCACGCCCGCGCGCGGCTTCAGCCTCACGGGCATGGCCTACCAGAGCCGCTGGAACTCGACCGACCAGGTGCCCGAGCGGCTGATCGACAGCGGCGAGCTGTCGCGCTTCGGCAGCATGAACCCCACCGACGGCGGGCGCACGCGCCGCCTGTCGCTGTCGGGCCAGTGGTTCGACAAGGGACCGGAGGGCGAGACGAAGCTGAGCGCCTACGCGATCGACTACCGCTTCGACCTGTTCTCGGATTTCACCTACTTCCTCAACAACCCCGAGCAGGGCGACCAGTTCGAGCAGACCGACCGACGACGCGTCTTCGGTGCGCAGGCCTCGCATGTGCGTCCCGTGAAGCTCGGCAGCGTCGACGGCCTGCTCAGCGTCGGCGCCCAGTGGCGCGGCGATCGCATCGGCGAGGTGGGCCTGTACCCGAACGTGGCGCGCGAGCGCATCGGCACCGTGCGCAACGACAAGGTCTCGCAGGACCTGGTGTCCGTCTACGGCCAGCAGCTCGTCAACTTCACCGACACCTTCCGCGGCTACGTCGGCCTGCGCGGCGACTGGCTGCGCTACGACGTGCGCGGCCGCGAGCCGGTGTACGGCGCCCTCAACAGCGGCCGCGGGCACGACGGGCAGATCAGCCCGAAGGCCGGCCTGGCGTGGACCGTGGCGCCGTCGCACGAGCTGTACCTCAACGCCGGCGTGGGCTTCCACAGCAACGACGTGCGTGGCGCGACGATCACGGTCGATCCGCAGACCGGCGACGCGGCCGGGCGCGTGCCGGCGCTGGTCAAGGGCAAGGGCGCCGAGATCGGCTGGCGCTTCCAGCCGAGCGAGGCGCTCACCGTGACGGCCGCGCTGTGGCAGCTGCAGCTCGGTTCGGAGCTGGTCTATGTGGGTGACGCCGGCACCACCGAACCCGGCCGCGCCAGCAAGCGCCGCGGCATCGAGGCCACGCTGCGCTGGCAGGTCGACCCGCACTGGCGCGTGGAGGCCGATGCCGCGATCTCGCGCGCGCGCTTTCGCGGCCTGGCGCCCGAGGGCGAGGGCAACGACATCGACAACGCCGTCGAACGCGTGGTCGCGGCCGGCGTGGTGTGGCAGCAGGGGCCGTGGACCAGCTCGCTGCGCCTGCGCTACATGGGCCCGCGGGCGCTGGACACGACGAACACCGTGCGCTCGCGTCCACTCACGGTGCTGAACTTCGGCACCACCTACGCGGTGAACCGCCAGCTCACGCTGGGGCTGCAGGTGTTCAACCTGACCGGCCGCAAAGGCAACGACATCGAGTACTTCTATGCCTCCTGCTCGGCGCGCGAAGTCGCCAGCGGCGTGTGCGGCGGCGGCATCGACGACCGCCATGTGCACCCCATGGAGCCACGCAGCGTGCGGGTGTCGGCGCGCTGGAACTTCTAGCAGAAATGCCAAAGTGCAATCGGCCTGCAGCGCCCGCCAGCCGGGCGTTGTGGCCGAATTCGTCACATTCGTGACGATCGCCGCGCGGCCCGTCCTGCAGCGCCCGGTCTGGACACTGGCGAGCCCAGCCGCTACACCCGGGCCATGCCTTCTTCCGACGAACTCTGGCGCCTGTCCGCCACCCGCCTGGCCGCGCTGATCGCCCAGCGCAAGCTCTCCGCCACCGAGGTCGCGCGCGACGCGCTCGCGCGGCTCGATGCCGTCAATCCGCGGCTCAACGCCGTCGTCGACCACCGGCCCGACGCCGTGCTGCAGCGCGCCGCCGAGGTCGACGCTGCATTGGCGCGCGGCGAGGCGGTGGGCCCGCTCGCCGGCGTGCCGGTCACCGTCAAGGTCAACACCGACCAGGCCGGCTTCGCCACGACCAACGGCGTCGGCTTGCAGAAGGACCTGGTTGCGCAGACCAGCAGCCCGGTGGTCGACAACCTGCTGCGCGCCGGCGCCGTGCTGCTGGGCCGCACCAACACGCCGGCGTTCAGCTACCGGTGGTTCACCGACAACCGGCTGCACGGGCGCACGCGCAACCCGCGCAACGCCGCCCTCACGCCCGGCGGGTCGTCGGGCGGCGCGGCATCGGGCGTGGCCGCGGGCATCGGTGCGCTGGCGCACGGCACCGACATCGCGGGCTCGATCCGCTACCCCGCCTACGCCTGCGGCGTGCATGGCCTGCGGCCCAGCCTCGGGCGGGTGGCGGCGTGGAACGCCTCAGGACCCGAGCGCGCCATCGGGCCGCAGATCACCGCCGTCTCCGGCCCCATCGCGCGCCACGTCAACGACCTGCGCCTGGGCCTGGCTGCGATGGCGCAGCCCGACCCGCGTGACGCCTGGCACATGCCCGTGCCGCTCGTCGGCGCACCGGTGCCGCGCCTGGCGGCGCTGTGCGTGCGGCCCGACGGCATGGACACCGCGCCTGAAGTGGAAGCCGCGTTGCGCGAAGCCGCCGCACGCCTGCGCGACGCCGGCTGGACGGTCGACGAGGTCGATGCGCTGCCGCCGCTGAAGGCCGTCGTCGCCGACCAGGTCACGCTGTGGATGGGCGACGGCTACGCCACCCAGCTGGCCACCGCCGAACGCGAGGGCGATGCCGGCGCGCTGGCCGCGTTGCGCGGGCAGTTCGAGCTGGTCGGTGAGGTCAAGGCCGAGCAGGTGCTGGCCGTGCTGTCGCGCCGCGCCACCGTGGCGCGCGCCTGGCAGCGCTTCCTGGCCGAGCGCTATCCGCTGGTGCTGCTGCCCGCGTCGGGCGAGCTGCCCTTCGAGGTCGATGCCGACCTGCAGGGGCCGGACCGGTATGCGCGCGTGTGGGCGGCGCAGACCACCATGATTGCGCTGCCCTTCGTCGGCCTGCCGGGGCTTGTGGTGAGCACCGGCATGGCCGAGGGACCGCGGGGCATCGCGCCGGTGGGCGTGCAATTGACGGCCGCGCGCTTTCGCGAAGACGTGCTGCTCGAGGCCGGCGAGGCCATCGAGGCGCGCGGCGTGCCGCCGATGCCGGTCGATCCGCTGCCCTGACGCGCGGCGTGCCTCACAGCCACCACAGCGCCGCCAGCGCGATGGTGGTGGGCAGCAAAGCCCCGAGCAGCAGCCCCCCCGCGCCCACCGCGCCATCGTCGAAGCCGGCCTTGAGCAGCGCCACGCCGGCGGGATTGGGCGCGTTGGCGATCACCGTCAGCCCGCCGCCCGCCACCGCGCCGGCCACCAGGCTGTAGCGCGCCGTTTCGCTCATGCCGTCGATCAGCGAGCCCAGGTAGGTCAGTGCCGCGTTGTCGGTGATGGCCGTGAGCGCCGCCGCGCCGACGAAGAGCGTGCCGGAGGACAGCCCGGACACGATGGGCTGCAGCCACCACTGCTGCATGCCCCCCAGCACCACCAGGCCCGCGAGGAAGAAGGCGACCAGCAAGGCTTCCTTGATGATCAGCGGGGTCTGGTGCTTCGGGTACGCCGCGGTGTAGCCCACGAACATCAGGAACAGGCCGAGGAAGGCCACCGGGTGATGCGCCAGCAGCACCACGCCGGCCAGGAAGCCGAAGTGCGCCAGCACCACCGCCATCGGCGGCATGCCGGGCTCGGCCAGGCCGGCCGGCGCGGGCTGCGCGAGCAGGTGCTGCCGCAGGGCGAGGGTCGCCAGCGTGGCGTTGACCAGGACCGCGATCGCCGCCTTCCAGCCGAAGGTCTGCAGCATGAAGGCCGAATCCCAGCCCCAGGCCGCTGCCACCATCAGCACCGGCGGCGCCGCGAAGGCACTCAGCGTGCCGCCGATGGACACGTTGACGAACAGCACGCCCAGCGCGAAGTACTTCAACCGCTGCGGCACGCCGGCATGGAAGATCTGCGGCGCGAGCATCAGCGCAGCCAGCGTCATCGCCGCCGGCTCGGTGATCAGCGAGCCCAGCAGCGGCACGCCCGCCAGCCCCAGCCAGGCGCGTGCCAGTGGCGTCGGCAGCGGCAGTACACGGGCCAGCGCATCGACGCCTGCCTGCACCGCCACCAGGATCGGGCGCGAGGCCGCCACCACCATGACCGCGAACACGAACAGCGGCTCGGTGTACTGGCGCGATTCGGCATATGCCAGCGCCTGCGTGCCGCCCTGCAGCAGCGCCATCGCGGCCACCAGCACGATGGCCCAGGCGCCGAAGACGACCTCGACCTCGCCCAGCAGATGGAACAGCCCGCTGTGGCGCGGGTAGCGATGGGCCAGGCGCTCGAACTGGCGCGCGGCGAAGGTGTGGATGAGGGCCAGCGCAAAAAGCGCGGCGGCAACGACCTGGATGGTCGTGGGAGACGACAGGAAATTCATGCGAAGTCCAACCGCGCGGCGGCCCGACCTGCGCATGAACCTGCCCGGCAGGAAGCCGCCGAACACCCAGCGCGCATTGTACCGGCGACGGCCTTAATTCCTCAGGCCAAATAGGCCCAAAGCGCGCGGCCGGCTTGCGCGAGATGCTATGAATTCAGGAGCAAATCGCGGCATGCTGCACCGCGGCGTAGGTTTGGTCCTGCGCGGGCACCCGGCCTCGCACCCACTGACATCGGCGCGCGCGGCCTTAAGTTCCTCGCACAAGCACAACACACCACAGGGTTTGCTCATGCCCGCTCCCGCCTTTCTCGTCGAAGACAACGCCCTCATCCGCCACAGCCTCATTCCCACCATGGAGGAGTTGGGTGACACGCATGTCGTCGGCGTCGCGGAAGGCCAGGAGGACGCGATCGCCTGGCTCACTCGCGACCACGCGGGCGATTGGCGTCTCGCGGTGATCGACCTTTTCCTCAAGGACGGCTCGGGCCTCGGTGTGGTCGAGGCCTGCCAGCGCCGCCGGCCCGACCAGCGCGTGGTGGTGCTCAGCAACTACGCCACGCCGGCCATGCGCGAGCGCTGCACCGAACTGGGCGCCAACGCCGTCTTCGACAAGTCCAGCGAGCTCGAGGAATTCCTCGCCTACTGCGGCAGCCTGTCGGTGCACTGAGGAAGGCGTCCCAAGGGATCGCGCATCGCAGCGGGCTGCCGCCATCGGAGGCAGCCGCGGGGTTTTCCCGTCGAACCATTGGCAGAGGGGTTCTATGACCAATGCCCGCGCAGGGGATTGGCACGGCGCGCTACGCTGAGGTGTCCGTCCCCGTGGAGCCGCCGTGATGCTGCTGTCTTCGTCCTCCTCTTCGTTCTCCCCGTCGGCGCGGGGCCCGCTGTCGGCACCGGGTCCGGGCCCGGAAGGCCTGACCGGCTGGCTGCTGCTGGTGGCCGCGGCATTGCTGGCGGCCCCTGTATACCTGCTGTTGGACGCGGCGCGCACCGTGTACCACCTGCTTCAACCCGGAGCCTGGGAGCAACTCGTGTCTCCCGGCACCGCGGGCTACCACCCGCTGCTGCCTTCGCTGCTGCACTTCGAGATCCTGGCGGGCATCGTCGGCTTCGTCGTCGGCGTGTGGGCCGCTGTGGCCTTCTTTCGCCGCCGCGCCAGCGCACCGGGCCGCGTGATCGCCTTCTTCGGCCTGGCGCTGGGCCTGCAGGGCATCGGCGCCCTGTGGGCCGGCCAGCTGCCCTTGGCCTGGGGCACTGCCGCAACGAACCCCTGGCGGGCCGCCGTGCCGCTGGCGCTGCTGTGCGCCGTGGGCGTGCCCTACTTCATCGCCTCGCGCCGCGTGGCCAACACCTTCACCCGCTGACCCGCCGCCATGGACATCGACACCACGCTCGACTGGCTCACGGCCATTGCGGTGCTCAGCGGGCTGGGCTTCGTGTTTCTCCTCGCGCTGTCGCATCGGCAGGGATGCGCGCGGGCCGACGACGAGAGCACGCGCTTCTGAGCGCGCGGGGCGCTTTCAGCCGCTGGAGCGCTGTCCGAACAGGATGCGCTTGAGCGAAGGCAGCCGTTCCTGCCGGTCCGCAAAGGCCTCGAGCGAGCCTGCGTTGCTTCTGATGAACAGGTAGATTGCTCCCAGGGCTGCCAACACCGCGATCGTGAAGACGAGCGCGCCGTCTGCGATCGCTTGGCCGCCCAGGCCGAGCCACATCACCACGGCCGTCGTGGCGACGAACGCGACCGCCATCGCCACCCCGGCAATTCGCGCAAGAACGTTCATGCAGACGCCTCGACGCGTTCAGTGGTGATGCCCGCCCGTCCCGTGCACATGCCGGTGGGCGATCTCTTCCTCGGTGGCGGGCCGCGCGCCGACGACGGTGATGCCGAACTTCAGCGTGCGGCCGGCCCAGGGGTGGTTGCCATCGAGCAGCACCTGCGGCCCTTTGATCTTCACGACGTTGAAAACGTGTTGCGTTCCATCGTCGAGCTGGCCCTGCAGCTGCCCGCCGACCTTCACGCCGGGCGGGAACTCGCTCTTGGGGATGGTGCGCACCAGCGACTCGTCGCGCTCGCCGAAGGCGTCCGCGGGCGCCAGCGTCAGCGTGGTCTGGAAGCCGGTGTCCTTGCCCTCGAGCGCTTCTTCGATCTTGGGCAGCGTGTTGTCGTAGCCGCCGTGCAGGTAGGCCATGGGTTCCTTGGCCGCCTCGAGGACCTGGCCGGTCTTGGGGTCCGAGACCTTGTAGCGGAGGGTGACGACGGTGTCTTTGGTGATGGTCATGGCGAGCGTGCGGGTGAGTCGTGGAATCGGTTCGGTCGCGCATTTTCCGCGCATCGACCGAAGGCTGTCCGCGCGTGGCGATGACGCGGGCAGCCTCTTCGCCTACCCGCGTCGTCGCGTCTTGCGGATCGTTCGGCACGGCGATGAGGCCCATTCTTGAAGAGTAACGCCCACCACGACGCCGCCATGCAGCCCAAGCAGTTCCTCGACCTCGGCAAGAAGGCGGTCACCGCCTGGTCCGACGACTTCGCGCCCAGCATGGGCGCCGCGATCAGCTACTACACCGTGTTCTCGCTCGCGCCGCTGCTGGTGATCGTGATCGCCGTGGCCGGCGCCCTGTTCGGGCGCGAGGCGGTGCAGGGCGAGATCGTCGCGCAACTCTCGGGCTTCATCGGGCGCGACGGTGCGCTGGCGGTGCAGGGCCTGGTCAAGAGCGCGAGCGAGCCGTCCAAGGGCCTGCTGGCCGGGCTGTTGAGCGTGGGCGTGCTGCTGGTGGGCGCCACCACGGTGTTCGCCGAGCTGCAGAGCGCCCTCGACCGCATCTGGCACGTGCCCGCAGCCGCCAAGCCGAGCGGCGTGTGGTCGCTGCTGCGGGCCCGGGTTCTGTCCTTCGGGCTCATTTTGGCGCTGGCCTTCCTGCTGATGGTGTCGCTGCTGGTGAGCACCGGCGTGGCCGCCTTCGGCACGTGGGCCGGCGGCTACCTGCCGGGCTGGGCGGTGCTGCTGCAGGTGCTGAACATCGCCGTGTCGATCGGCATCACGACGCTGCTGTTCGCGATGATCTTCAAGTTCATGCCTACGGCGCCGATCGCCTGGCACGACGTGTGGACCGGTGCGGCGGTGACGGCGGTGCTGTTCGAGGTGGGCAAGTTCGTGATCGGCCTGTACCTGGGAAAAAGCGGCATGAACGAGTCGTACGCGGCGGCGGGCTCGCTGGTGGTGCTGCTGGCCTGGGTGTACTACGCGGCCCAGATCTTCCTGCTGGGCGCCGAGTTCACCAAGGTGTACGCCCACGCGCACGGCTCCGTGGCGGGCGCGCAGGCCGTGGCCGCGACCGAGGCCGCCGCCGCGGTGGCCGAGGCCGGCACCGACGCGGCACCTGCGCAGGTCGTCTCCGCCGCCGGCGCGGCGCCGGTCGTCACCGACGTGCCCGACCATGCCGCGCTCGCCCGCACGGCGGCAGCGCAGGCCGAGATCGACGCGCGCGTGCAGCGTGCGACCGAAGGGCTCATGAAACAGCTGCTGTGGCTGGGCGCCGCGACGGTCGCGAGTGCGGTGGTGTCGGGCTGGCAGAAGCGCCAGCGCAAGGCCGTGCGCGCGTCGCGCCGCATGCACCGCAAGGCGTTGCGCCCGTGACAAGCTGACGGGGGCATGACCACTGGCCGGCTCGTTCACATGTCGCGCTGCGGGACGACAACAACCCGATACCTACGTTGACACACCCGCTGTCATCGCGCGTGTGCGGTGTGCGTTGAACGACAGCGGATCGGTTCGGCAGCGCGTCGCCTCGACGTCGCCCGGCCTTCTGCGTTTCAACTTCATCGAGCCATGAGACCCACAACAACACACAGACCTCGTTTGGCACTGGCCGCTTCCGGCCTCCTCGCACTGGTCCTCGGCGGCTGCGTAGTGGCACCACCGCCTCCTCCGCCAGTCCACCATCGGCCGCCGCCGCCCGTGGCGGTCGAACCCGCGCCGCCGGTCGTCATCGAACGCTATGCACCGCCTCCGGGTGTCGTGTACGTCGAGCCGACTTACGCCATGCCGGCGCCGGGCTATGCATGGCGCTACCACCCGCGTTACGGCTGGGGCTGGTACCACCCGCGCTACGGCTGGCACCGCGGCTGGAACTGAGCGTTCCAGCGCCTTGAGGCGTCGTGCGTGCGGCGCCTCTTTTCTAAGCCTGCTGGTCGACCCGCGTCACCTTCACCTGCATCTCGTCGATCTCCAGCGGGCCGTAGTTGGAGATGAAGGCCACGTCGGCCGCGTCGCGGCCGTAGCCCACGACGATGCGGCCGCCGCGCGCCTCGCCCTGCGTGGCATCGAAGGTGTACCAGCGGCCGTCGAGAAAGGCCTCGAACCAGGCGTGCATGTCCATCGGATCGAGTTCGTGCAGGTAGCCCACCACCTGGCGTGCCGGGATGTGCAGTGCGCGCGTGAGCGCGATGCCCACGTGCGAGAAGTCGCGGCACACCCCGGCGCCGTGCGCCAGGGTGCCCAGCGCGTCGGTGCTGGCGTCGCTCACGCCGTATTCGTATTTCAGGTTCTCGTGGATCCAGCGGCGGATGCCCTCGACCTGCGCATAGCCCGGTTGCAGCCCCTTCACGATCTCGCGCGCGCGGTCTTCCATCTTGTCCGACGGGCAATAGCGGCTCTGCAGCAGGTACATGAGGGCGTGGTCGGGCAATTGGTCCACCGGCGTTGGCGGCGCATCGGGCGCGACGGCCAGGGCCTCCTCGACCTCCATCACCACCTCGACCTCGATGCACATGCCGCCGGCCGGCACGGTGAAGCGCTGGCACAGGTTGCCCGACGGGTCGGTGTACTCGATGGTCGGCACCCAGGGCTTGAGTTCGTAGCGCTCGCTGACCATCCATTGCGCCAGGCCGCTGCGCGGGCGGAGCATGGCGACGACGGGGCAGGGCTGTTCGTTGCTGACGCGCAGCAGGTTGGTGGCTTTAAGGCGCATGGCGAAGGGTGGCAGAGGGAAGGGCGCAACAGTGTGGTTGTCGCAGGAGGTCCGCTGCGTCGGCCAATGCCGCGCGCCCCCATGGGCCAACGCCGCGCAGATCGATCTGTATCAAACTCCCGCCTGGCTGCCTGTGCGAGCATCGTGCGATCAGCGTCGCCGGCATTCCATGGAAATCGAGTTCAAGTTCTGCATTCCGCCCGAGCGGCTCCAGGCCGTCGAGGCGGCGATGCGCCGCGGCGCCGTGCAGCGCACGCGGCTGCGGGCGCGCTACGTAGACACGCCGGGCGGTGCGCTTGCCGCGGCAGGCATGGTGCTGCGCCTGCGCAAGGAGGGACCGCGCTGGGTGCAGACGGTGAAGGCGACCGGCGACGGACCGCTGCAGCGCTGGGAGCACAACGTCGACCTCGGTACCGAGGCGCAAGGCGACGCGCCGACAGCCGACCCGCAGCTGCACGCCGGCACACCGGTCGGCGACCGCCTGCTGGCTGTCCTGCGCCATGCGGACGGGCCGCTGCGCGAGAGCTACGCCACCGACATCGAGCGACTGACGCGCGAGGTGCGCAGCGGCGGCGCGACGGTCGAACTCGCGCTCGACGCCGGCCGCATCCGTGCGCACGGTGCCGACGGTGCGCTGCGCGAGGCGCCGGTGTGCGAGCTGGAACTGGAACTGCTGCGCGGCGACGTGCGCGGCCTGGTCGCGCTGGCGCAGGCGTGGTCGCAGCGGCATGGGCTGTGGTTCAGCACGGTCTCCAAGGCCGAGCGGGGCGAACGCCTGCTGCACGGCATCGACGCGGTGCCGGCGGTGAAGGCGGCACCCATCCCGGCCTCGTTCGCGGGCCTGGATGGCCGCACCCTGCAGCAGGCCGCGATCGCGCATGCGCTCGCCCAGATCCTGCCCAACGCCAG
>JAFEEH010000166.1 GCA_018241185.1 Pseudomonadota bacterium | reverse complement strand
GCTGCGCGACCACCCCGAAAAGCTCGCGATCATGGAGTTTCCGCAGTTCGTGACGCCCACGCTGGTCACGCGCAGCGCCGAGGCGGTGAAGGACTTCCACGCCGAGCACGGCGACATCATCCTCAAGCCGCTCGACGGCATGGGCGGCATGGGCATCTTCCGCGTGCGCGAGGACGGGCTGAACCTCGGCTCCATCACCGAGACGCTCAACAAGAACGGCGCCGAGACCATCATGGTGCAGCGCTTCGTGCCCGACGTGGTCAACGGCGACAAGCGCATCCTCATCATCGACGGCACGCCGGCGCCATTCGTGCTGGCGCGCATCCCCCAGGGCACCGAGGTGCGCGGCAACCTGGCCGCCGGCGGGCTGGGCGTGGCGCAACCGCTGACCGAACGCAACCGCGAGATCGCCGAGACGATCGGCAGGAAGCTGGCGCCGCGCGGGCTGCTGCTGATCGGGCTGGATGTGATCGGCGACGCCGTGACCGAAATCAACGTGACCAGCCCGACCTGCTTCCAGGAAATCACCGAACAGACCGGCTTCGACGTGCCGGCGATGTTCGTCGATGCGCTGGAGAAGCTTTTGAATCAAAAGGGCCGCTAGCGCCCGTCCCACTTACGCGGGCAGCTATCGAAAAGAGAGCGTCAGCGGGCGAACTCGCCCGGATCGGGGTCACACCGGCGCGCCCGTTGCGGTGTCGTGGGAATCGTCCGCTAAGGCGTGGTATGGGGTGCATGGCACCACGACCCGGAAACGTGTGCCCGAACCCGGAAACGAGGTGAGCTCGATGGTCACGTTCATCTGCTGCGCCAATTCCTTGACGATTGCCAAGCCCAGGCCCGCTCCCCGTCTGACGCCGTGGCGGCTGCCCTTCCCGGCCGGGTGCTGGTAGTACGGCTCGAAGATGCGCTCCTGAGCTGCCGACGGAATGCCCAGGCCATCGTCGATCACATCGAGGCAGAGTGATGGGCCTCGCCGCCGCGCGCCCACCAGTACGGCATTGCGACAGTGCGCGACCGCGTTTTCGACAAGGTTCTCCATGATCCGCAGCAGCATGCCCTGGTCGACGAGGATGCTGAAGGGGCTGGGCCGCACGCGCAGATCGACGCGGTGGTCGATGGAAAGGTGCTCGAAACGCAGATCCAGGCGCTGCAGGATGGCCTGCACGCGCGTCACCGTTGGTTGCACTGAAAGCTCGACGGCTTCCATGCGTGCGTAGTCCAGGATCTTGCTGAAGTAGCCTTCCAGATCGTCGACCTGCTCGGCGATTCTGGACAAGGCGACGGCGTCTGTTCGATGGCCCTGGGCAGCCGTCATCGCCGATGACACCCAGAGCCGGATGGCGTAGAGACGTTGGCGCAAGTCGTGCGATGCGTACCGGAAGTAAGACGAGCGGTGCGCCAGTTCCGCCAGGGCCTGGTCCTTCAGGGCTTTCAACTCTTCGTGCGCGTCGTCCAGTTCCTTCCTCCTAATCTGTGCCTGTACCTGCCCGATCGAAGACTGAACATATTCGATCAGCATCACGGCCACCAGGACGTTCAGCGCGAAGATTGCAGGCCACCAGGTGTGGTTCTGCGCCCAAAGGTGATACGAGAAGGTGCCCCACAGAACCACGTAGTAGCTGAGGGATGTGAGGGGTGTCACCGGCCACATGCCTGTCATGGCGATGGAGATGCAGAAAAACCCCGCCCCCATGATGAGCTGCTGCATCACCATGTCGGGCCCCGAGAAGCGCGGGATGGTCCAGATCCAGAAGGCGTTGCCCATGAGCCCCGTGAGCAGGGGCAGCCAGCGCAAGACCTGGCGAGTGGCCAACTCTGCCGGCGCGATGCGATAGAGCGGGTAGAACAGCGCCATCCGCAGCAGCCAGGTGATGACGAACGCCAGGAACCACATGCCGATGCCGGACGGCGGCGAGGGCGCACCGATGTGGGCGACGAGCAAGGCCAGCACGGTCACCCAGGTCACGATCTGCTGGATGAAAAACTGGCGCATGGCCACGTGACGATGTGCCGCGCTGACCGTGAGCAGCACGGATGATGTGTCCTTGGGCGCCATCGCCAGTCTCAGCCTCGAACGGCGGCGATGAGGCCGAGTTCTATCGCGCGTGCGATGGCGTGTGCACGTGAGCTGCAGCGCAGCTCGAGCAGCGCGCCGTGGATGTAGCGGTCGACAGTGCCGGGGTGAAGGTCCAGTTCGCTCGCGATCTGCTTGGTGGTGAGGCCGCCCGCTGCAAGCCCCAGGCACTCCGCCTGCCGGCGCGTGAGGCGCGGCGCGTCGGCCGCCGGTTTGTGGCCTGATGAGCGGAACACCTTCTCGCCCGCGACCACGCGCAGCAGATCCTGCTGGAGCGTCTCGACGGGCAGGCCACCACCCTTGAGCAGGTACCCCTGGAAGCCCATCGCGGCGATCTGCGCTTCGTAGTCCGTGCGCTCCGAGGCGGTCAGCACGCAGGTCCGGGCGGCCAGCCCCATGCGCGAGATGTCCGAAGCCAGCGACAGGCCGGTCGCGCCCGGCACTTCCAGGTCAAGCAGGATCAGGTCCCATTTCCCGGGCGCCGCCCGCAGGGCGCTCAGCGCTTCGTCCGCAGTGGCCCGCATCTCGACGGTGGGCGCGAGCGGGCTGGCCTTGATCTTGTCCGCCGCCGCGTGCGCGACGATCGAATGGTCCTCGATGATCAGGACGTGATACACGACTGACCTCCCTCATTCTGTTCTTGTCGGCGCATTGTGATGCGTTGCGCGTTCGCTGCAACGCGCTTACTTTTTTCCCAGGACGCTTTCGCCACAACCACATAGTTCTATGTGTAGGAATGGCGGCGCTGTGTTCGTACAGTGTTGGCTGTGCCGGCAGCACCGTGTGCCGGCGAAGGGAGAGGATATGCAGACCACGAAGTGGCCAGCGCGGGACACCGCGGAATACGAACGGGTGATGGACCACATCGCCACCGGAGGGCGGGCCTCGGATCCGTCGGAGCCAGCTCTCGATCCGTCCGTCATCAATCGACAGCTTGCCGTGATGCGCTCTGGTGCACCGACCGCGAGAAGTGGAGACAACGGCGCCCTGCCCGATGACGATGCGAGCGGGCTGTAACTCCGACGTGCCGATGACCGCGAAGGTCAAGACCAAGGTGTCGATCGAAGGCCCTCGCAGGGGCGGTGCGTCATGAATGCCTGTCTGTTCGACCTCGCGGCCTGGCCGCGCATCGTCTACGGTGCCTTGTGCGCCCAGGGCGTGGGTGCCTGCCTGATCGCCGCTGCCGCGGGTTGGCTGATCACATGCCGGGGCCTGCGGCTGACGGGGCACGAGCCATCCTGGCTCACGAGTTGCCTGCACCCGGTGGGCCCCGGCTTGCGTCGTACCGACGATGCGAGCAGGGAGCGCGCGGGCATGCGCCGCTGGCTAGGTTCGGCCCTCCAGCTCATGGGCGCGCTGTGGATGGCGACTGCGCTGGTGGCGCTGGCGCGCGTCGTGGGGCGCGGCTGAACGGCCCCGCAGCGGTCTGGCTCAGAAGTTGACCGTGCCCGACAGCGCGAAGGTGCGCGGCCTGGCCAGCACCAGGTAGTTGGCGCCTGGATAACCGCCCACCGACTCCCAGTAGGAACGGTTCGTGAGGTTGTCGATGCGCGCGCGCAAGGTGAGCGTGCGGTTGTTGCCGATGTCCATGAGGTAGCGCGCGCCGACGTCCAGGCGCGTCCAGCTCGGCACCGTCAGCGAGTTGGCGGCGTCGGCGTATTGCTTGCCGGTGTTGATGATGCGTGCGTTGAGCGACAGGCCGCTGACGCCCGGCACGTCCCACTCGGCACCGAGGTTGAGCATGCGCCGGGGCACGCCGATCACGTCGTTGCCGTTGGTGTTGCCCGGCAGCACGCTGCCGCGCTGTTCGGGGTCGAGCAAGGTCAGGCCGGCCAGCAGGCGCAGGCCTTTGACCGGCTCGCCGAAGGCGGTGAACTCCAGGCCGCGGTTGCGTTGCTCGCCGTCCTGGCGGTAGCTCGAGCTCACGAGCGCGTAGGTCGGCTTCTTGATGTCGAAGAAGGCCACCGCGCCGCCGAAGCTGCCGCCGTCGTACTTGACGCCGATCTCCTTCTGCTTGGAGACATAGGGCGCGAAGACCTGGCCGCCGTTGAGCACGCGCGCGCCGGCCGCGGTCACGTTGGGCGCGGTGTCGCCCTTCACCAGTCCCTCGATGTAGTTGGCGTAGACCGACACGTTCGGCGTCGCCTTGAACACGATGCCTGCGACGGGCGTGGTCTTGCTCTTGCTGTACGAGCTGGTGAGGGCGCCGTCGTCGTAGCCGTAGCCGAAGGTCTCGATCTTCTGGCGCCGCGCGCCGACGGTGACGAGCACGCGGTCGCCTGCGAAGCCCATCGTGTCGGCCACGGCCACGCTGGCGTTCTTGACGCGTTCGGTGACCTGCGGATCGGACAGCAGGCCGCCGCCGCTCGTGTACGCCGGGAAGTGCGTGGGTTCCAGCGACGGGCGGGGCACGTAGATGTTGTTGGTCAGGCCGAAGCCGAAGAAGTCGTACGCGTTGCGCGACTTCGATTCGTACTGCGAGGCCGACAGCGTGACGGCATGCGTGACCGGGCCGGTCGTGAACTTGCCGCGCACGCCGACTTCGCCGGTCGTGATGCGGTCCTTGCGCGCGTTGTCGAAGCGGTAGCCGCTGGTGTCGCCCCAGAGGTTGGTCAGCGTGGTCGGCGAGAGCACGTTGTCTTCGGTGCTGCGGCGCATGCCCAGCGCGGCCCAGCCCGTGATGCTGTCGGTGAAGTCGACTTCGCCGCGTGCGGTGGCGAAGGTGTCGCGGCTGTTGGAGTACGTCCAGGGCTGGGCGAAGTTGGTGTCGGCCTTGGGCGCGCGTGCCACTTCGGTGGGCAGCAGGCTGGTGTTCGCGGTCGGCGTCACGCTCGGCCGCGGCGACTTCTGCTGGTCGTTCTGGTAGCCGAAGTCGGCCGACAGGCGCACGTCGCGGCTGCGCCAGTCCAGCCCCAGGGCGAGGGCGCTCAGCGTGTGCTTCTCGCCGTCGATCGCGGTGTCGCCGTCGCGGCGCACCGCGTTCAGGCGGATGCCGGTCGACTGGTCGGGCCCGAAGCGGCGCGCGAGGTCGACCGCCACCGAAGCCTGGCCGCCGCTCTGGGCGCCCACCGTCACCTCGGTCAGCGGCTCGTTGGGTGCGCGCTTGGGCACCACGTTGATCAGGCCGCCGATGCCGCTGCCGCTCACCGCGCCGCCGCTGGCGCCCGAGAGGAACGCGTTGGCGCCGCGGAACACGTCGACGCGCTCGACGAATTCCGTCGCCATGTACTGCCGCGGCACCAGGCCGTACAGGCCGTTGTAGGCCACGTCGTCCGAGAACACCTGGAAGCCGCGGATGAAATACGCCTGCTGGAAATTGCCGAAGCCGCGCGCCGAGCGCACCGATGCGTCGTTGAGCAGCACGTCGCCGATGCTCTGCGCCTGCTGGTTGGCGATCAGTTCCTGGGTGTAGCTGGTGGTGTTGAACGGCGTGTCCATCATGTCCAGGTTGCCCAGCACGCCGATGCGGCTGCCGCGGGCGACCTGGCCACCGGCGAAGGGCTTGGCCAGGCCCTCGGCCGAGGCGTCGGCGCTGGCCTCGACGGTCACCGTCGACAGCGTGCCGGACGCCGCAGGTGCCGGTGCGGTCGCGGCCGGATCGGCGGCCGTCTGGGCGCTGGCGGCGAGCGCCTGCAGGGTGAGGAACGCTGCCACGGCCAGGGGGCGGGGTGCGGAATGAGGGAACGATGGCATGGCAGGCCCAAGTAACAATTCAAATGAGAAACATTATTGTTAATCCAGATGGGCTGGCCGTTCTGTACTTTTCGGCCGAAGGCGATGGACGGGCGCCAATGCGTATCGATGTGCGGCGTGCGCGCAACATGCGGCCGGCGGTGCAGGCACGGTGGCATGCCGCCACCGTGCCAGGCGAGCGCGAGGGCCCGCCGGCGGTGAACTGTTTCCTGGCGCTTCGGCCCGGCCCGGCCAGGCTCAGTCGACCTGTCGGCCTTCGCGGAACACCCGCAGCTCGCCGGGCGCGAAGGGCTTCCACGTCTCGTTGGTGGTCAGCGGCGCCGTCACGACCACGGCCACGCGGTCATCGGGCGTGGTGTGCTGCGCGAAGTCGATGCGCAGGTCCTCGTCCTTGAGTTGCGCCTGGTCGAACGGATGCTGTCGCTCGATCGACCACAGGTGCGTCGACGCATGGGCCCACAGCGCCTGGCCGTTGCTCAGCATGAAGTTGAAGGTCCCGTGCTGCGCGATGCGGGGCGCCAGTTCGCGCAGGGTGAGCGTCAGTTCCTCGACCGTCGGCACGCCGGCGTGCGACTTGGCCAGCTCCTGCATGATCCAGCAGAAGGCGTGCTCGCTGTCGGTGTTGCCCACGGGATGGAAGTTGCCGTGCAGGCGCGGGCGAAAGGTCTTCAGGTCGCCGTTGTGGGCGAACACCCAGTAGCGGCCCCACAGCTCGCGCACGAAGGGGTGGCAGTTCTGCAGGTTGATCTCGCCCTGCGTCGCCTTGCGGATGTGGGCGATGACGTTGCGGCTCTTGATCGGGTAGCGCCGGATCAACTCGGCCACCGGCGACTCGCAGGCCGGCTGGTGGTCGACGAAATGCCGCAGGCCGCGATCCTCGAAGAAGGCGATGCCCCAGCCGTCGGCATGGTGGTCGGTGCGGCCACCGCGCTGCGCGAACCCCGTGAAACTGAACTGCACGTCGGTCGGGGTGTTGCAGTTCATCCCTAGCAATTGGCACATGGAGGCCGATTAGACACGCAGCCGCGCGTCGTCGCCCTCCAGAGGCGCCTGCGTCCGTCAGCGCAGGAACTTGCCGTCCTGCGTCACCCGCACCATCTCGATGAAGCGCGAGCCGGTGTTGCCGCTGCCCGTGAAGTCCACGTCCATGCCTGCCACCCGCATGCGCATGGCCTTGAGGGCCGCGTGCAGGCGGGGACGCGTCAGCTCGCGGCCTGTGCGCTTGAGCGCTTCCACCATCACCAGCCCGTTCACGTAGCCCTCGAAGCTCAGGTAGCCGACCGGCACCTGCGAGCGCTCGGCCAGTTGACGGTAGTCGCGCGTCTGCGCATCGGCGTCGCTCCAGGGGTAGGGCACGACCTGCGAGATGGCCAGGCCGCTGGTCTGGTTGCCCACCAGTTTCGCGGTCACGTCGCCCGGCACGATCGACATGCCGTAGAACATGGTGCTGCGCCCGCCCGCAGCCGCGGTGGCCTTCATCACCTCGCCGCCCACGGTGCCGCCCAGGTACATGATCACGGCCTGCGCCTTGCTGTCGGCCAGCGTCTTGCCGGCGGCGGCGGCGGTCGATGCGTCGCCCTTCACGGCCACCGAGGTCACGGCCTGCAGCTGGTGCGTGGCCAGGGCGGCCTCGACCAGCCTCACCACCTCGGCGCCACCGGGGTTGTCCAGTGCGGCCACCGCGATGCGGTTGACCCCGATGGTCGTGAGGTGCTGCACCAGCGCCTGCGCCTCGCGAGCGAAGGTGGCGCGCACGAAATAGGCGGCCCCGCCTGCCTTGTCGCGTGCCGAATCCGAGACGGCGTAGCCCCCCACCATCGGCGCACCGCTCTGCGTCAGCACCTTGGCCGCGGCGGCGGTCGTGGCCGAGCCGACGCAGCAGAAGAAGGCAAAGGCCCGGTGCTCGCCGAGCAGTTTCTCGTAGTTGGCCACGGCCTTCTCGGGCGAGAGGTCGTCGTCCAGCGACACCATCTTCACCTTGCGGCCGTTCACGCCGCCCTGGGCATTCACCGCGTCGAAGGCCAGCTGCGCGCCGGCCAGCACCACCCGGATCGGGGCGCCGAGGGGGCCGTTCAGGATGCCGGTCTGGCCGAGCACGATGTCGCCCTCGGCGGCCGCCTGCTGGGCCTGCGCTGCACCGGCCCACGCCAGGCCCGCGCCGGCCACGCCGGCGGCCAGGAAACTTCTGCGCTGCATACCTTCTCTTTCGTTTATTTACAATTGATAACAATTGGACGCGAGAAGGCGCATGCGCGGGCATCGGGATTACCCAGGGGTAGGAGGCGATCCCGAAGCGGTGGTACGCAACTGCCATGCGGCGCACAAGGCCAGCCCGCAGAGCGCCGCGAGGATCAGGAACACTTCGTTGAAGGCCGCCAGGCGCGCCGGACTGGTGGCGGGGTTGGCGAGCGAGTCACCGTGCGCCGCCAGCCGCCATTCGAGCACCACGGCGCACAGGCTCACGCCCGCCGCGCCGCCGAGCTGGCGAAGAAAGCTGATGGCGCTCGCGCCCTGCGGAATCAACGGCTTCGCGAGCGGTCGCATCGAGCCGAGGTTGAGCGAAGGCAGGATGAA
Source organism: Pseudomonadota bacterium (assembly GCA_018241185.1). GTDB lineage: Bacteria > Pseudomonadota > Gammaproteobacteria > Burkholderiales > Burkholderiaceae_C > Xenophilus. Next base: position 9,690 of record JAFEEH010000166.1, on the reverse strand, counting down.
TCCCAGCCCGATGCGCCCCACGATGGCGAAGACCACCAGGAGCCACAGCGTGCTTTGCAGGTCCAGCAGCAGCATCAATGAGAACGAAGTCGCCAGCAGCGCCAGCCCGATGCTCACGAGCAGCCAGGTCGGCTGACGGTCGGCCAGCCGGCCCACGCCGGCGATGGTGAAGGCCAGCACGATGCCGGCCGGCAGCATGATGGTGCCCACGTGCGAAGCCGACAGGTGCAAGGCCACCTGCATGTACACCGGCAGCAAGTAGGTCGAGCCGAACAGTGCCGTGCCGTAGATGAAGGCCACCACGCTGCCCATCGCGAACTGGCGGTAGCCGAACAGGGTCATGTTCATGAGCGGCGCGCCACCAGTCGCGGCCATGCGCCGCTGCCAAACGATGAACGACCCAAGCGCTCCCGCCGCCAGCACCAGCAGCACGGCGGCCTGCAGCGGCGCGTCGCCACGCAGTTCCACCAGGCCGTTGAGCAGGCACAGCGTGCCCACGGTCGCGATGAGCATGCCGCGCCAGTCGAGCTGCTGGCCGCGCGTGGCGGTGGCGCCGCCCGGCGCGGTGACGGGCACGAACTTCCACGACAGCCACAGCGACGCGAGGCAGAAGGGCACCACCATGAAGAAGATCGAGCGCCAGCCGAACAGATCGACCAGCACGCCCCCGATGCTCGGGCCGATGGCCGGCGCCAGCACCACGCCCATGCCGAAGATGCCGCTCGCGCGGCCCTGCTCGTGCGGTTCGAACGCGCGCAGGATGATGATGGCCGGGATCGGTTGCACCACGCCCGCGGCCAGCCCTTCGGCCACGCGCGCGACCAGCACCAGCGAGAAGTTGTCGGCCAGGCCGCCCAGCAGCCCGCCGGCCAGCAGCAGCACCATCGTGCCCGAGTAGGTGCGGCGGTAGCCGAAGCGCGACAGCAGCCACGGCGTGGTGAGCATCGACACCGTCATCGCCACCATGAAGCCCGAGCTCACCCACTGCGCACGCTCCTGGCCGAGGTGGAAGTGCTGGCTCATGCCCGGGATGGCCACGTTCACGATGGTCGAGGACATGATGGATGCCATCACGCCCACCATCACCGAGACCAGCAGCAGCCAGCGGTAGCGCTCGCCGTAGCGCTCGCGCAGGGTTTGGAGCGGGGCCTGGGCGTGGTGCGGGTCGGTCATCGTGGCGGGGAGGCGGTCCTACAAGGATATCGGGCTTCATCGTGGCGGGCCGCGCGGCGGCGAAGTCCACAATGCGCCACGCATGGCAGCCGCGCGCGCAGTGCACGCCGCGCGGCTGCCTCGGACAACGTCGACACAACATCTAGGGAACCCCTCGCCATGAACGCCTCCTCCGACCCGGCCGACGCCGCGGCCGCGCCCACGCTTGCCGAAGAACTCAGTGCCCCGACCGTCACCCGCGCCTATGTCTGCCAGTGCGGGCGCCCGGTCTACCTCGGCAACAGCCGCTGCCTGGCCTGCGGCACGCCCCTGGGTTACGTGATCGAGCGGCTGGGCGTCATGCCGCTCGCGCCGGCGCCGGCCGCCGGTGGCGATGCGAACGCAGACGTTGCCATCGACACCCCGGCCGACGAGACCTGGACCGTCTTCGGCGACACCCGGGGCCCGCGGTACAGGCGATGCGCCAACTTCACCACGGCCGCCGGCTGCAACTGGATGGTGCCGTTGCTGCCCGAGGCCGGCGGCACCGGCGACCATGCGGCCGACCTGGCCGAGGGCTTCTGCCTCGCCTGCAGCACGACCCGCACCATCCCCGACCTCACGGTGGAGGGCAACGACGTGCTGTGGCGCAAGCTGGAAATGGCCAAGCGCCGCCTGATCTCGCAACTGCTCGCACTCGGCCTGCCGGTGCACACGCGCTTTTCCGATCCGGCCCACGGCATGACCTTCGACTTCCTCAGCAGCGTGCCGGGCCAGCACCACGTGATGACGGGGCACCAGAACGGTGTGGTGACGCTGAACGCCGAGGAGGCGGAGGATGCCGTGCGCGAACGCATCCGGGCCGAGATGCGCGAGCCCTACCGCACGCTGGTGGGCCATTTCCGTCACGAGATCGGCCACTTCTACTGGGACATCCTGATCCAGGGCTCGCCCTGGCTCGACGGCTTCCGCCAGCTCTTCGGCGACGAGACGCTGGACTACGCCACCGCGCTGCAGATCCACTACGAGAACGGGCCGCCGCCCGACTGGGCGCTGCGCTACGTCACCAGCTACGCCAGCACGCACCCGTGGGAGGACTGGGCCGAGACCTGGGCCCACTACCTGCACATGGCCGACACGGCCGACACGGCGCTGAGCTTCGGCATCGATGCGGCGAACGTCGAACTGACGAGCGACCTGTTCGAGCCCACCGACCTGTGGCAGCCGGAGCACCCGGACGCCGCGAAATTTCTTGATTTCCTCAATGGCTGGGTGCGCCTGACCAATGTGCTGAACGAGCTCTCGCGCAGCATGGGCCAGCCCGACTTCTACCCCTTCGTGCTGCCGCGCGCCGCGGTGGGCAAGCTGCAGTTCATCCACCAGGTGGTGACTCAGCAGCGGGAAGGTCCGCAGGAGACGCCGCCCGCCCCTGCGGAGCCGCCCAAGGCCGTCGACGCCACGCCCGACACCCAGACGCTTGCCGCCTCGACCGACGGTGCCGGTGCGCCGCCGGAGCAAGGCGCGCTGTCGCCGCTGGCGGCCTGACTCGCACCCCCGGGGGGCTCAGCCCGGCGTGAAGTCGGGCAGCCGGCGGGGCACCGCCGTGTTGCGCAGCGTGGCGTACACCGGCAATCCGCTTTGGTAGGCGGGGTAGTCCTCGCCCTCGATCAAGGGGCGGAGGTAGCGCTTGGCAGCCTCGGTGATGCCATAGCCGTCCTCGGTGATGAAGTCGCGCGGCATCTTGCGTTCGGTGTTCGCCACCTGGGCCAGCGGCGCGGTGCCGATGCGCCAGGCATAGGGTGCATCGTCGGTGCGCTCGATGGTGGGCATCACGGCGTTCTCGCCGTCCAGCGCGAGTTCGACGGCGCGCCGGCCCACGGCGTAGGCTTGCTCGACGTCGGTGCGCGAGGCGATGTGCCGCGCCGCGCGCTGCAGGTAGTCGGCCACCGCCCAGTGGAACTTGTGGCCCAGCGCCTCCTTCACCATCTGCGCCACCACCGGCGCGGCGCCGCCGAGCTGCGCATGGCCGAAAGCGTCGCGCACGCCCTGCTCGGCCAAGAAGGTGCCGTCCGGGTGGTGGCAGCCTTCGGACACCACCACCGTGCAGTAGCCGTGCTGCTTCACCAGCGCATCGACGCGCGCGAGAAAGCCTTCGCGGTCGAAATCGATCTCGGGGAAGAGCACCACCACCGGGATGCCGTGGTCGGCCACCAGGCCGCCCGCGGCGGCGATCCAGCCCGCATGCCGGCCCATCACCTCCAGCACGAAGACCTTGGTCGAGGTCGCGGCCATCGAGCGCACGTCGAAGGAAGCCTCGAGCGTCGACACCGCGATGTACTTGGCCACCGAGCCGAAGCCCGGGCAGCAGTCGGTCAGCGGCAGGTCGTTGTCGATGGTCTTGGGCACGTGGATGGCCGCCAGCGGGTAGCCCATCGACTCGGAGAGCTGGCTGATCTTGAAGCAGGTGTCCGCCGAGTCGCCGCCGCCGTTGTAGAAGAAGTAGCCGATGCCGTGCGCGCGGAACACCTCGATGAGGCGCTCGTACTCGCGCCGGTTCTTCTCCAGCGACTTGAGCTTGTAGCGGCAGGAGCCGAAGGCGCCCGCGGGGGTGAAGCGCAGTGCGGCGATGGCCTCGGCCGGTTCGGCGGCGGTGTCGATCAGATCCTCGGTGAGTGCGCCCAGGATGCCGTTGCGCCCGGCGTAGACGGTGCCGATGCGGCCCGGGTGGCGCCGCGCCGTCTCGATCACGCCGCAGGCCGAGGCATTGATGACGGCGGTCACGCCGCCGGACTGGGCGTAGAAGGCGTTGGTCTTGGAAGCGGTCATGGCAGGGCGTGGGTGGAGGCCGGCACTGCGGCGGCAGCGCAGCGGGCGCAGATGCAGGCGCGCCCGCGCGCGGCCTCGGGCACCGCGTCGCGCAGCAGGGGCGGGAAATCGGCCGTCATGCACCAGCAGGGCGGCTGCGGTTGGCCGGTGGCGCGTGCGGCCTCCTCGGCACAGCCGTTGCCCTGGCCGCACAGCGGGCAGCGCGCGGGATCGACATCGACGGGGGCTCGGGCGGTGGGCGGCGTGGGCATGGCCCCATTCTGCGGGCCATTGGATTTCAAGCCAAATCGGCCCGCAGCGCCCGCCAGTCGGGCGCGAGCAGCTATGAAATCAGGAGCAAAGAAGGCTGTTCAGCGGCCCGGGAACACCGGCGCGCGCTTGCCCAGGAAGGCCGCCACGCCCTCGTTGAACGCCGGCCCGCCGACGAGCTGGCGTTGGCGCTCGCTCTCGTAGTGCAACTGCTCGGCCAGCGTGTGGCGCTCTGCGCTGGAAAACGCCGCGCGCGCCTCGGCCACCGCATGGGCCGGCAGCGTCGCGAGCTTGCGCGCCGTGCGGTGCGCTTCGAGCGTGAGCATGTCGTCCGGCACCGCGGCCCAGATCAGGCCCCACTGCGCGGCGCGCTCGGCATCGAGCTTCTCGTCGAGCAGCGCCAGTCCCATCGCGCGTGCCGGGCCCACAAGACGCGGCACGAACCAGGTGCAGCCCAGGTCGGGCACGATGCCCAGCTTGGGCAGGAAGGGCAGGTAGAAGTAGGCGCTGCGCGCGGCCACCACGACGTCGGCCGCCAGCGCCAGGCCCACGCCGGCGCCGGCGGCCGGTCCGTTGACTGCGCTGACCACCGGCACCGGCATGGCGCGGATCGCGGTGATGAGCGGGTTGCTCAGCGATTGCATCCACTCGGCAGTGTCGTCGCCCAGCGTCTTGCCCGCCGCCGGCTCGCGCATCGCGCTCAGGTCGGCGCCCACACAGAAAGCCTTGCCGGCGCCGGTGATCACCACGGCGCGCACCGCGCGGTCGTCGGCGGCGCGCGCCAGGGCATCGCGCAGGTCCTCCTGCAACGGCTTGGCGATCGGGTTGAGCTTGGCGGGCAGGTTGAGCGTGAGGGTGGCGACGGCGTCGTCGACCTCGTAGAGCACGTGATCCATGGGTTTCCAGGTAGCGGAGAAAGGCGCTGATCGTTCGCCGCCACCGGCCCCAGGGTCAAGCCGGGGACAACCCCTGCGGCACGAGTCGCCCAGGCGACCGGGTCGCCGCGGGTGCGTCGCTACTGCCGGGCGGCCAGGCGGCGGGCCGGGCATGCGACACCGCGACCGACGACGGCCCCAGCGCCGACACCAGCGCGCGCCGGTGCACGTCGGCCACGTAGCGCTGGCCGGGCTCGAGCACGATGTCGCGCGCATCGTGGTCCAGCGTCACCCACAGCGTGCCGCTGCGGCATTCGATGCCGATGCCGGCGGCATCGGGCAGGGTCAGGACGGTTCGGGCCGGCAGGTCCATCTGAAAGCCGGCGTCGGAAGCGGTACGGGCCATGACAGGCTCCTTGGTATTCATCGATGGAATGAATATAGTGATCGGCGGCCTCTGCTGGAGCGGTCGTTCGGAACTCGTCGCATGCATCCTGAGAATGCCAAAGCCCCTTCGCGGCCGGTCGCCGACCTGCCTCCGCTCGAGCTGTTGCGCAGCTTCGAGGCGGCGGCGCGCACGCTGAGCTTCACGCGCGCGGCCGACGAACTGGCGCTCACCCAATCGGCCGTGAGCCGCCAGATCCAGCAGCTGGAGGCGAGCCTGGGCGTGCTGCTGTTCGAGCGGCGGCATCGCGCGCTCGCACTGACCGAGGCCGGCCAGGTGATGCAGCGGGCCGTGGGCGACAGCCTGGAGCGCCTGCGCGACGCCACGGCACGTGTGCGCGCGGCGCCTGCGACGCGCCAGGTGGCCATGACCTGCACGCCCGGCTTCGCGTCGTTGTGGCTCATCCCGCGCCTCACGCGCTTCACGGCCGCTCACCCGCAGGTGGACGTGCGCGTGTCGGCCACGCTCGACGTGCTCGACCTCGAGCGCGCGCGTCTCGACCTGGCGGTGCGTTTCGTGCGCATCGAGCAGGGCCTGGCGCTGGGCCATGGGCCGGCGCTGTTCGAGGAAGCCGTGGTGCCACTGTGCGCGCCTTCGGTGGCGCGGGCGCTGCGCACGCCGGCCGACCTGGCCGGGCAGGCGCTGCTCACCCTCGACGACCACCGGTCGGGGGACGTCACGACGATCGACTGGGAGCCCTGGCTGCAGCTCATGGGCCTGAGCGAGCTCCACATGAAGAGCACGCTGCGCTTCTCGCACTACACCGATGCCGTGGCCGCTGCGGTGGCGGGACAGGGCGTGGTCATCGGCCGGCTGCCGCTGCTGCAGGACCTGGTGCGCGACGGCCGGCTGGTCTCACCCTTCGGCGATGGCGTCTCGTCGCAGCGCGGGCAGTTCGTCGAGCTGTCGCGGCGCGGCGAGCGCAACGCCGACGCGCTCGACTTCGTGCGCTGGCTGCGCGCCGAAGCCGAGCGCTCCCGCTAGAGGGTCGCGGCGCTGCCGATCAGCCCGGCAGCAGCACCTTGTTGACGACGTGGATCACGCCGTTGGACTGGTACACGTCGGCCGTGGTAACGGTGGCGGTCCCGCCCTTGGCGTCGGTGATCATCACCATCCCGCCGTTGGTGGTCGCCGTCAGCGTGCCGCCGCTCGCGGTCTTGAGCATGGCCCGGCCGCCGCCCTGGGCGATCAGGTTCATCAACGCCTTCGCGTCGAGCTTGCCGGGAACGACGTGGTAGGTCAGCACGGTGGTCAGCGTGCCCTTGTTCTCGGGCTTGAGCAGGGTGTCGACCGTGCCGGGCGGCAACGCGGCGAAGGCCGCGTTGGTAGGGGCGAACACCGTGAATGGGCCCGGGCCCTTGAGCGTGTCGACCAGGCCTGCAGCCTTCACCGCTGCCACCAGCGTGGTGTGGTCCTTGGAGTTGACCGCGTTGTCGATGATGTCCTTGGTCGGGTACATCGGCGCACCGCCGACCATCGGGTTGCTCATGCCGCCGCTGGACTGCATGCCCATGCCGCCGGCGCAGGCGCCGAGCAGCACCGACAGGCTCAATGCGAGCGCGAGTTTCTTCTTCATGGAGTTCTCCTTGCGTGAGTTCAACCTGCGGAATCCGCCGTCAGTTCGGAGGCGCCGTCGGGCGCTTGATGCCGATACGGCTGCTCACGTCGAGCGGATTCAGCACGTGCGAAAAAAAGAACGTGCGCGCAGATGACTGCTTGCTCAGGAGGCCGGCGGTGTGCGCATGAAAGGGAAGCGGCGCTCCGCCGATTCGGCTTCAGGCATCACGTAGACCACCCCGCGGGTGCGGCCCAGCGCCGGCTTCACATAGCCGTCGTAGAAGGCGGCCGGCACGTTGATGCAACCGTAGGAGATGCGGTTGTCGGCGATGGTGGGCGTGGCCAGGCGCTCGAGTCGCCGGTCGGCCTTGTTGGCGGTGCGCACCCGATGCATCGATACGGCGGCGTCGTAGTCGACCCACACGATGTCTTCGCCGTTCGAATTCACGCCAGGTTCGGAGGCGAAGCGTCCAGCCGGCGTCGTGCGCTCGTGCGGGCGGATCTGCGCCATCGGGCGTTCACCGATGCCGGGCACCGAGTCGTCGCCCTTCGCCAGGCCCAGCAGCACGGGCGATGTGCCACGCAGCGTTCCGTCGGGCGCGAAGACATGCACGCGCGCGTTCTTCTTGTCGACCACGGCGAAGGCTTGGCCGCGGTTGTCGTGCGATGCCACCGCGAGCTTGACCAGGTGCGCCACTTCGGGCGCGACCGGATTGGACGGGGGCGCCGCTGCAGGGCGCGCTGCCCAGACGGCCGTGCAAAGCATGCTGACGGCCAGTGCGGCACCAGCCCGCACACGCAGGCAGCCCGGCGAGGGGAGGGAGGAAATGACGGACGCGGTCATGGTGCGGAAAGATCGACGGGAAAGCGGTGGCGCAGGAGGAGGGACACCGCGATGCCCCTGCTTCTGCGGGCCCGCCACCGGCAGCGGCGGGCCGTGGCGCGCATCAGTTGCGATCGGCGCGGGCGGGGCGCATCGGTTCGGCGGCAGGTGCGGCGGGTTGCGCACTCATGGTGGCTGCGGGCGCGGTGCTGCCACTGTTGTTCATCTGGCCGCCCTGGTTCTGGGGCTGGACGCCGGTGATGCCCATGGGGCCGCCGGCGGGGTTCTGCTGGCCGGCCGCGGTGGCGGGGTTCGGCGAGGTGGTGTTGGGCGGCGTGCCCTGGGCCATGGCGATGCTGGCGGTGGCGCCAAGGGCGAGAGCGGCGCTCAGAGTGGCGATGTACTTCTTCATGACAAGACTCCTCAAGGGAAAAACGATTGGAACGACGGCCGGCGGACCGACCCTGGCGCCCTGCCGTTCATCGCACCCCTGCTTCAAGGAGCGGTAGATCGCCAGCGCGAGCCTTCAAGCTAACGGTCGTGCGGCGCGCCCGGGTCGGCACCGCGCCCCCACGCCTGTAGGAGCGGGGCGCCGCGGCGGGACGGCGTGGCCCGGCAGGGCGTGGCGCCCCTCCCTACAATCCCGGCACATCGAACGCGACGAGGAGGAGCCCACCATGCGATTCGCAGCGCTTCTTCCGGCCGCCGTGCTCGTCGGCACCGCGGTCCTCGCGCAGTCCCCATCCAACTGGTTCACCGTCACCGGCAATCCGGAGCGGGCCGAGGTCGACACCGTGCAGGTCGACCCTGTGGCCGTGGCGCGCGACGCCGAGGGCAAGACCATGAACATCCGCGTCAGCCGCGCAGCCCTGCGCCACAACTGGGACGGCGTGCCCTACCGCTCGTACGACGCGCAGGTGGTGTTCCGCTGCGCCGAGCGCCGGGCTGAATACCGCGCCGTCACCTACTACATGGCGCCGCTATGGCGTGGCGACCCGCACCTCACGGCCGACTACGCCGACAAGCCCCGGCCGATGCTGTTCAAGGACGCCCAGCCCAACCCCACGCAGCGCATCGTGCGTGCGGCCTGCGGCGGTTGAGCGAGCAGCCTTTCAAGCGAAAAGCGGCTGCAACGCCCGCGAAGCGGGCGCGAATAGCTATCGATTTCGTAGCATTCCAGACAAAAAAACGGCACCCGAAGGTGCCGTCGTCGTGCATGCCCCGGGGCGTTCAGATGGCCGCGCCCTTCACCTTCAGCCGCCACGCATGCAGCAGGGGTTCGGTGTAGCCGCTGGGCTGCTCGACGCCCTTGAACACCAGGTCCTGCGCGGCCTGGTAGGCGGCACTGGTCTTGAAGTTGCCGGCCATCTTGCGGTACAGCGGGTCGCCCGCGTTCTGCTGGTTGACCACCGCCGCCATGCGCTCGAAGGTGGCGTTGACCTGTTCCTTGGTGACGACGCCGTGCAGCAGCCAGTTGGCGATGTGCTGGCTGCTGATGCGCAGCGTGGCGCGGTCTTCCATCAGGCCCACGTCGTGGATGTCGGGCACCTTGGAGCAGCCCACGCCCTGGTCGATCCAGCGCACCACGTAGCCCAGGATGCCCTGCACGTTGTTGTCGAGTTCCTGCTGCTTCTCGGCGTCGGTCCAGTTCGGCGTCGCGGTAATCGGCACCTGCAGCAGGTCGTTGAGGATCGCGTCGCGCTCGGCCTCGGCGTCGATCTTCTCCAGCTCCTTCTGCACGTCGGCCACATTCACCTGGTGGT
>JAFEEH010000165.1 GCA_018241185.1 Pseudomonadota bacterium | reverse complement strand
TGCCTGGAGTAACCCCGTGTCTTCCCCCTACGCCGCCGAAACCCGCCGCCGCCGCACCTTCGCCATCATTTCCCACCCCGACGCCGGCAAGACCACGCTGACGGAGAAACTGCTGCTGTTCTCGGGCGCGATCCAGATCGCGGGCTCGGTCAAGGCGCGCAAGGCGTCGCGGCACGCGACCTCCGACTGGATGGAAATCGAGAAGCAGCGCGGCATCTCGGTGGCCTCGTCGGTCATGCAGATGAGCTACCGCGAGCATGTCATCAACCTGCTCGACACGCCCGGCCACAAGGACTTCTCGGAAGACACCTACCGCGTGCTCACGGCGGTCGATTCGGCGCTGATGGTGATCGACGCGGCCAACGGTGTGGAAGCGCAGACGCGCCGCCTGATCGAGGTCTGCCGCCAGCGCGATACCCCCATCATCACCTTCGTCAACAAGATGGACCGCGAGGTGCGCGAGCCGCTGGACATCCTCGACGAGGTGGAGCGCGAGCTGGGCATGCCCTGCGTGCCCATGACCTGGCCGGTGGGCCAGGGCAAGTCCTTCGGCGGCATCGTCAACCTGCGCACGCAGGCGATGACGGTGTTCGAATCCGGCAGCGAGCGCCGCCCGCAGGACTTCGAGACCATCCCGCTGACCGAGCGCGACACGCTGCGCGCCCGCTTCGGCTCGGAGTTCGACGCGGCGATGGAGAGCATGGAGCTGGCCACCGGCGCCTCGCCCGCCTGGGACAAGGAGGCCTTCCTCGCCGGCAAGCAGACGCCCGTGTTCTTCGGCTCCGGCGTGAACAACTTCGGCGTGATGGAGGTGCTCGATGCGCTGGTCGACCTGGCGCCGCCGCCGCAGCCGCGCGTCAGCACCACGCTGGTCAACCGCCAGCCGGTCACCAAGGAGATCCAGCCCGACGACAAGGACTTCGCGGGCGTGGTGTTCAAGGTGCAGGCCAACATGGACGCCAACCACCGCGACCGCATCGCCTTCGTGCGCATGGCCTCGGGCAAGTACACGCCGGGCATGAAGCTCAAGGTGCAGCGCACCGGCAAGGAGCTTCGGCCCACCAGCGTCGTGACCTTCATGAGCCAGCGGCGCGAGGCGGTGGAAGAGGCCTACGCCGGCGACATCGTGGGCTTCACCACGCACGGCGGCGTGCAGCTGGGCGACACCATCACCGACGGCGCGAGCCTGCAGTTCACCGGCCTGCCCTTCTTCGCGCCCGAGCTGTTCATGACGGTGATCCTCAAGAACCCGCTGCGCACCAAGCAGCTGCAGCAGGGGCTGGCGCAGTTGGGCGAGGAAGGCGCGATCCAGGTGTTCCGCCCCGAGGTCGGCGGTCCGATGCTGCTGGGCGCCGTGGGCCAGCTGCAGTTCGAAGTCGTGCAGCACCGGCTGAAGACCGAGTACGACGCCGACGTGCGCCTGGAAGGCTGCCAGTACACCGGCGCCCGCTGGATCACGGCCGACACGCCGGCCGAGCTGCGCGAATTCACCAACGCCTACCCGCAGCGCCTGGCCAAGGACGCGGCCGACACGCTGGCCTACCTGTGCACCTCGCCCTACGACGTGCGGCTGGCGCAGGAGCGCTTCCCCAAGATCCATTTCCACCCGCTGCGCGAGCACGCCGGGCTGGCCTTGCAGACGGCTGGTTGATGGGCGCGCGCAGCATGGCGCCGCTGGCCGGGTGGCCGGCCCAGGCGCGCCGCGGCCTGGTGGGCCTCTTCACCGACATCGACGACACGCTCACCACCGCCGGCGCCGTGCCGCCCGAGGTGGTGCAGGCGCTGGGCGCGTTGAAGGCCGCAGGCCTGCATGTGGTGCCCATCACCGGCCGGCCCGTGGGCTGGAGCGAACGCTTTGCCGCCACCTGGCCGGTCGACGCGATCGTGCCGGAGAACGGGGCGATGGCGCTGGTGCGTGAAGCCGACGGCACGCTGGCGCGGCGCTACCAGCAGGACGCCGCCACGCGCGCCGCCAACTTCGCGCGCATGCAGGCCGTGCTGGCGCAGATCGAGCGCGACATCCCCGGCGCGCGCCGCGCCACCGACTCGGCCGGCCGCGAATGCGACATCGCGATCGACCACAGCGAGTTCACCCAACTGAGCGATGCCCAGATCGACAAAGTGGTGCTGGCCATGCGCCACGAGGGCATGCACGCCACCGTGAGCAGCATCCACGTCAACGGCTGGTACGGCGAGCACAACAAGCTCGAGGGCGCGCGCTGGATCGTGCGCGAGCTCTGGGGCCGCTCGCTCGACGACGAGATGGACCGCTGGGCCTACGTCGGCGACTCGACCAACGACCAGCTCATGTTCCAGGCCTTCCCGCACAGCATCGGCGTGGCGAACATCGCGCGCTTCGTGCCGCACCTGTCGCAGCTGCCGCGCTACGTCACGCCGAGCGAACGCGGGGCGGGCTTCGTCGAGGTCGCGCGTGCCATCCTCGATGCGCGCGGCGCCGCCGAGTTTCAAGCCAAAAAGGCCTGAAACGCCCAGCTGGCGGGCGTGAGAAGCTATCCTTTTCATAGCAACTCAGTCCACGCCGGACGTGCCACGCGGCGGCCAGTCCGCAGCCGGCAGGGGTGCCAAATCGTCCAGGACGGGCGACACCGACGTGCCGAAGCCCGGCGCCTCCAGTGAGCCCACAGCAATCTGGCCGTCGGCAACGCGCAGCCGCACGCGCCAGTCCACGCGGTGGTACAGGTCCGGGTGCGCGCGCAGGAAGGCCTCCGCCTCTTCCACCGGTCGGCGGTCGAAGCCGTCGATGAAGTGGTGGGCGTTGCGCTCCACGTGCCCGATGCCCATCAGCGCCACCAGCGCCAGATCCTGCTGCAGCGACGTGCCGGGCTGCGTCGTCAGGTCCTCGGCCGACATGAAGTACGGCCTGCCGGGCGTCGCGTCGTTCCAGCGCCGGCAGCGCGCCAGGTTGACCAGCGACTTGTAGAAGCCCTTGCAGGCCTTGGTCGACACGCCGGCATAGCCCAGCGAGCGCGCCAGCGGAAAGGCGTCGAGCGAACCGTCCGATTCGTCGATGATGACCGGCCGGCCCAGCGCCGCATCGGCGATCGGACGCGCCAATGCACGCGCACGGGCGACCGGCTGCTCGATGAACAGCGTCGCGGCGCACAGTTTCCGCAGCCGCGGCTCGGCCGCCATGCGCTGCCAGAAGGCCGCGACGGCCTGCGCGTCGGCGAACTGCTCGTTGCCGTCCAGCGTCAGCTGCAGCCCGGGCACCGTGTCGAGCACGGCGGCGATGCGGCACAGACGGTCCATGTCCGCGTCGCCGCGGCCGGAAAGCTTGAGCTTGAAGTAGCGGTTGCCATACACGGCGACCACTTCTTCCAGCGTCTCCGGCAGCCCGTCGCCGACGCGTTCGCCCGCAGCCTGGTCGGCCGCGACGATCGGGTCGAGCAGCCCGACCGTGTGGCGCACGTGCAGCCGCTGCAACGGCTGCAGCGCCGCCAGGAAGGCATCGAGGTCGAAGCCCTGCAGCTCGGGAACCACCGCATGCGCGCCCATGCCCGCCAGGTTCACCCGCATGCCCTGCGAGAAGCTCAGTCCGCGGTCGCGGCACAACGCATCGAACACCGCGCGGTCGAGCAGCGCCGGCCCGTAGGCCGACACCAGCGGCTGCAGGCCCATCGCCAGGCCGGCGTCCTGCAACGGCCGGTAGTGATCGGCGAACAGCGCAAAGGGCGTCGCCGACCCGGCGGCGAGGTAGGCCTCGCGTGCATTCGCCAGCGCAGCGCGCAACTGGTCGAGGTTCTGCGCATCACTGAGCTCGGGCGACTTGTCGAACCACTTCGCGGCCAGGGCCTCGGCGGCGTAACCGTCTGCCTCGCGCCCGTCCTCGAAGCGCACTCGGGCGCGCACGATCGCCTGGCGTCCTTCCGTGATCGTCACCGCACCGAAGCGGAAGGGCAGGCGCAGCCGGTATGGCGACTCGAAGCCATCGACCGCCACCACGCGCACACGCGGCGCCACGCTGCTGCCCATCGCGCCCGCTCCGGCCTACCAGTGCGGGCCGGCGCGACCCTCGTCGCCACGGCCCGCGCTGCCCGACAGCTCGGTGTAGATGTCGAAGGCCATGCGCCCGAGCTCCTGCGAGGCGCGGGTCTGCGCGGTGCGCGGCCGCTCGATGTGCACCTCGTGGATGTTGGCGACACGGCCCGGCCGCGGCGACATGACGACCACACGGTCGGCCAGGAAGACCGCCTCGGGGATCGAGTGCGTGACGAAGACGATGGTCTTGCGCTTGCCGCCGTGTGCTGCCTGGTCTTCGCCCCAGATGCGCAGCAACTCCAGGTTCATGTCGTCGCGCGTCATCGCGTCGAGCGCGCCGAAAGGCTCGTCCATGAGCAGGATCGGCGGGTCGAGCACCAGCGCACGGCACAGCGACGCACGCTGCTGCATGCCGCCCGACAGCTCGCCCGGCCGCTTGGACGCGAAGTCGCCCAGGCCCACGAGTTGGAGGAGCTCGTGCGCGCGTTCGCGGTACTTCTCGCGGTCCAGCCCCGCCAGTTCGGCCGGCAGCAGCACGTTGTCGAGCACGCTGCGCCACTTCAGCAGCAGCGCGGCCTGGAACACCATGCCCACCTTCGGAATCGGCTTGACCACCGGCACGCCATCGACCCGCACCTCACCGCTGGTCACCGGGCGCAGGCCCGCCATGGCACGCATCAGCGTCGACTTGCCGCAGCCGCTGGGCCCGACGAGCGCGACGAACTCGCCCTCGTTCACCGTGAGCGAGATGTCGCGCAGCGCCTCCACCGGGCCGCTCTCGGCCTGATAGACCATGCCAGCATGGTCGACTTCGATCAGCGCGCGCGGGGCGCTCGGCGGGGGCTTGGCGGGCATGCCGGGTCTTTCCTCGGGCGACGCGCTCACTTCACGGCCAGGGGCATCGCCACCTTGGTGAAGAAGTCCTTGGCATACACGTCCTTGCACTCCACCTTCTTGGGCAGGCCCATGTAGGTGTTGACGATGTCGACCGAGCCGCACATCTTCTTGTCGTCGATGAAGCCGATGCCGTGGTCGGCGTAGTTTCTCGTGCGCATCAGCTCGAAGCCCAGCAGCATGTTGGCCTTGATGATGGCGACGTCGATCTCCGGCACGCGCTTCTTGTAGATGGCCAGCGCCTCGTCCGGATTGGCCATCACGTCGCGCCAACCCATGTACGAGGCCTCGAGGAAGTCCTTGAGCTGCTTGGGCTTGTCCTTCATGGTCTTGTCGCTGGCCATGAGCGACATGGCGTACAGGTCGAAGCCGTAGTCGGCCCAGGCCAGGCGGACCACCTTGTCACTGCCGATGGCCTTTTCGAGGAACGGCTGACCCGTCGTGTAGTCGGCAATGGCGTCCACCCTTTTCTCAGCGATCGAGGCGTACTTGGCCGTCGGCTCGATGTTCACCCAGGTCACCTTGGAAGGGTCGATCTTGTTGATTCGGGCGAATGCGGGAAAAGCGAGTCGCTGGCTGTCGCCCGCAGGCGCCCCAATCGTTTTTCCCTCGAGATCCTTCGGCTGGGGAACAGGCTTGTCCGCGTGGCTGAAGAAGGTCATCGGCGTCTTGTCGAAGACCATGCCGACGATCTTCACGCGCGCCCCGCGCGAGGTGGCCGAGATGATCGGCACCGCGTCGGCCAGGCCGACGTCGGCGCGGCCGGTGTCGACCTTGGCAATCGAATCGCCCGATCCCTTGGAGGCCTCGATGCTCACGTCGAGGCCCTTCTGCGCGTAGTAGCCCTTCTCCAGTGCCACCCAGTAGGCGGCATGGTCGCCCACCGCGAACCAGTTCAGGGCCAGCGTGAACTTCTCGCGCGGCTGCTGGGCCGAGGCGGGCGTGGCGGCGAGGGCGAGCGCCATCGCACCGGCGGCGAGGGCGGACAAGGTCGGGAGGCGCATGGGCATGGGAACGTCCTTTCGGCTGGGAAGGCGGGGGCGGGATGGGAACTCGAAGAGCGTCACGACGCCTTGTCCTCGACCCACGGCGCGAGCAGGCGCGACAGGCCCGCGACGGCGCCGTAGAGCAGCAGGCCCAGCAGCGAGATCCACACCAGCGCCGCGAAGGCGGCCGGCGTGTTCATGCTGCTCTGCGTGGTGATGATCACGTAGCCCAGGCCCTTCTGCGAGGCGACGAACTCGCCCACGATGGCACCGACCACGGCCGAGGTGGCCGTGACCTTGAGGGCACTGAGGATGTACGGGTACGCGTTGGGAATGCGGATCTTGACGAAGACCTTCCACTTCGGCGCACTGAACACGCGGCCCAGGTCCACCAGATCCTGGTCGATCTGCGTCAGGCCGACCGCGGTGTTGATCACCACCGGGAAGAAGCCGATCAGCGCACCGATCAGCATGTTGGGCAGGATGCCGTAGCCCAGCCACATGAGGAACAGCGGCGCGATCGCGACCTTGGGCAGCGTGTTGACGAAGACGAGGAAGGGCGTGAGCGCGCGCGACAGCCCCGGCGACCAGGCGATCACCATGCCGAGGAACACGCCCGCCGCGCCCGCGAGCACGAAGGCGCCGACGATCTCCACCGCGGTGATCCACGCATGGCTGAGCCACGGGATCTCGTGGCTGCCCATCGCCTGCAGCACCGCCCAGGGGCCGGGCAGCAGGTATTCGCGGATGTCGAACACCGTCACGGCGAGCTGCCACAGCGCGATGAAGGCGACGAAGATGCCCACGGCGGGCAGGTAGTGCACGATGGCCTTGCGAAGCTTGTTCATGCGTCTTGCCTGTGCAGATATCAGGCCAGCCAGCGCGCGAGGTTCGCGGCCACGAAGTCGTCGTCGGCGAGATCGGCGTGCTCGGCGCACACGCGGTCGATCGCCTCGGCCTGGCCGGGGCTCAGGCCCTCGTGCGGGTCCAGGCACCAGATGCCTTCGAGCAGGCCCTGGCGGCGCAGCACCTCGTGGCAGCCGGCAATGCAGCCGTGGAAGTCGTTGGCCACGTCGAAGAAGGCGCTGTTGCAGTCGGTGACGCGGCTGTCCAGCGCGAGCAGCTCGGCCGGCACCTGGGCGCCGTCGGCCTGCCGGCAGCGCGCCAGGAGTTGCACCGCCTTGGACGTCCACACCGACCAATGCCCCAGCAGGCCGCCGCGAAAGCGCACCGTGACCGGCGCGCCGTCGCGCATCACGGTGAAGGGCGTGGCCAGGTCGAGCACGATGTGGTCGTCGTTGCCGGTGTAGAGCGTCACGCGCCCTTCGGCACGCGCGGCGACCAATCCGCGCACCACGTCGAGCGTGCGGTAGCGGTGGAAGGGCGCGACCTTGATCGCCACCACGTTCGGAATCGCCGCGAAACGGGCCCAGAAGGCGGCGCCCAGGTCCATGCCGCCCACCGCGGGCTGCAGGTAGAAACCGATCAGCGGCATCACCTCGGCCACCGCTTCGCAATGCGCGATCAGCGCGTCGTCGCTCTCGCCCTTCATCGCCGCCAGGCTCAGCAGCACGGCGCCATAGCCCAATCGGCGCGCGGTCTGCGCCTCGGCCACGGCCTGCGCCGTGCGGCCGCAGACGCCGGCCACGAGGGCGAGTTCGCGGTCCGGTGCCCACTCACGCGCGGTTTCGGCGGCCAGCGACAGCACGCGCTCGTACAGCCCCGCTTCGCGAATCGCGAATTGCGTGGTGTGCACGCCCACGGCCAGGCCGCCGGACCCGGCGTCGAGGTAGTAGCGCGTCAGGGCACGCTGGCGGCGCTCGTCGAGCCGGCGCTGCGCATCGAGCGCCAGGGGGTGCGCGGGAATGGCGAGGCCGCGCTGCAGCAGCGCGCGTGTCTGTGCGACGAGGGAAGGCAAGGTGTCGGAGGACATGGAGGCACTCATCCGAATTCGGGGCCGGCGACGGCGAAAAGCGAGGACGGCGCCTCGGCCAGGCTGGGCGGCAGCGGTGCGCACAGCGCCATGCGCACGAAGGAACGTTGCAGGCGAAAGCCGTGTGCGATGAGCCAGCCCGAGAGCGCTTCGCGCGCGTCGGGCACGTCGATGAAGACCGGCCCGGGCGTTGCCGCGAGCGCCGCACGCAACAGCGCGATCGCCTGGGCATCGCTGGCGGCGACCAGCGGGCCGACCTGCGTGGCGCGACGGCCTTCACGCGCGATGACGAAACCGGTGGCACGGCCGCGGGCGTCGTCGAGGTGCCAGGCGCGGCTGCCCTGCCGTACCGCCAGGCTGGCCAGCAGCGCCGCGCGGCCCAGGCCGCAGGCCTGGGTGTCGAGGGCCACGCAGTCCGGCAGGTCGTCCGGCGTCGTCTCGCGGACGCGCGGATCGCCGGCCTCGCGCACTGCGGGCGCGGCAGCTTCGCACTCCCAGCGCGAGAAAGCGAAGCCCCGCACGAAGCCGAGCTTGCGGTACACCGCCTCGCCGGCGGGCGTGGCGTCCAGCGTCGGCACCAGCCGGCGTGCGCGCAGAGACGCGATGCACTGCGCGAGCAGCTGGGTCGCCAGCCCGCGGTGCTGCCACGCCTTGTCGACCAGCACCATCGAGACCCAGGCATGGCCGCCGCCGTAGGGCAGCGTCGCCGCGGTCGCGACCAGCTCGCTGCGCGCGGTGCGCAGGCCGATCGCCTCGCCCTGCGCGATGAAGAGCGCCCAGTCGTCGGTGGTCTGGTTCCAGCCTGCCGCCGACGACAAGCCCACGCCGGCGAAGACATCGGCCGCCGCCAGGCGCACCGCCTGCAGCGCCTCGGCCTCGACGGCCTCAGAAGGCGCCATCGCGCACCTCGAACTTGGTGGGCTTGTTGAAGCTCTCGCGTTCGTTCTTCACCCAGTCGGCGACCCAGTCGAGCATCGCGCCCAGCGGCACCACCGGGTAGCCGAAGAGCCGGTTGGCGAGCGTCGTGTCCGACAGCAGCGCGGTGGGTGCCTCCTGGCCCGTCACCGTCGGCTCGACGCCCAGGCGGCGCGCGAACTCGGCCACCAGCCAGCGCACCGAGATCGTCTCGGGGCCGGTGCAGTTGATCGGCGTGGGCGGCACGGTGCAATGGCGCAGGCTGCGCAGCACCTGCGCGTTGGCATCGCCCTGCCAGATCACGTTGACGTGCCCCATCGTGAGGTCGACCGCCTCGCCGCGATGCACCTTCGAGCAGATGTCGAAGAGCACGCCGTAGCGCATGTCGATCGCGTAGTTCAGACGGAACAGCCGCCCCGGCGTGCCGTGCCTGGCGCCGAAGTACTCGAACATGCGCTCGCGGCCGATGCACGACTGCGCGTACTCGCCGATGGGCGCCGGCGTGCCGAGCTCGCTCGCGCCCTGCCGGCCCACCGGCGTGAGCGCGTACACGTTGCCGGTCGAGAAGGCCACGATGCGCGCGTCGCGAAATGTGTCGGCCACCAGCGCCGGCACGTGCGTGTTCATGGCCCAGGTCAGCGCCTGGTTGCCGCTGGCGCCGAATTTGTGGCCGGCCGCGAAGACGATGTTGGGCACGCGCGGCAGCGCCTCGATTGCCGCCCGGTCGAGCAGGTCGCAGGCGATGGTTTCGATGCCCCAGCCCTCGAGCCGCTCGCGCACCGCCGGGTCGCTGAAGCGGGCGACGCCGATCACGCGTTTGTGCGGCGCCGCGTTCCTGGCCAGGCGCGCCAGCGTGGGCCCCATCTTGCCGGCCACGCCGAGGATCATCAGGTCGCCCTCGACCTGGGCCAGGTCATCGATGAGGGCCTGCGTGGGCCGCGCGAGAAAGTCGTCGAGCGCCTCGACCGACGCGAAGGCCGCCGGCAGCTGCGCCGGATCCAGCAGGGGAACGGGCGCACTTTGCGGGCGCTGCGCGGTGGCGATCGACATGGCTCGGAACTCCAGAAATCGTGTGCGTTGGAACAAGCTTAGGCGGCGCTTGTGCACATGTCAACCGTTTGGTTGAAAAGAGGCGAGAGCTCGGCTTTGCCGCGGCGAGGCGCGGCCGAAGCCGTCGGGAAGGGCGCAGCCGCCCGCTCAGGGCCGCAGGCCGGCCATGGCGAACTCGACCACGTGCCGCCGGTAGGACTCGACCGCGCGCCCCTCGGTCAGGTCGCGCCCGAAGATGGACGAGAGCGTGAGCCGGTTCGAGAAGAAAAAGTACGACATGCCCGCCACCGACACATACAGCTCGACCGGGTCGATGCCCTTGCGGAAGAGCTTGGCCGCGATGCCGCGCTTGAGCGTTCGGGCGATGAGCTCGATGAGCGGCGAGTTGGTTTCGCGGATGGCGCGCGAATCGCGCACGTGCACCGCGCCGTGTGCGTTCTCGTGATTGAGCAGCCCGATGAAATCCGGATGCCGCGCCAGGTAGTCGAAGGAAAAGCCGATGAGCGCCGCCATCGCCTCGGCCGGCGCCATGTCGCCCAGGTGAAGGTCACGCTCGAGGGTGCGGATCTCGCTGTAGACGACCTCCAGCGCGGTGCGGTAGAGGTCTTCCTTGCTGCCGTAGTAGTAGTAGATGAGCTGCTTGTTGACGCCCGCGCGCGCGGCGATCTCGTTCACACGTGCCCCGGCGAGGCCCTTGGCCGCGAATTCGGCGCGCGCCGCCTCGAGGATGGCGGCACGCGCGGCGCCCTGCTCCGGGTCGTTGGGCGAAGGGGCGGCTGCGCGGCGGGACGGCATGGGGCAGGACGAAACGGTCAGGGAGCGCGATTATCCGTGTCCACCCTGTCCAAGGCGGGGCCGGTGGCATCGGAGTAGGATCGCGTGTTCTGCCCGCCGGCCTGCGCCGCGCGGCCCCCCAGCCCCCGGGGCAGTCCCGCTTTCGCTTTTCCCTGATATCCAAGGAACGACGCTTCATGACCTACCCCAACACGCAACTGCTGATCGCCAACGAATGGGTCGACGCCCAGGGCGGCAAGACCCTCGACGTGCTCAATCCTGCCACGGGCAAGGCCATCGGCACCGTGGCCCACGCGGCCATCGCCGACCTGGACCGTGCACTGGCCGCCGCGCAGAAGGGCTTCGAGGTGTGGCGCGACACCACGGTGTACGAGCGTGCGGCCGTCATGCGCCGTGCCGCCGGCCTCCTGCGCGAGCGCGCCGACGAGATCGCGCGCCTGCTCACGCAGGAACAAGGCAAGCCGCTGGGCGAAGCCAAGGTCGAAGTGAACGCCGGCGCCGAGATCATCGAGTGGTTCGCCGACGAGGGCCGCCGCGTGTACGGCCGCATCGTCCCGGGCCGCAACCTGGCCGCGACGCAGATGGTGCTCAAGGAACCCGTGGGCCCGGTGGCGGCCTTCACGCCCTGGAACTTCCCGATCAACCAGATCGTGCGCAAGATCGGCGCCGCGCTGGCCACGGGCTGCTCCTTCCTGTGCAAGGCGCCGGAAGAAACGCCCGCCTCGCCCGCCGCCCTGCTCAAGTGCTTCGTCGATGCCGGCATTCCGCCCGGCGTGGTGGGCCTGGTGTTCGGCAACCCGGCCGAGATCTCCAACTACCTGATCCCGCACCCCATCATCCGCAAGGTGACCTTCACCGGCTCCACCGCCGTGGGCAAGCAGTTGGCCGGACTGGCCGGCCAGCACATGAAGCGCGTGACGATGGAACTGGGCGGCCATGCCCCGGTGATCGTGGCGGAAGACGCCGACGTGTCCCTGGCCGTGAAGGCCGCCGGTGCAGCCAAGTTCCGCAACGCGGGCCAGGTGTGCATCTCGCCGACGCGCTTCCTGGTGCACTCCAGCATCGAGGCCGAGTTCACCAAGGCCTTCGTCGCCTACACGCAGAAGCTCAAGCTGGGCGACGGCCTGGCCGAAGGCACCACGCTGGGCCCGCTGGCCAATGCCCGCCGCGTGACGGCCATGGCCGGCGTCGTGGAAGACGCGCGCAAGCGCGGCGCCGAAGTGCTGACCGGCGGCGAGCGCGTGGGCGACACGGGCAACTTCTTCGCACCCACCATCATCAGCAACCTGCCGCTGGAGTCGGACCTGTTCAACAACGAGCCCTTCGGCCCGATCGCCGGCATCCGCGCCTTCGACCGCCTGGAGGACGCCATCGCCGAGGCCAACCGCCTGCCCTACGGCCTGGCCTCGTACGCGTACACCAAGTCGTTCAAGAACGTGCAGCTGCTGGCCAACAAGGTCGAGGCCGGCATGGTCTGGATCAACCAGCCCGCCCTGCCCTCGGCCGAGCTGCCCTTCGGCGGCATCAAGGACTCGGGCTACGGCACCGAAGGCGGCCCGGAGGCCATGGAGGCCTACCTCAACACCAAGTCGGTGGCGGTGGTCGGGGTCTGACCGGCCGCGCGGCGCACGCCCCATGAAAAACGCCGGCCCGCAAGGCCGGCGTTTTTTCATTGGTGCGCCAGAACGCGCCTCACTGCGGCTTGGCCAGCCCCAGCTTGTCGATCACGGCCTTCTCGCGCTGCACGGTGTTCTGCGCGAACTTGGCGTAGTCGGCGCTGCTCATGTAGATCGGCTGCATGTCGTACTTGGCCAGCGTGGCGACGTAGCTGGGTTCCTCCATCGCCTTCTTGAACGCGTCGTGCAGGCGCTTCACGACCTCGGGCGGCGTGCCCTTGGGCGCGCCGATGCCGAAGGGCGAGTTCTGCACGATGTCGTAGCCCAGTTCCTTCAGCGTGGGCGCGTCGGGGAACTTGGCCAGCCGCTTGTCGCCCCAGGTGTTGAGCACGCGCAGTTTGCCGGCCTCGACCTGCGGCGCGAAGCCGGTGGAATCGGCCGCGGCCATCACGTGGCCCGCGAGCACGGATTGCATCAGGTCGGCGCTGCCCTTGTAGGGGATGTGCTGCAGCTCGATGCCGGCCTGCTGCGCCACGATCTCGGTCGTCAGGTGCGGGCTGGTCAGCGTGCCGGTGGAGCCGTAGGTGAGCTTGCCCGGGTTGGCCTTGGCATAGGCCACGAAGTCGGCCCAGGTTTTGAGCGGGCTGTCGGTCGGCACCACGATGCCGAAGGCGTAACCCGTCACGTTGATGACGTAGCTGATGTCCTTGACCGGGTCCCAGTTGATCTTGGTGGTGTAGCCCAGGCGGAACACGCCCAGGGGGATCTGCGCAATGGTGTAGCCGTCGGCCGGTGCCGTCTGCAGCTGCTGCGCCGGCAGCGTGCCGCCCGCGCCGGGCTTGTTCTCGATGATGACCGGGTGGCCCAGCACGCGCGCGGCGTTGTCGGCCAGCGAGCGCATCGTGATGTCGGTGGGCCCGCCCGCCGGGAAGGCGATCACCAGCTTGATCGGCTTTTCGGGGAAGGTCTTCCAGGCCTGGGCGTGGGCATGGGGTGCGGCGAGGCAGACGGCGGCCATCGCGGCAGCGCCCAGCAGGGAACGACGGAACATGGGGGTGGGGTCTCCCGTGGTGTGGAGTTGGAACGAAGGCGCCATTGGGCCGGCCACGCTGCGATGCGGCAATCGGTGAAGTCCCGGCCCGTGTCGCGTTGGCGAAATGTTCTCGTTTTGATAGCTGCCCACGCACGCTGGACGGGCGCTGCAGGCCGATTTGGCTTGAAGATCGAGCCCTCGGCGCCACCGGCGGGCGTGCGGCCTCAGGCGGCCTGCGCGAAGCCTTCGAGCACGTTCACCGCATTGACGCCGATCTCGGCCACCGCATAGCCGCCCTCGAACACGAACACCGTCGGCAGCCCGGCCCGCGCGATCTGTTCGCCCACGCGCAGGTAGTCGGCACTGCGCAATCGGAAGCCCGAGATCGGATCGCCCTCGAAGGTGTCGACGCCCAGCGACACGACCAGGGCCTGCGCCCCCGCGGCGGCAATGCCGGCGAGCGCCTCGGCCAGCGCGCCCTGCCACGCGTCGAAGCCTGTGCCGCGCGGCAGCGGCAGGTTGTGGTTGAAGCCCAGGCCCGCGCCCTCGCCCCGCTCGTCGGCGTGGCCCAGGTAGTAGGGGTAGTCGTTGCGCGGGTCGCCGTGCAGGCTGGCCACGTGCACGTCGCTGCGCGCGTAGAAGATGGCCTGCGTGCCGTTGCCGTGGTGGTAGTCGACGTCGAGCACCGCCACGCGCGCGGCGCCGCCCCCACCGGATGACAGCAGGGCCTGCGCCGCGAAGGCCGCGTTGTTGAGGAAGCAGTAGCCGCCGAAGAAGTCCGCGCCCGCATGGTGGCCCGGCGGTCGGGTGAGCGCGAAGGCGGCGCGCTCGCCGCGCAGCACGCGCTGCGCCGCCGTCCAGGCGCAGGCCGCGCCGTGGCGCGCCGCGTCCCAGGTGCCGGCCATCAGCGGCGAGCCGGCGTCGAAGCAGTACAGGCCCAGTCGCGCCGCGAAGCGCTCGGGCACCACGTCGCGCCGCATGCCCGGTGCGGGCCAGTACGAAGGCAGCACGTCGTGCTGCGCGTTGGCCGGGTCCAGCGCCACCCACTCGTCCCACGCACCGGCCAGGAAGGCCAGGTACCGCGCGTCGTGCACCTGCGCCAGCAGCGCCTCGTCGAAGGCATCGGGCGCCTCGACCGGCCCGAGCCCGCGGCGCTGCAGCTCGGCCAGCACGTGGTCGACCCGGTCGGGCTTCTCGAAGCAGGGCACCAGCTCGCCGCGGAACATCTCGAAGCGGCCCTGGTGCAGGGTGTGGCGGTCGTTGAGGATCGTGCGCATGCGGTGTTTCTCGTCGCGGTCTCAGGCCGGATCGTTGCGCGCCGCCCGCGCACGTCGTTCATCGCGCAGCATGAACAGGTACAGGCTCTCGACCTTCTCGCGCGCCCAGGGCGTCCTGCGCAGGAACTTGAGGCTCGACGCGATGCTCGGGTCGGCGGTGAAGCAGCGGATCGGGATGCGCGCGCCCAGATCGGCCCAGCCGTAGCGCGCCACCAGCGCCGTGACGATCGCTTCCAGCGTGAGACCGTGGAGCGGGTTGCGCGGCTGCGAGGGCGGCGGTGCGGGCGGGGGCGGCGGCGTGTCGGTCATCGGATGGATTCTCGCGCCGCCACCGCGCGGACTTGCGCCGATGACGCGGTCGCGACGGCGGCCTGCGGTCGTCGAGGAACAGAATCCGCCCGCACGCCCCGAGGAGACGACCATGCCACCACCCGCCTTCACCGCCGTCGCCACCGGTTTCAGCTTCCTCGAAAGCCCGCGCTGGCACGACGGGCGCCTGTGGCTGTCGGACTTTTACACGCACCGCGTGCTGACCGTGGATGCCGACGGCCACGCGCAGACGGTGTGCGAGGTGCCCGCGCAGCCTTCGGGGTTGGGCTGGCTGCCCGACGGCCGGCTGCTGGTGTGCGCGATGCGCGAGCGCCGCGTGCTGCGGCTGGAGGCGAACGGGCGGTTGGCGGTGCATGCCGATCTGTCAGCCATCGCGGGCGGGCACGTCAACGACATGGTGGTCGACGGGCAGGGCCGCGCCTATGTGGGCAACTTCGGCTTCGACCGCACGGGCGACGCGCCCTTGCAGACGGCCCGCCTGGCCTGCATGGGGCCGGACGGTACGGCACGGGCCGTGGCCGAGGGGCTGTACTTTCCCAACGGCTCGGTCGTCACGCCAGACGGCCGCACGCTGATCGTGGCCGAGACGATGGGCAACCGCCTGTCGGCCTTCGACATCGCGGCCGACGGCACGCTGGGGCCGCGCCGCGACTGGGCGGTGTTCGGCCCCGTGCCCACCGACCTGCGCCTGCCGGCGGTGCGCGACGCCATGGTGGTGGCGCCCGACGGCCTGGTGCTCGATGCCGAGGGCGCGGTGTGGCTGGCCGACGCGCGGCACCGGCGCGTGCTGCGCGTGGCCGAGGGCGGGCGCGTGCTGCAGGCGATCGGCACCGGCGACATCGGCGTGTATGCGTGCACGCTGGGCGGCCCGGCGCGGCGCACGCTGTACCTGTGCGTGGCGCCCGACGGCGTGCCGGGGCAGGCCCGCGCGCTGACCGACGCGGCGCTGTGGTCCGTCGAGGTCGATGTGCCGGGCGCGGGCTGGCCCTGCTGAGCACCGCGCCGGGCCGAAAAACCGAAAGTGCAATCGGCCGCTGGCGCCCGTCCAGCGGGCGCTGGAGCCGAATTCGTCACGATCGTTACGATCGTGACGTGTACTCAGCGCGCCAGCACCGGCGCCAGCGCCACACCCGTGTGCGTGCCCAGGCGCACCACCTCGTCGGGCGGCGCGCTGGCGACCACGCGGCCGCCGTTCTTGCCGCCTTCGGGGCCGAGGTCCACGATCCAGTCCGCCTCGGCGATGAGGTCGAGGTCGTGTTCGATCACGACCACGCTGTGGCCGCCGTTGACCAGCCGGTGCAGCACGTGGATGAGCTTCTCCACGTCGGCCATGTGCAGGCCGACCGTGGGCTCGTCGAGCACGTACAGCGTGTGCGGCGCCTTGTTGCCGCGCCGGGTGACGTCGTCGCGCACCTTGCTCAGCTCCGTGACCAGCTTGATGCGCTGCGCCTCGCCGCCCGACAACGTGGGTGAAGGCTGGCCCAGCGTGAGGTAGCCCAGCCCCACGTCCTTGAGCAGTTGCAGCGGGTGGCTGATGACGGGCATGCTGGCGAAGAACTCGACGGCTTCGTCCACTTCCATCTGCAGCACGTCGCCGATGCTCTTGCCGCGCCAGGTGACGGCCAGCGTCTCGGGGTTGAAGCGCGCGCCGTGGCAGCTCTCGCAGGGCACCTTCACGTCGGGCAGGAAGCTCATCTCGATGGTGCGCACGCCCGCGCCTTCGCAGGTCGGGCAGCGGCCTTCGCCGGTGTTGAAGCTGAAGCGCCCCGGGCCGTAGCCGCGGGCCTTGGCTTCCAGCGTGTCGGCAAAGAGCTTGCGGATGGTGTCCCAGAAGCCGATGTAGGTGGCGGGGCAGCTGCGCGGCGTCTTGCCGATCGGCGTCTGGTCGACCTCAAGCACGCGGTCGATCTCCTCGTAGCCCGCCACGCCGGTGCAGCCGGCCCACCGGGGACGCTTGCCTGCCGCATCCGCGTCGCGCCCGGCCTTGGTCGAGCGCTGCTGCACGATGGCCTGCACGTTGTCGAGCAGCACGTCGCGCGCCAGCGTGGACTTGCCCGAGCCGCTGACGCCGGTGACCACCACCAGGCGGTTGAGCGGAATGCTCACGTCGACCGACTGCAGGTTGTGCAGGTTCGCGCCCGCCACCGCGAGCCAGGACACCGCGCCCTCGCCTTCCTCGGCCGTCTCCGACACCAGGCGCCGCGCATGCAGCGGATGGCGGATCGCGTCGCGCAGGTAGCGGCCGGTCAGCGACTCTTCGGACCGTTGCACCTCGTCCACCGTGCCCTGCGCGACGACGCGGCCGCCGCGCTTGCCGGCGCTGGGGCCGATGTCGATCACATGGTCGGCGCGGCGGATGGTGTCCTCGTCGTGCTCCACCACGACCAGCGTGTTGCCCTTGTCGCCCAGCTTGTGCAGGGCGTCGAGCAGGATCTGGTTGTCCCGCGCATGCAGGCCGATGGTCGGCTCGTCCAGCACGTAGCACACGCCCTGCAGGTTGCTGCCCAGCTGCGCCGCCAGGCGGATGCGCTGTGCCTCGCCGCCCGAGAGCGTGGGCGCGCCGCGGTCCAGCGTGAGGTAGCCCAGGCCGACCTCCTCCAGGAACTCGAGGCGGCTCTTGATCTCGGGGATCAGGTCGCGGGCGATGTCAGCCTCGCGGCCGCTCATGGCCAGGGTCTCGACCCATTTCCGGATGTCGGTGACCGACAGGTGCGCGATGTCGGCGATGCCCACGCCCGCGAAACGCACGGCGCGCGCCGTGGCATTGAGGCGCGTGCCCTCGCAGGTCGGGCAGGCGACGTCGGCCACGTCCTCGACGTCCGGCTCGGCGAAGGTCTGTTCGCGGCCGCGGTTGTCCTCGGCCAGGGTCGAGTCGTCCAGCGCCTTGCGCTGCTCCTTCGTCAGCTTCACGCCGGTGCCCACGCAGTCGGGGCACCAGCCGTGCTTGCTGTTGTACGAGAAGAGGCGCGGGTCGAGCTCGGCGTACGAGGTGGCGCACACCGGGCAGGCCCGCAGGGTCGAGAAGACCTGCACGCGGCCGATGCCGGCGGTGGAACTGCCGGCCAACATGGCGGCCTTCAGCCCCGTGAGGCTGTGCAGCACGTGGACCACGCCCTTGCCGTGCTCCAGCGCGGTGGTCAGCGCCGCGCGCAGCTCGGCCTCGCGCGCCGGCTCGATGTCCAGGCTGGCGACGGGCAGCTCGATCGTGTGTTCCTTGAAGCGGTCGATGCGCGGAAAGCCCGTGGTGGGCAGGAACTCGCCGTCCACGCGCAGGTGCGTGTAGCCGCGCGGCCGCGCCCAGTCGGCCAGCTCGGTGTAGACGCCCTTGCGGTTGACCACCAGCGGCGCCAGCAGTCCGATGTGCTGGCCTTTGAAGTTGCGGATCAGCTGCGCCGCGATGCTGTCGGGCGTCTGCGGCTGCACCGCCGCGCCGTCGAAGATGCAGTGCTGCACGCCGAGCTTGACGTACAGCAGCCGCAGGAAATGCCACACCTCGGTCGTGGTGCCCACCGTGCTCTTGCGCCCGCCGCGCGACAGGCGCTGCTCGATCGCCACCGTGGGCGGGATGCCGTACACCGCATCCACCTCGGGCCGGCCGGCCGGCTGCACGATGCTGCGCGCGTAGGCATTGAGCGATTCGAGGTAGCGGCGCTGACCTTCGTTGAAGAGGATGTCGAAGGCCAGCGTGGACTTGCCCGAGCCGCTGACGCCTGTGACGACGGTGAAGCGTCCGCGCGGAATATCCACGCTGAGGTTTTTCAGGTTGTGCTCGCGCGCATTGACGATCTCGATGGCGTCGCGTCCGGGCGCGGGCGCCACCTCGTACCGCGGTGCCTTCTCCCGTGCCACGAGCGCGGCCGGGCCGAGCGCAGCTTCATAAGCCGCCAGCGCCGCCCCCGTGTGCGTGCCCGTGAGCGTGCGCACATGCTCGGGCGGGCCCACGGGCCCGACCTGCGCGCCGCCCTCCCCGCCTTCGGGACCGAGGTCGATCACCCAGTCGCTGGCGCGGATGACGTCGAGGTTGTGCTCGATCACCACGATGGAGTGGCCCGCATCGAGCAGCTTGCGCAGCGCGCGCATCAGGCGCGCGATGTCGTCGAAGTGCAGGCCGGTGGTGGGTTCGTCGAAGAGGAAGAGCGTGCCCTTCTTGGCCAGCGGCTGGCGCGATTTGCTGCCCCCGTTGGCCGCCTCGGCCAGGAAGCCCGCGAGCTTCAGGCGCTGCGCTTCGCCGCCCGAGAGCGTGGGCACCGGCTGGCCGAGCTTCACGTAGTCGAGCCCCACGTCGACGATGGGCTGCAGCACGCGCTGCACCTCACGGTCATTCTGGAAAGCGTCGAGCGCCTCGGCCACCGTGAGCTCCAGCACGTCGGACACATTGAGGACGCGCCCCTTGCGCTCGATGGTGACCTCGAGGATCTCGGGCCGATACCGCTTGCCGTCGCAGTCGGGGCAGCGCAGGTACACGTCCGACAGGAATTGCATCTCGACATGCTCGAAGCCCGAACCGCCGCAGGTCGGGCAGCGGCCGTCGCCGGAGTTGAAGCTGAACTTGGCGGCCGTGTAGCCGCGCTGCTTCGACAAGGGCGCGACGGCGAAGATCTCGCGTACCGCGTCCCACGCGCCGACGTAGCTGGCGGGGTTCGAGCGCGCCGTCTTGCCGATGGGCGACTGGTCGACGAACACCACGTCGCTCAGGTGGTCCGCACCCAGCAGGCGGTCGTGCACGCCGGCCCCCTCGGTGGGCTTGCCGAAGTGGCGCATCAGCGCGGGTGCCAGCACGTCCTGGATCAACGTCGATTTGCCCGATCCGCTGACGCCGGTGACGGACACCAGGCGCTGCAGCGGGATCTCGACCGTGACGTCCTTGAGGTTGTGCTCGCGCGCGCCTTCGAGGATGAGACGCGGCGTGCTGTCGGCCACCGGGCGCTTGAAGCCCATGCCGATCTGCTTGCGCCCGCCCAGGTAGTCGCCGGTGAGCGTGTGAGCGCCGCGCAGTTGGTCCACCGTGCCGTCGAACACGACTTGCCCGCCGCGCGCGCCGGGGCCGGGGCCCATGTCGATCACGCGGTCGGCCGCGATCATCACCGCCGGGTCGTGCTCCACCACCACCAGCGTGTTGCCGGCATCACGCAGGCGCTGCATGGCCTCGGTGATGCGGTCCATGTCGCGCGGGTGCAGGCCGATGCTGGGCTCGTCGAGCACGAACAGGGTGTTGACCAGCGAGGTGCCCAGCGCGGTCGTGAGGTTGATGCGCTGCACCTCGCCGCCCGAGAGCGTGCGGCTCTGCCGGTCGAGCGTGAGGTAGCCGATGCCGACGTCGTGCAGGTAGCGCAGGCGGGTGGTGATTTCCTCGAAGAGCAGCTTGAGCGCCTGCGCCTCGCCCTCACCGCCCGAGCCGGCGTTGTCGGTGTGCTCCATGCGATCGAAGAAGCTGCGCAGCCGCTCGATGGGCATCAGCATCAGGTCGTGCAGGCTCAGCCCCGGCAGCGCCTCGAGCTGCTCGCGCGACCAGTCCACGCCCACCGGCATGAAGCGCTTGGCCGGCGGGAGCACCGCGTCGGCGTCGGCCTTGCTGCCCAGGCGCCACAGCAGGCTCTCGAGCTTGAGGCGCGCACCGCCGCAGGTGGGGCACGGCGTGTAGCTGCGGTACTTGGACAGCAGCACACGGATGTGCATCTTGTACGCCTTGCTCTCCAGGTAGGCGAAGAAGCGGCGGATGCCGTACCACTGCTTGTTCCAGTTGCCTTCCTTGTAGTTGGGCGTGCCCTCGATCACCCAGTGCTTCTGCGCCTCGGTGAGCTTGTTCCAGGGCGTGTCGCGCGGGATGCCGGCACTTTCCGCATGGCGCATGAGGTCGTCCTGCGCCTCCTTCCAGGCGGGCGTCTGGATGGTCTTGATGGCACCGGCCCGCAGCGTCAGCTTGTCGTTGGGCACCACCAGGTTGAAGTCCACCCCGATCACGCGGCCGAAGCCCCGGCAGGCTTCGCAGGCGCCGACGGCCGAGTTGAAGCTGAACATCGACGGGATGGGGTCGGCGTAGCGGATGTCGCTCTCGGGGCAGTGCAGGCCGGTCGAGAACTTCCACAAGGATGTGGCCCCCACGCTCCCCGCTGCGCGAGGTTCGCTGCCCCCCAAGGGGGCTGCCCCGCCTTGGGGCGGCCCGGCGGCGGGACGCTCACCGCCCTCTTCCGCCGGCACGGCATAGACGGTGACCCGCCCCGTGCCTCGCTTGAGCGCCACCTCGATCGCCTCGACCACGCGCGCGCGCTCGGTGGTGGAGAAGCGGAAGCGGTCGGCCACCACGTCCAGCACCTTGCGCGGCCCGGTGGGCGTCGCCACCTCGCGCTGCGCCTGCACGCGGGTGAAGCCGCTGGCCGACAGCCATTGCTCGATCTCGGCCTCCGTCGTGCTCCCCGGCAACTCGACTGGGAAGGTGACGACCAGCCGCGGGTCGCCCGCCGCGGCCGCGCGCGCCTGCAGTTCGGCGCAGATGGTGTCGGGCGTGTCGTGCCGCACCGGCAGCGCGGTCTTGCGGTCGAAGAGCTGGGCGGCCCGCGCGAAGAGCAGCTTCAGGTGGTCGTTGAGCTCCGTCATCGTGCCGACCGTGGAGCGCGAGCTGCGCACCGGGTTGGTCTGGTCGATGGCGATGGCCGGCGGCACCCCTTCCACCTTGTCGACCGCGGGCTTGTCCATGCGGTCGAGGAACTGGCGCGCATAGGCCGAGAAGGTCTCCACGTAGCGGCGCTGGCCTTCGGCGTAGAGCGTGTCGAACACCAGGCTGGACTTGCCGGACCCGCTGGGGCCGGTCACCACCGTCAGTTCACCGGTGCGGATGTCGAGGTCGAGGTTGCGGAGGTTGTGCTGGCGAGCACCGCGGATGCGGATGGAGCCCTGGGTCATGCGTGCCTTGTGGGTGCCGGAAGGGTGGGGGCAAGCATTCTCCAGGAGCGTCCGGCCGGCTGTCGGTCCGCGCGCCGATGCGCTGGCGCCACGCAGGGGTTTGTCCGGATCGCGCAAATGACACTTTAAGTAACAAATATGCAGTCTTTGTTACTCGCACCGCGATTGCGTGCGGCTCACCTGGAGACCCTGACCATGCGCCGACCCTTCCGCCTGGCCGCCATCGCGCTCGGCCTCGCCCTTGCTGCCCAGACCGCCGCTCAGGCGCAGGTCCTGATCGGGCAGACCGCCGGCATGACCGGCCCCGTCGCGGCGAGCGTCAACGAGACCATCGCCGGCGCGCAGCTCGTCATCGACGCGGCCAACGCGCAGGGCGGCATCCACGGCGAACCGATCGAGATGGTGCGGCTGGACGACGGCTTCGACGTCAAGCGCGCGGCGGACAACGGCCGCGTGCTCATCGAGGAGCGCAAGGTCGTGGCCCTGTTCATGACGCGCGGGACGCCGCACTCGCAATCCATCATCCCGCTGCTGGACAAGCACGGCGTGGCGCTCATCGGCCCGTCGACCGGGGCGATGGTGCTGCACAAGCCGGTGCAGCGGCACGTGTTCAATGTGCGCGCCACCTACCAGCGCGAGGCCGAGAAGGCGGTGCAGCATCTGAGCACCGTGGGCATCAGCCGCATCGCGGTGGTCTACGTGACGGACTCCTTCGGGCAGGACGCGCTCGAAGGGGCGATGAACGGCTTCAAGGCCGTGAAGGGCGAGCCGGCGGCGACCATCCAGGCCGACCGCGAGAAGCCCGACTACGCCGCCATCGTGCCGAAGATCGTCCAGTCCAACGCGCAGGCCGTGCTGTGGATCGGCTCGGGCACGGCCGTGGTCGAGGGTGTGAAGGCGCTGCGAAAGGCCGGCTCGGCCGCGCAGGTGGTCACCCTGTCGAACAACGCGTCCTCGGGCTTCATCAAGCAGCTGGGCGAGGCCAGCCGCGGCGTGATCGTGACGCAGGTCTTCCCCAGCGAACGCGCCATGGGCCAGCCGATGGTGAAGGAAGCCGCCACGCTGGCCAAGGCCAAGGGCCAGATGGAACTCTCGCCCGCCGCGCTCGAGGGTTTCGCATCGGCCAAGGTGCTGGTGGAGGCGCTGCGTCGCGCCGGGCCCAAGCCCACGCGGGCCAAGGTGCTGGCCGCGCTGGACGGGCTGAAGGGCTACGACGTCGGGGGCCTGGAAGTGAGCTACTCGCCGCAGGACCACTCGGGCATCGACTTCGCCGATCTGTCGATCATCAGCGAAGGGCGCTTCAAGCGCTAGGCGGATAGACCGTCAGCCCACGCCCTGCGAGCACCAGCGAAAGCGCGCATCGAGCGCGACGACACGATTGCCCTGTATGGCCAGCGGATTGATGTCCATCTCCGGCATGCGCGCTCCCAGTTGGGCCGCCAGCAGCGCGACGCGGTGCCCGATCCGGGCCAGCTTGTCGAGGTCCGCGCGCGCACGTCCCCGATAGCCGTCCATCAGCGGGTAGCAACGCAGCCCACGGATCGCGCGCTCGACGGCCTTCAGGCTGGCCGGTGCGGGCAGCAACTGCGTGTCGTCCATCAACTCGACCAGCGTGCCGCCCGCGCCGAGCAGCAGGAAGGGGCCGAACTCGGGGTCGTACAAGGTACCGATCATGAGCTCGGACTCCGCCTGCACCATGGGCTGGACCAGGCAGCCGCGGAACCGCGCACCGGCCAGTTTCGAGGCCGCGTGTTGGATCCGCATAAAGGCTGCACGCACCGCGTCCGCGTCGCGCAGGTCGAGCCGTACGCCGCCCATGTCGCTCTTGTGCGTCACGCCGTCGGCCACGATCTTGAGTACCACCGGGTAGCCGAGCCCGCCCGCAATGCTCACCGCAGCATCGGCATCGACGGCCAGCTCGCCCGCCGCCACGTCGATGCCCGCAAGCGCCAACAGGCCCTTGCTGGTGTCTTCGTCCTGCATGCCCTCCGGCAGCGCCCGCGTGAAGGCCTGCAGCTGCGCTGACAGTGCAGGAATCTCCTGCACCGGATCGGGGCCGTCGTATTTGCGCAGCCATTCCAGATCACGCAAGGTCAGCAAGGCTTCATGCTGGCTCGGGAAGAAGGGCGCGCCCAATCCGAGCAGTGTCTGGCGCACGTGCTCGGTGATGCCGCTCGCACAGTTGGCCAGCAGTGCCGGCTTGCCGTGCTCTCGGCCCAGTTCGGTGAACAGTTTCGCGATACCGTCCATCCCGCCCTGGGGCGTCATCAGATAGACGCAGGCGCCAACGGCCGGATCGGCAAAGATCGGTTCCATCGAACCCTCGATCAGGTCGGGGCGATTTCTGCCTGGGCCGGAAGCGGCAGCGCCCAGGTCGTAGGGCAACTGTTGGTTGCTCTCGGTGAAAAACGGTGAAAGCGCCTGGCGCGTAGCCGCGCTCAACTCGCCCGGGACAAGGTCGTAGTCCGACAGTGCATCGCTGCCCAATGCGCCCTGCCCGCCGGAGCCGCTGAATATCGCGATGCCAGGGACAGGCGGCAACGAGAAGGCTTGCAGTGCCTGCGCCGTCAACAGCATCTGCAGCGCATCCGTCTGCACCAGGATACCCTCGTTGCGGCAGCGCGCCAGGAAGGTGTCGTAAGCGCCAGCCATGCTGGCAGTGTGCGAGGCCACCGCCTTCTGGCCGTCCGGCGTGCGGCCGGCCTTGGTGATCAGCACCGGTTTGCCCACGGCACGCGCGCGGCGAGCGATGGCCAGCATGCGTTCCACCGAACGGGCGCTTTCCATGTACAGGCAGATGACGCCGGTCGCCGGGTCGTCAACCAGATAGTCGAAGAAGTCGCAGATTTCCAGATCGGCCTGGTTTCCCAGCGAAACGCAACTGCTGAAGCCTGCACCGACAAAGCCGGCGCGCGCGATCATCGCGCCCACGACCGCACCGCTTTGGCTCACCACGCCGATGCGACCGCGCGGGATGTCGTCGAAGTACTCCACCAGTGCGGTGGAATTGAGCAGCGCCATGTTCTCATTGGCGTTGAGCACACCCATGCAGTTGGGGCCGATCATCGCGATGCCCGCCTGCCGCGCCACGGCAAGCACGCGCTCCTGCTTGGCCGCACCGTCGGCCCCCGACTCGGCAAACTGCGAGGTGACCACCATCGCGGCGCGAACGCCGGCCGCTGCGCAGTCGTGCATGGCCTGTTCCACGGCATCCACGCCGATGGAGATCACGGCCAGATCGATCGGCTGTCCGACCTCGCCGATGCTGCGCCAGGCACGCAGGCCCTGGATGGCCTCGGACTTCGGATTGACCGGATAGATCGCGCCGGCGTACTTGAACTTGCGCAGCACGTGCAGCAGCACGCCGCCCCATTTGGCGGTGTCGTCCGAAGCGCCGATGAAAGCGACGGAATGCGGCTTGAGGATGGCGCGGATGCCCGCTCGGGTTTGTTCGGCATAGGTCGTCATGGACTACTTCCTGCCGTAACTCGCCGACATGCCGGCACGTACGTCCGACTGCACTTCGTAGGGTGGGATGGGGTAGCGAAGACCATTGCGCGCCAGGGCTGCCAGACCTTCGAGGGCCTTGGCCAGATCTGCGGGCTTGAGCGCCATGAGCATCTCGTCGTCGGGCACGCCGCCATAGCGCCGCTCGGGAAAGCAAGGCAAGGACAGACTCGGCTCTCCGGTGGCCAGCGCGCGACCCCAGGAGTCGGCGCAGGCCGACTCGCCAACCGCACCCCATTCCAGCTTGCGGTAGCCCGACCACTGCAGGCCGTTGATGAGCAGGATCATCTGCGCGGGGTTGGCATACACGAGGCAGATGTCGGGGTCGAGTCGCCCGCTGGCCAGCGGCGAAACCGCCATCGCCTGATAGCGCCCGTAGGGCACGCAATGCATGGCGCGCTGGTGCGCCGCGGCGTCGGTCTCGGTGGCGAACCACACGCCAGCGAAAGGCTTGCCGGCCTGCCATTCCTCGTTCTGCGGCGCCAGGCCGATCACGGCGGCGCACTGCGCTCCTACCAAGTCGGCCGCGGTGATGCCCACGGTGAACCCCAGCCGCGCGGCCTGGCCGATGATCTGGTCGGTCGTGTAGATGGCGCCGCTAGGGCGGCGGATCTTGGGCACCCCTTCCATGTCTTCCGCGCGCTCGAACATCTGGATGCCCACGGGCGTGGTCTTAAGGCGCAGCAGGCGGAAAAGCTGGTCGGTGAGGACGGTTCCGTCGGTCGTGGGTGGGGCGATTTCATGCATGTCGGACTTCCGAAAGGAATGCCTTCGCGCGGGCGCTGCGCGTGGCAGAGAAGAATTCGCGAAGTGAAGCGTCCTCGACGATCTGGCCGTCGGCCATGAAAACGACGCGGTCGGCCACCTCGCGCGCAAATCCCATCTCGTGCGTCACGCACAGCATCGTCATGCCCTCGCCAGCCAACTGGCGCATCACCGCCAGCACCTCGCCCACCATCTCCGGGTCCAGCGCGCTGGTGGGTTCGTCGAACAAGATGATCGGCGGCTGCATGGCTAGCGTGCGCGCGATGGCAACACGCTGCTGCTGCCCTCCCGAAAGCTGGTTGGGCGAGGCATCGGCCTTGGAGGCCAGGCCCACGCGCGTGAGTAGCGCCATGGCGCGCTCCTTGGCTTCCTTGTCGGACAGCTTGAGGAGTCGGCGCGGCGCCAGGCAGATGTTGTCCATCACCGTCAGATGCGGGAACAAGTTGAAGCCCTGGAACACGAAGCCCACGCGTTGGCGCATGGCGTTCACTTCCCGGGCCGCATGGCCGGGCTCCTTGCCTTCGACGAAGATACGTCCCGAGTCGATGCGCTCCAGTCGCGTGATGGTGCGAAGCATCGTCGACTTGCCCGAGCCCGAAGGACCGCAGATCACGACCACCTCGCCTTGGCGGAAGTCGATCGAGATGTCCTTCAGGACAAGGTTGTCGCCAAAGCGCTTGCTCACGCCCTGGAATGAAATGGATACGGGGTTGTCTGACATCGTCCGTGTGTGATGGATCAAGCCTGCGCTGCGGCGCCCGCCGCGCCGCGGCCCGGCGCGGCGAAGCGCCGTTCCACGTAGCGGCCCAGCAGCGTGAGCGGATAGCACAGCGCGAAGTAGGAGATGCCCAGCAGCGTGAAGATCGGGATGGCCTTGTCGCCCAGCGTGTCGTTCAGCCCCATGAACTCCAGCGTCATCTCGTGCAGCCCGATGACAGAGCCCAGCGCCGTTTCCTTGATCAGCAGCACGAACTGGCTGACGATGCTAGGCAGCATGTTGCGCAGCGCCTGCGGCAGGATGACGTGACGCATCGCCCGCCCGTGCGGCATGCCGAGCGACCGTGCCGCCTCGTACTGCCCCTTGGGCAACGCCTCGATGCCGGCACGAATGGTCTGCGACAGGTAGGCGCCGTTGAACAGGGTCATCACGACCAGCACCACCAGCCACAGCGGCGCGCCCTTGATCACGAGCGGCAGCAGGAAATAGACCCACAGCAGGTGCACGATCAGCGGCACGCTGCGCATGTAGAACACGAACAGCTCCACGGCCCGCGCCAGCGGCTTCCAAGGGCTGATGAGGCCCAGGCACACCACGAGCCCCGCCGGCATCGCCAGCAGCAGGCCCGCGAACGCCAGGATCAGCGTCATCGCCAACCCGCCCAACGGGCCATCCGGGTAGTAGCCGATCAACAGCTGCACCCAATAGGTTTCCAGGATTTCCCACATCGCTCTTACCTCGCGGGATAGCGGCGCTGATACCACTTGCCCAGCGCGGTCAGCACGATGGCAATCAGCAGGAAGAAGACCGTCGTGAAGGCGTAGACGCCCACGCTCAGGAACGACGCGTCATTCACCGCGCGGGTGACGAAAGCCAGCTCTCCCACGCCAACCATCAGCGCCACCGTGGTGTTCTTGGTGATGTTCATGGCCTGGCCCAGCAGCGGCGGCACGGTGGCGCGCAGCGCCTGCGGGAGGACGACCAGGCGGAAGGTGTCGAAGAAACCGAAGCCAAGCGATTGGGCCGCTTCTGCCTGCCCGGGCGCGATGCCGCGGATGCCGCTGCGGATGTCTTCGGAAATGAAGGCCGCCCCATACAGGATCAAGGCCACCATCGACGCGTAGAAGCCCACGTCGTGCCTGTACAGCGCACGCTTGAGTCCGTCGGGCAGCATCTCCGGTACCGCGAAGTACCAGAACATGACGTGCACCAGCAGCGGGACGGTTCGCACCAGTTCCACATAGAGGGTGGCTGGCAGTCGGATCCAGCGCGAGGACGCCAACCGTCCGAAGGCCACCAACATGCCCATCACCAATCCGCCCAGAATGGCGCCTGCCGTGAGTTCCAGCGTGTTCTGGATGCCCTTGAGCAGCATGCCCCGGTATTCGGGGCGGAGCATCACACCCCAGTCGATGGATGCCAAGGCGTCCACGAGCCCAGCCCCTTGTTCCGTTCCGGCTCAGGGTTGCTTGTAGGGCGCAAAGGTGAAGCTGCGCTTCATCTTCAATTCCGAATCCTTGCCGAACCATTGATCGAAGATCTGGGCGCCCCTGCCGGCCTTTTCGAGTTCATCGAGCGTGTCGTTCACGGCCGCGAGCATGCGTGCCTCCCCCTTGCGCACGCCGATGCCGATCTGCTGGGTATCCACCGGCTGGTCAAGGATGCGCCACTTGCCCTGCTGCGCGCCAATGAGGCCGATGAGTGTGGTTTCGTCGCCCACCATCGACTCCACCTTGCCTTGTTCCAGCGCCAGATAGGCGTTTGCCGGCGACGGAAAGACCTTGAGGTCGACCCCGGCGACGACCTTCGGCACCTTCACTTCGTGGTTGGAGCCGCTGATGCCCGCCATGCGTTTGCCCGTCAGTTCCGCGAAGCTCTTGATGGACGAGGACGCCCGCACCATCACTTTCACGTCGGAGGCGAAATAGTTGTTGCTGAAGTCGACGAGCTGGGCGCGCTCAGGCGTGTGCGTCAGGTTGGCCAGTGCGATGTCGGTGCGACCCGATTGCAGGTCGGTGACGCGGGTGGCACCCGTGATGAAGACCAGTTCGGACTTCACGCCGATCTTCGCGGCCACGGCCTCGCAAATGTCCACGTCGTAGCCCACGAACTTGCGCGACTTCGGGTCCTGCACAAAGGAGAACGGCTTGTACTGCGAGCCGACACCGCACTTGAGCGCGCCGGCGGCCTTGACGCTGTCGAGCTGGTCCGCTCGGGCCGCGCCGGCGGCCAGGCAGAGCAGCGCGGCAGCCGCGCCCATGGACATCGCCTGGATCATTCTCTTCATCTGTTTGTCTCGGGAGTTGTTGTTTGGAGAGTTGAAAGGCCGGTTCGCTGCGCGCCGCCAGGAGCGTCAGCCCGGGCGAGTCGCCAGCCGCTGCAGGCCAGCGTCGAGGTCGGCAATCAGGTCGTGTGGGTGCTCGAGGCCCACATGAATCCGCAGGCACACATCTCCCGCGGCGATGGGCGTACTCACGCGCTGGCCGCCCGGCTTGACCGGGATGACCAGGCTCTCGAAGCCGCCCCAGCTGAAGCCCATCTTGAACAGGTGCATGCCGTCGAGCATGGCGATCACGGCCGCTTCGGACGCGGGCTTGAGCACCACGCCAAACAGGCCGCTGGCCCCCTTGAAGTCGCGCTTCCAAGTCTCGTGGCCTCGCGCGCCAGGAAGCGCGGGGTAGAGCACCTCGCGCACCTGCGGCTGCTCGCGCAGCCATTGGGCGACTTGCATCGCGTTCTCATGGTGCTGACGTAGTCGCACAGCCAGGGTGCGAAGGCCGCGCAAACCGAGGAACGCATCGTCGGGTGACACCGTCAGTCCCAGCGCGCCGTGGAACCCGCGCACATCGAGGTACAGCTCGCGTGTGCGCGCCACGATCACACCCAGCAGCGCGTCGGAATGCCCGACGACGTACTTCGTCAACGAATGGATGGACAGGTCCACCCCATGCTGAAACGCGGGAAAGAGCAGCGCGGTGCCCCAGGTGTTGTCCATCAACACGCGGGCACCAGCGGCGTGGGCTGCCGCGCTGATGGCAGGGATGTCCTGCACTTCGAAGGTGCCAGAGCCTGGCGATTCGGTGTAGACGACCGACGTGTTCGGCTGAATCAGTTCGGCGATACCGGCACCGACCAGCGGCGGGTAGTAGGTGGTGCTCACATTCATCTTCTTGAGCACGCTCTCGCAAAAGCTGCGCACCGGTGGGTAAACGCTGTCCACCATCAGGATGTTGTCCCCGGGCTTCACGCTGGCCAACAGGGCTGTGGTGATGGCCGAGAGGCCCGATGGCGTGAGCATCGCGTTGGCGCCGCCTTCGAGCTGCGCCAGTGCGGACTCCAGCGCACGGCCGGTCGGCGTGCCCCAGCGGCCGTAGGCGCGATGACCGCTGCTGTTCCTGAGTTCTTCCACCTTGTCGAAGAGCACCGTCGAGCCCCGGTACGGCGGGATGCTGACCAGTCCGTTGGACAGCTTTGCATCACGGCCAACGTGGGTCACGTGGGTCTCGGCATGCATGGGGACGGTGGACGCTTCACTCATGTAACTCTTTCTCGGGAAGGGCCGCCTTGTCCGCCAAGGCCTCCGGCTCGAGCCAGTATATTGATGCATACAGCGATAACAACACCAAAACATTCAAATCATTATTTCTCTAATGCAACAATAAGCCATGGATTCGGACAGCCTGGCCTTGATCTCCGTGTTTGTGCGGGTCGCACGCTGCATGAGCTTTTCCGGCGCGGCGGCCGAACTGCACATTTCCACGGGGACGGTGAGCCGCCAGATCGCCAAGCTTGAGAAGAAGATGGGCGTGCAGCTCCTGGAGCGCAGCACCCGCCGGGTGGCCCTGACGGAAATCGGCAAGACCTTCTACGAATCCACCAGCCACATCCTCCTGCTCGCCGAAGAGTCCATGTCGCGCGTACAAGACCTGCAGGTCGAGCCTCGCGGCACGCTGCGCCTCACCGCGCCGATGCTGTTCAGCATCAAGCACCTGGGGCCGCTGATCTCGCGCTTCACGGAGCGCTATCCGCTTGTGGAGGTGCAGTTGAAGATATCGGACCAGCTCGAAAGCCTGTCCGGTGGCGACTTCGACATTGCCGTGCGCATCACGAACCACCTGGACGATGGCGTGATCGCCAAGCGCCTGACCAGCGTCCACTGGGCGGTCTGTGCCAGCCCGGACTACCTGGCCCGCCACGGCACGCCGACGACACCTGCCGAACTGGCCGAGCACCAGTGTTACCACTACCCGAGCGTCATCAAGCACGGCCGCTGGAGCTTCACGCGGGGCGAAACCCACTACAACGTGTCGACGCACGCGCGCTTTCACGTCAACAGCAGCCAGATCATCGCGGACCATGCCCTCGCCGGGCTGGGGATCGCGCTGCTGCCGACCTACCTCATCGGCGAGCATCTACAGGGCGGCAGGCTTGTGCCGCTGCTAACGGGCTACCAGCCTACCGTCAACAGTGCGCTGTACGCGCTGTACCTGCCCAACCGCTACATGACGGCCAAGGTGCATTGCTTTCTCGAGATGCTCCAGATGGCCTTCGTCGATCCTCCCTACTGGGACGCGGCGTCCCAGGCAAGCGCATCAGCGCCATAGCGCGACAACTCAAGACGGCCCTGGACGCCGCGCGGAAGCCACCCGGTGGATTGTCACTTCGCGGGCGCCGCGGCCGGCGCTCCCGGGGATGGGGTGGGTTCGGATGGCACGTGTGTCGTGGTGTCCCCGCCATGCTTCTCGCCGCTCATGTCGACCTTGTCGCCGGCCTTGAGGATGACGAACAGGGCGATGGCGGCGAACACGGCGAAGCCGATGGCGATCTTCCACATGGGAGCAATCCTTGATCTGAAACAACGGTTTGAAAAAATCAAGCCGGGCGTGCCCGGCTTGGCGAGCGCAGCGAAGCGCTCGGGGCACCCGAGGAACTGGCTTTGCCAGGCCTCTGGGTGCGCCCCCTTCGCGAAGCAGAAGGGGGAGCCGCGAAACGGCTTGGGGGTTCCTACTCAATCATTGGCGTAGATGTCGACGTCCTTGGTCTCGCGG
This sequence comes from Pseudomonadota bacterium, assembly GCA_018241185.1. Classification (GTDB taxonomy): domain Bacteria; phylum Pseudomonadota; class Gammaproteobacteria; order Burkholderiales; family Burkholderiaceae_C; genus Xenophilus. The sequence goes on along the minus strand of JAFEEH010000165.1, from coordinate 5,458 downwards.
ATGAAGAGCGTGCCGACCACCAGCGTGATGCCCGCGATGATGATCGGGTACCACAGGCCGTTGTACATGTTGCCGGTCGAGGCCACGATGGCGAACGAGGTGGTGGGCAGCAGGCCGCCGAACCAGCCGTTGCCGATGTGGTAGGGCAGGCTCATCGAGGTGTAGCGGATGCGGGTGGGGAACAGTTCCACCAGCATGGCGGCGATCGGGCCATAGACCATCGTGACCAGCAGCACGAGGTAGGCGAGGATCACCACCATCAGCAGCTTGTTCATCTTGGCCGGATCCGCCTTGGCCGGATAGCCGGCGGCCTTGAAGTCCTCGCCCATCTCCTTCTTGAAGGCGGCGATGGCCTTGGCCGAGGCTTCGTCGAACTTCAGGTTGACGACGTTGCCTTCAGGCGCGGTGACGGACTTCTCGCCGATCTTCACCACGGCGGGCGAGCCGGCCGGCCCGGCGATGTTCTCGTAGCTCACCGAGTTCTGCACCAGGTAGCGCTTGGCGATGTCGCAGGAGCTCTTGAAGTCGATCTCGCGCGCCACCGGGTTGCCCTGGAAGGAGCAGGTGTTGGGATCGGCCGTGACAGTCACCTGCGCCTTGGCCTGCGCCGCAGCGAGGTCGGGGTTGGCCGCTGCGGTCAGCATCTTGAAGACCGGGAAGTAGGTCAGCACGGCCAGCAGGCAGCCGGCCATGATGATCGGCTTGCGGCCGATCTTGTCCGACAGCGTGCCGAAGACGACGAAGAAGGGCGTGCCGATGAGCAGTGCGGCGGCGATCAGCAGGTTGGCGGTGTTGGCGTCGACCTTGAGCTGCGCGGTGAGGAAGAACAGCGCGTAGAACTGGCCCGTGTACCAGACCACGGCCTGGCCGGCGGTCAGGCCCACCAGCGCCAGGATCACGATCTTGAGGTTCTTCCACTCGCCGAAGGATTCGGCCAGCGGCGCCTTGGAGGTCTTGCCCTCGGCCTTCATTTTCTGGAAGGCGGGCGATTCGTTCAGCGACAGGCGGATCCACACCGAGATGCCCAGCAGAAGGATGGACACCAGGAAAGGAATGCGCCAGCCCCAGTCCTGAAACACCGCTTCGCCAAGCCCGACGCGCACGCCCAGGATGACCAGCAGCGACAGGAACAGGCCCAGCGTCGCGGTGGTCTGGATCCACGAGGTGTAGGCACCGCGCTTGCCGTGCGGCGCGTGCTCGGCCACGTAGGTGGCGGCACCGCCGTACTCGCCGCCGAGGGCCAGGCCCTGCAGCATGCGCAGCGCGATCAGGATCACCGGCGCGGCGACGCCGATGGTCGCGTAGCTGGGCAGCAAGCCGACGATGAAGGTCGACAGGCCCATGATCAGGATGGTGACCAGGAAGGTGTACTTGCGGCCGATCATGTCGCCCAGGCGGCCGAACACGATGGCGCCGAAGGGCCGCACGAGGAAGCCGGCCGCGAAGGCCAGCAGCGCGAAGATGAAGGCCGCGCCCGCATCCAGACCGCTGAAGAACTGCTTGGCGATGATCGCCGCCAGCGAGCCGTACAGATAGAAGTCGTACCACTCGAACACGGTGCCGAGGGAGGACGCGAAGATGACCTTCTTCTCCTCCGACGACATGGGGCGCGGCGCGGCCGAGGGCCCTCCGCGTGAATCCAGTGTGGCTGCCATTGCTGTCTCCTCGTGAATTGATTGGCCGGCCCTTTTCGGGCCGTGCGGGATTCTTGGAGGAGCGACTGACCACAGGCTTTCGCCAAACTGACGCCGCGCTGTCGATTTAAGGACAAACCCCATCGCCAGTTTTCAGGATGCAGAAACGTCCCGATACAGGCTCAGGGATGACCCGTAGTGCGCGGTGCGCAGGTGCCGCTGGCCACCGCAAAGCTGTCAGAAAAGCCGCAGCACGCCGCGACGGCAGCGCGCGTTCAGGAGCGCGGCCGCGTGAGCCCCGGCCGCTGGTCGGCCTGCTGGTAGGCGGGGCTGTCGAACCACGCGTCGCCGGCCAGGTAGGCGCGCAGCATGGCCAGCCCGTCGAAGCCCCAGAACAGGCGGCCGTCGACGACGTAGCTCGGCGTGCCGAACACCCCTGCGGCCACGGCGGCGTCGGTGCCGGCACGCAGCTGGGCCTTGACCGCGTCGCCCTGGATGTCGCGCACCAGCGGCAGGCACTGCGCCAGCGCTTCGAAGCGCACCGGGTCGCCCGCCTCCGCGCCGCCGCGCCAGACCTCGTGCAGGATGCTCTCGGCCACATAGCGGTTGATCTCGCCGTCCTCGGTGGTGGCCAGCGCCAGACGCAGGTGCGGCAGCGGGTTGTAGGGGTGCGTGGCCGGCATCTCGATCGGGATGCCGTGCGCATGGCCCAGCCACAGCACGTGCTGGTAGGTCCAGGTGCGCTTGGCCGGGATCTCGGCCGGGCCGAGCTGGCCATGGTGCTTGAGCAGCGCCCCGAGCAGGATGGGCCGGTAGGCCACGCTGTAGCTCAGCCCTTCCAGCGCCTGCGGCATGTGCTCGAAGGCGAGGTACGCGTAAGGCGAGATGAAATCCAGGTAGAAGTCGATGTGCTTCATGGGCCGTGTGTCTCCGTGTCGTGGATGCGTTGCTCGAGTCGCGCCCACACCGCGAGGCGCTGCGGGTCGTCCATGGCGCTCCAGTGCGCGATTTCGTCCAGGGTGCGCCAGCAGCCCGCGCACCAGCCGGTGACCGCGTCCATGCGGCACACCGACGTGCAGGGCGAAGGCACCGGCTCCAAGCCCTTTTCGACCGCAGCGCGCACCAGTGCTGCGCGAGCAGCTATCGAATTCATAGCATCACGCCATGGGCGGCTGCACCACGTCGGCGACCGGCGCGCCGCCGGTGAGCGCCTCCAGGTCGGCGGGGCGCAGCTTGAACACCGCGTGCGGGTGGCCGGCCGCGGCCCAGATCTCGTCGAAGCGGAACAGCTCGCGGTCGATCAGCACCACCGGCGGCGTCGCATGCGCCACCGGCGACACGCCGCCGATCGAAAAGCCGGTGCGGGCCTTGACGAAATCGGCGTCGGCGCGCCCGGTCTTGCCGACCAGCGCGTCGACCTTCTTCTCGTCCACCCGCCGGTCGCCGGAGGTGACGACCAGCACGGCGACCTCGTCGGCCTTGCGGCGGAAGATGATGCTCTTGGCAATCTGGCCGACGGCGATGCCCAGCGCATCGGCGGCCTGCTGGGCGGTCCGCGCCGCGTCGTCGAGCATCACGGGTGCATGGGGATGGCCGCTGGCCTGGAGGTGGCGGGCGACGCGCTGGACGCCCTCGGGCAGGGGATGGAGTTCGGAACCGCACATGGCCCCGAGCTTACGCAAAAGCCCGCGATGCCGCCGCACCATGGCGGGCCCCCGCTGCGCCATCGATGGGCGCCGACCGGATGCCGCAAGCCGCGCAATGCACCCCATCGCAGCAAAAGAGGCCGCAACGCCGCCGAAACGCCGGGCACGCAACTTGCGTAGCCATGTGCGCTGATCCGCGGGCATCGTTGCCCCGGTCCTGTCTCAGCACCTCCGCTAACGAAGGCGGAACCCCGAGCGAGCTGACGCCCGTCACGGCCTGAGGGTCGAGGGCAGCCAGCCCGGTTGTTCCAACACGACGCACGTTCGTGTGCCGCGGGGGTGCGCATCCGCACCTCACCCCGTCGCCCGAGCGCCCCCCCGGGCGCCGGTCGTCGTCGGCGGCCCACGCGTGCGAGCAGGAGATCCGACACATGAAGATCGTTGTCATCGGCCACGGCATGGTGGGCCACAAGTTCCTCGAGCAGTTGCACGCCCTGGGCCTGCCCAGCGCAGAGGTCACGGTGCTGTGCGAAGAGCCGCGGCCCGCCTACGACCGCGTGCACCTGTCCGAGTTCTTCGCCGGCAAGAGCGCGCAGGACCTGTCGCTGGTCGAGCCCGGCTTCTTCGAGGCGAGCGGCTTCTCGCTGCGGCTGGCGGCGCGCGCCGTGGCCATCGAGCGGCGCAACAACACCGTCACCACCGCCGACGGCGAGGTGCTGCCCTACGACAAGCTGGTGCTGGCCACGGGCTCGGTGCCCTTCGTGCCCGCCGTGCCGGGCCGCGACCGCCCCAACTGCTTCGTCTACCGCACCATCGAGGACCTGGAGGCGATGCAGGAATGCGGCGCCCGCAGCAAGACCGGCGTGGTGGTCGGCGGCGGCCTGCTGGGCCTGGAATGCGCCAAGGCCCTGCGCGACCTGGGCCTGGAAACGCACGTCGTCGAATTCGCGCCGCGCCTGATGGCCGTGCAGGTCGACGAAGGCGGCGGCCGCACCCTGCGCAGCAAGATCGAGCAACTTGGCGTGCAGGTGCACACCAGCCGCAACACGGTCGAGATCACCGATGGCGCCACGGCGCGCCACCGCATGGTGTTCGCCGACGGCACCTGGCTGGAGACCGACATGATCGTGTTCTCGGCCGGCATCCGCCCGCAGGACGCGCTGGGCCGCCAGGCCCAACTCGCCATCGGGCCGCGCGGCGGCATCGCCATCGACAGCCACTGCCGCACCAGCGACCACGACGTGTACGCCATCGGCGAATGCGCGGCCTGGAACGAGCAGGTCTTCGGCCTGGTCGCGCCGGGCTACGACATGGCCCGCGTGGCGGCGCGCCACCTTGCCGGCGAGGCCGACGCGGCCTTCACCGGCGCCGACATGAGCACCAAGCTCAAGCTGATGGGCGTGGACGTGGCCAGCATCGGCGACGCCCACGGCAAGACGCCGCATTCGCGCGCCTTCCAGTACATCGACGAGCGCAAGCAGGTCTACAAGAAGATCGTGGTGAGCGAGGACGGCAAGCAGCTGCTGGGCGCGGTGCTGGTGGGCAACGCCGACGAGTACGGCACGCTGCTGCAGATGGCGCTGAACGGCATCGCGCTGCCCGAAGAGCCCGAATTCCTGATCCTGCCGTCCAGCGACGGCAAGGCCAAGCCGGGCCTGGGCGTCGAGGCCCTGCCCGACAGCGCGCAGATCTGCTCGTGCAACAGCGTCAGCAAGGGCCAGATCTGCGCCGCCGTGGGCGAAGGCGCCTGCACCGTGGCCGAGCTCAAGGCGTGTACGAAGGCCGGTGCCACCTGCGGCGGCTGCGTGCCGCTGGTCACGCAGGTGATGAAGTTCGAGATGGCACGCCGCGGCATGGCCGTCAACAACCACCTGTGCGAGCACTTCGCGTACTCGCGCCAGGAGCTCTACCACCTGGTGCGCGTGGGCCAGATCAGGACCTTCGACGAACTGCTGGCCAGGCACGGCCAGGGCCTGGGCTGCGACATCTGCAAGCCCGCGGCGGCGAGCGTGCTCGCTTCGTGCTGGAACGACTTCGTGCTCAAGCCGCAGCTCGCCAAGCTGCAGGACAGCAACGACTACTTCCTGGGCAACATCCAGAAGGACGGCACCTACTCGGTGGTGCCGCGCATGCCCGGCGGCGAGGTCACGCCCGACGGCCTCATCGCTGTGGGCACGG
>JAFEEH010000164.1 GCA_018241185.1 Pseudomonadota bacterium | reverse complement strand
GGCGCGGCGCCCCTCGTGTTCATGGTGCAGCGGCAGGCGGTACTTGCGCCAGGCGGCGTAGAACAGCGCGGTCGAGCGGTTGGTGAAGATGTCGAGGAAGGCGCGCGCACCCCGGTCGCGGAAGTTCTGCTCGCGGCGCAGGAAGGTCTCGGTGTAGGTGATGGGCAGTGCGCCCATGGCGCCCAGCATGCCGAAGAAGGCAGGCGTCATCTCGACGCGATCGACCGCAGCCTGCCGATCGGGGCCCGGCGGCAGCTGCCAATCGGGCGCGTCGAGCACCTCGCCCGCCGCGTTGCGCAAGGTGAAGGACGCGATCTCGCTGGGCGGGAAGGACAGGTCGAGCGAACTGCGAAAGCGCACGCGGTACGGCACCATGCGCGCCGCCGGCACCAGGCGCCGCTGCGCGTCCTGCTCCCGCCGACGGAGCATCGACAGCTCCACCAGGCGCACGGCCTGGAAGAAGCCGAAGCGGAACGGCTCCTCGCGGAGCTGTTCGATCACAGGAGGATCGAGTCGCCGCTGCGGGGTTGGCATCGCACGAGGTCCTGCCCGTCGCGCGCGGACACGACGACGAGCTGGGTGAAGCTGTTGAGATGGACGTAGAGCCCGAAGAAATGGTCGAGCACCCGCGCGAAGGCCTGCAGGCTGCTGCCGACGAAGCCGCTCTCGTCGATCGTCAGGCGCACCTCGATGCCGCGCACGAAGGTGGCGAAGGGCTTGCCCGGCAGCCAGTGCGTCGTCGGCTTCGAGTCGATGGCGGTGATGGCCTCGATCTGCCGCATCGACACCGCCGAACGCCCGCGCTCGTACAGGCGCAGCACTTCCTTGAACGCCGACAGGCCGCTGGAAACGAGCGAGAGGTGGTTCAGCGCCAGATGCGACACCAGGCGCCATTGCAGGCCCTTGCCGTGCGGGAGGCGCTGGGTCGCCGTGGGGCGGCGCAGCAGCGCCACCGACTGCGCGGCGCTCTGCCCCGCGACGAACAGGTCGCCTCCCGGCAGGCCGAAGGCCAGGCTGTGCGGCAGGTCGCGGTTGGTGCAGGTCAGCTCCAGGCTCAAGGTCTCGGTGCGCGCCAGGGTGGGCCGGAAGTCGATGTCCACGACCGAGATCTCGGTCTCGTAGCCTGGGCTGCGTTGTGCCACCTGCGCGTCGCGGCGCGCGAACCAGTAGTGCTCGGCATCGCCCGGCGCCTCGCCGTGGTGCAGCGAGTAGAAGGGCCGGAACTCGACGAAGGCGTCACCCGCCGCGTCCTGGCGCACCAGCTTCACGCTGTCGATGCTGTAGACCTCGTAGGCATGGGCGTGGCGCGAGTCCGCCACCACCGGGTACGCATGCGTGGCGTGGGTCAGGCGGATCGGGTCGCCGCGTTGTTCGAACAGGTTGATGACCGGCGTGCAGCGAAGGCGCAGGTTGCGGTGCGAGAGACCCTCCAGCAGGCGCGCGGCCGGCGTGTCGGCCCGCAGGTCGCGCATGACCAGGTGCAGGGTGAGCAAGCGGCACGGCGCGGCCGAGGCGCAGGCGGCGGCCAGGTCCACGTCGAAGAAGTTGAACTTCTCGGGGAAGGCGAAGTATTCGCTCAGGAGCCGGTACGCCGGGTGGGAGCGTGCGGGCAGATCGATCAGCGCATCGGCGTCCCCGAATCCGGCCTCGTGCAGCACGGCGTGGCGCAAGGGATGCCAGTGGCCATTGCGGCCGAACTCGGCGTAGACGGCCGCGGTCTTGAGGAACATGGCGTCGAGCAGTACGGTCGCGAGCGAAGGCTCGGCATCGACGAAGACGCGCAGGCGATCGAGGCCGAGCTTCTGCAAGCTCAAGGTCGGCTCGTCGGCCGCGACCGTGAAGCTCAGCGACAGGCTGGCTGTGGCGTGGCGTGGCAGTACCGTCTGCGTCGGCGCCGACGCGACGGCATGGAAAACCGCCTCGCTCAGGTGAACGGGTGCTACCTGCACGTCGTAGGCGGTTCGAAAGCGGCAGGGCTGCCCCTGCACAGGACGGGAACTGAGCTGGGTGCCGCGCGACACGACCGAGGCCCGTGTGAGCTGGGCCAGGTCCGGCCCAGGGTCGAACTGCGCGATCGAGCAGGACGGAAAGCCGCGCAGGTAGTGCGGGTACAGCACTTCGACGAGGGCTTCGGTGAACTCCGGATAGTCGTCGTCCAGCTTCTTGCTGACACGCGAGGTGAGCAGCGCGAAGGACTGGATCATCCGCTCGACATGCGGGTCTTCGCTGCTGTCGGCGGACATGGCCAGACGCGCCGCGATCTTCGGGAAGGCCCGCGCGAATTCCTGGGCATGGCCACGCAGGAAGGCGAGTTCCCGTTCATAGAAGGGCAGCAACTCGTCCATGCTCATGCGGAGCGGCCCTTGCCCATGCCACGCGAGACCGCGTACTGCAGCGTGGTCGGCTGCAGCATGGCGTCGAAGTTCACGGGCTCGCGCAGGTTCGGCAGCCGCAGGAGTGCCGTGATGCCGAAGAAGAGCACCTGCGTGCTCGGCTGGCGGTCGACTTCGAGCGCCACGGACACGTTGCACAGGCGCGGCTCGTGCCGTGCGATCGCATTTTCCAGCGCACCGCAGATGAACTGCCGGTCGTAATAGCTGGCGAGGCTCAGGCCCGAGAAGTCGTTCAGGCCGTAGGTCGCGACCGAGCGACTGCACTCCGGAAAACCCGCCAGCGCCTGATCGGTGAACACCATGCGGGTGTTCAGCAGCGCCTCGAGGTCGCGCGCCACCGCGTTCTTCATCTCGTCGAGCGTGTGAAGGCGCAGCACGGACGAGGTCGGTCCGCGCACGTCGTCGTCGAAGAGCTTGTCCAGCAAGCCGGGTTCGAATCCGGTCATGTCACGATCTGAAGAAAGGCCGCTCCCAAAAAAGAAACCGCGGCATTCGCCGCGGCTTCCGGCCGATGCAGGACTCAGACCGAGTAGGTCTTGTCGTTCTTGGTCAGGCTCCAGGCGCCCTGCGAGTTGCCGCCCTGGTTGCCGCCGATCTTCTGCTGCGTGTACTTCCACTGCACCGCGGCGTACTTGAGCGAGAAGCTTTCGCTCGGCACGCCTTCGCTGACCACGCTCGGGGTGACGCTGGCGATCAGCACGTACTTGAGCTTGATCTCGAGATAGCGCACGCGCTTGCCTTCTCCGTCGGCGCGGTAGAACTCCACCGTGACTTCGTCGAAGGTGCTGCCGCCCGAGGCATGCTGGTACAGCAGGGGGCTGACGACGTCCATGTCCTTCTGGAACACCATCTCGCCGTGCTCGCAACGCTCGGCCGTGTGGCCGCCGGCGGTCGATGCGGTCGCCGAACGCGGCTGCACGATCGAATGGCGCCACGAGTTGACTTCGATCCAGTCCTTGTGGTCCTTGTCCTGCGATTCGCCCTTGATCTCGGGGTTGCCGAACTTGATGTAGATGTCTTTCATGATTTACCTCTCCTTTTGAAACGTGTGACAGCGGGATTCGCTCAGGCTGCGGACTTGGGCAGATCGGCCACGAGGCGCAGCGAAATGGACAGTTCGTCGAGCTGAAAATGGGGGCGCAGGAAGGCGACGGATCGGTAGACCCCGGGCTTGCCGGGCACTTCCGACACCGTGATCGACGCCTCGCGCAGCGGGAACTGGGCCTTCTGCTCCTGCGTGGCGTTGTCATCCAGCAGCACGTACTGGGACACCCAGCGGTTGAGGAAGGTCTCGACGTTCTGGGCCGACGCGAAGCTGCCGATCTTGTCGCGCATCATCGCCTTCAGGTAGTGCGCGACGCGCGACACCGAGAAGATGTACTGCAGCTGCGCCGACAGCACGGCATTGGCGTTGGCGCTGTCGGTGTTGTACTTCTTGGGCTTCTGCAGCGATTGCGCGCCGAAGAAGGCGGCGTAATCGGAGTTCTTGCAATGGACCAGCGGGATGAAGCCGAGGTCGCTCAACTCCTTCTCGCGGCGGTCGGTGATCGCGATCTCGGTCGGGCACTTCAGTGCCACCTCGCCGTCGTCGGTCTTGAAGGTGTGCGTGGGCAGGTCCTCGACCAGGCCGCCGCCCTCCACACCGCGGATCGCCGCGCACCAGCCGAAGTCCTCGAAGGCCGCGGTCAGCCGCGTCGCGAACGCCCAGGCGGCGTTGCACCAGAGGTATTTGGCGTGGTCCGTGCCGTCGACGTCCTCGACGAAGTTGAAGCTGTCGACGACCGTGCCTTCCTTGGGGTTGTAGGGCAGCCGGCCCAGGAAGCGCGGCAGCGTCAGGCCGACATAGCGGGAGTCTTCCGAATCGCGGAAGGACTTCCATTTCGCGTACTCGACGGTGTCGAAGACCTTGGCCATGTCACGCGGCTTGCCAAGGTCGGCGAAGCTTTCCAGCCCCAGCAGCTCGGGCGACGCGGCGCCGATGAACGGCGCATGCGCGGCGGCCGCCACGTGTGCCATCTGGTCCAGGAAGTACATGTCTTCCGGCTGACGCGTGACCTCGAAATCGCCGATCAGCGCACCGAAAGGCGCGCCACCGAAGGTTCCGAACTCCTCCTCGTAGACCTTCTTGAACATCGCGCTCTGGTCGAACTCGATGGCCGCCTTGAAGTCGCGTGTCAGGTCGCGCTTGGTGGCGTTGAGCACCTTGATCTTGAGCATGGTGCTGGTGGAGGTTTCCTTCACCAGGTAGTCCAGTCCCCGCCAGGTGCTCTCGAGCTTCTGGAACTCGGGCGCATGCATGATGGCGCTGAGCTGGGCCGAGATCAGGCGATCGAGATCGGCCACGCGGGCATCGATGGTGGCCGACAGGTTGTCGGACACGATGACCGATCCGTCGAGCACCTGCTGCACGAGCTCGCCGATGATGTCGCGGGCGCGGACGTGTTCGGCCTGCGACTTGGCGACCTTGCTCTGGTCGACGATGCGGTCGAGCAGGTCAGCGGCGGCGGCCGGCGCGGCGATGTCGACGGTGGCAGCGGCGTTGGAGGCATTCATCAGTTCGACTCCTTCTTGTCGCCGCCCGGGTTCAGGCCCTGCAGGCTCTCGGTGCTGCGCAGGACGTCCACCAGCAGGTCCTCGAGCTTGTCGTTGCCAGCCATCTTGTTGCGCAGGTCGGCCAGCTTGGAGCGGGCTTCGAGCAGGCGTTTCAGCGGCTCGACCTGCTCCACCACGGCATCGGGCGAAAAGGATTCCATCGACGTGAAGGTCAGCTCGACACCGAATTTGCCGCCACGTTCGTCGAGCTTGTTCGGCACCTGGAAGGCGGCGCGCGGCTGCAGGCCCTTCATCACGTCGTCGATGTTGTCGCGGTCGATGTTGACGAACTTGCGGTCCTTGAGCTTGGGCTGCTCCAGCGTGGACTGGCCGGCCAGGTCGGCCACGACGCCGACCACGAACGGCAGTTCCTTCTTCTCGATCGCGTCACCCAGTTCCACGTCGTAGGTCAGCTGGACGCGTGGAGGCCTGACCTTCTGTAGACGCTTCTGCACGCTTTGTCGCTTGGTGGCCATGCTTGTTTTTCGCTCCCTGGAGATGTGAATGGGCTTACTTGAAGGCGTCCAGCGGATTGCCACCGGCCGGGCGCGGCTTGGCGGATGCCGGCGCGGCGGGCGTGGGCGCCGGCGCCGCGCGTGCCACCGGTACCGGAGCGGCCACATGTGCAACGGGCTCCTCCGCGTCGGCCTTGGCGGCCGGCCTGGGTGCCGGTCGGCGGACCGGGGCCGGCCGTATCGACGGCTGTGGCACCAGCACAGGCTGGCCCAGCGTCTCACGCAGCAGCACCGCCAGCCGCTGCGCGTCGGCGGTGGCGTCACCGGTCAATGCGCTGTCGTTGCGAAGGTCTTCCAGGGATTTCGCGGCCAGGCGCAGGCCGCCGACTGCTGTGACGCTCTTGGCCTGCCGGTTCGTCGGATCGCGCTTGAGCGTTTCCTCGGCGGCAACGATGGCCAGGCTGTAGTGGCCGCGTGCGAAATGGATCTGGGCGACACGAGCCCACGGTTCGCCTCGACTCGGGTTGTCCGAGGCCACCTTCTCATAGGCGCGGATTGCGCCGTCGGTGTCGTTTCTGGCCGCCAGCGCTTCGGCGTCGGCCATGCTCTTGCTGAACTGCTCTGCCGTGGGCGGCGCAGCCGGCGCGGGCGCAGTCGCGCATCCGCTGACGAAGACAGCTGCAGCCAACACGGCCGCAGCAGCACATTGCATGTGCTTGGACATCACCACGCTCCCTGAACTCTTTTATGTGTGGTCGAACGCCGGCATCATAGTCCGGCGCGTTACGAACTGTACCGCATGCAAGCAGGCACGACGCGAGTTCGTGATTTTGGTTGTCCTTCGGCACTGCGTCCTCTGCCTCATCGGAGGGAGGAATGTTCGATCCAGGCCCGTGGCCTTGTATGCTCCGGCCCGTCAGGGAGTTGAAGCATGAAACGAATTTCGCCAGCAGCATGGCTGCTGACGGCCGCGTTGCTGGGCGGCTGCGGCACCGCCGGCACGGTCGCGACGGTGGCCAACATCGCGTTGGAGATGAGCGGCGTCAAGAAGCCGGAGCTGCCCGAGTCGCAGAAGCCGCCGCGCAAGGTGCCGGTGTCACTGGCGGCAGGCACCAACCTCAATGCCGATGCTCGCGGCAAGCCGCTGGCCGTGGTGGCGCGGATCTACAAGCTCAAGGACTCCACCAGTTTCTACCAGGCCCCTTTCGACGCGTTCGTCACACCGGGTCGTGACAAGGCGGTGCTGGGCGACGACCTCATCGAGAGCCGCGAGATCACGCTGATTCCCGGCCAGCGCTACGACTGGACGGAGTCGATGCCGCGCACGGCGAACGCGCTGGGCGTGGTGGTGCTCTTCCATTCACCTGGCGCGCAGCGTTGGCGATTCGCCTTCGACCCCGTCGAATCCGAGAAGACCGGCGTGCTCATGGGCGCGCACGCCTGCGCGCTCACGGTGACGCGAGGCGCCATCGTTCCGGTGCAGAACGCCGGCAGCAGCGCACCCCTGCCCTCGCCCAACCTGCTGGCACCCATCCAGTGCAAGGCCGGCGCAGCCTGAGCGGGCCGCGCTTGGCGTCGACAACAAGCTCGCGCGGCGCTGAAAGCAGCGCACCGGGCATTCCAGGGAGTCAGAACAATTGAGCTATGCGGCCAAGGTGCTGTGGGGAGAAGGTCTCTTCCTGCGGCCACAGCATTTCCAGCGGCAGGACGCCTACCACGAGGCACGGCTGCACACGACCACGCAGGCGCTGCATCCTTACGGATGGGGCGTGCGCTCCGTCGCCTTCGACCTCGACGCGCTGGCCAGCGGCATGCTGCGCGCCACCGAGCTGTCGCTGGTCTTCCCCGACGGCGAGCCCTATTCGGCCCCACAGGCCGACGCGCTGCCGCCACCCATCGCGCTCGACACGCTCAAGGCGGGCCAGAACGAGTTCACCTTCCACCTGGTGCTGCACCCGGTGCGCGAGCTCGGCGCCAACTACAGCGAGCCCGGCCAGGGCGGCTTCTCGACGCGCTACCTGAGCGAGCCGGAACAGGTCCCCGACCTGTACACCGGCGCCGTCGATGCCGAGGTGGTGTACCTGCGCAAGACAGTCAAGCTGCTGGCCGACACCGAGCCGCGCGAGCAGTTCGTCTCGATGCCCGTGATCCGCATCCGCCGCACCGCGTCAGGCAGCTTCGAGCTCGACCAGGACTTCGTGCCGGCCTGCCTGGCCATCGATGCCTCGACCACGGTCCACCAGCAGTTGCGCCGCCTGCTCGACGTGCTGCAGGCCAAGGTGGCCTCGCTCTACGGCCTGCACCGCGAGCCGAGCAAGAACATCATCGAGTTCCGATCCGGCGACATCGCCTCGTTCTGGCTGCTGCACACCGCGAACTCGGCCTTCGCTTCTCTGTCGCACCTGTTCCGGCACGCGGCGCTGCATCCGGAACGGCTCTTCCAGGACCTGCTGGCCCTGGCCGGCGCGTTGATGACCTTTGCCAAGACCTACAGCCTCGCCGACCTGCCCACCTACGACCACGAGGCCCCCGGCCCGGCCTTCGCCGAGCTGGACCACATCATTCGCGACCTGCTCGACACGGTGATCTCCACGCGCTATTTCGCCATTGCGCTGAGCGAGACGCGGCGCTCCTTCCACGTCGGGCACCTGGACTCCGGAAAGATCGACGACAAGACGGCGTTCTACATGGCCGTCACCGCCAGCATGCCGGTGGCCGAGCTTGTCGAGGCGGTCCCCGCGCGCTTCAAGATCGGTGCACCCGAAGACGTCGACAAGCTCGTGCTCTCGGCCATGCCCGGCGTGCGGCTGGTCTACACGCCGCAGGTGCCTCCGGCCATTCCGGTCAAGGCGGGCGCCTGCTACTTCGCCGTCGACAGCAAGAGCCCGCTCTACGAACGCATGCTGCAGGCGCACAGCGTCGCCATCTACGCCCCGGCCGGCATTGCCGACCTCAACATCGAACTGATCGCGGTGACATCATGAACATGGCGCGCGCCCCTTCCCTTTTCGGCGCCGAGGCGCCACCGCCTGCCGCGCCGGGCGCCCTGCCCGCTGCCGACGCGAGCCTGCTGGACCTGCTGTACGACGGCTTCGTCATGCTCTTCCTGATCCGCAAGAAGCAGGAGCCTGCGCAGGCCGAGCACTTCCTCGGCAGCATCCGCAACTACCTCGCCGAGTTCGAGCGCAACGCCAAGCGCCTGGACATCGGTGCCGAGGAGGTCTACGCCGCCAAGTACGCCTTCTGCGCCGTCGTCGACGAGTTCGTGCTGGCCTCGCCCGAGTTCGCGATCCACGCCGAGTGGGAGCGCCGGCCGCTGCAGCTCTCGCTTTTCGGCGACCAGGTCGCGGGCGAGAACTTCTTCCACATGCTCGAGACGCAGCGCGCCCACGGCGCCGCGCGCGTGCAGGTCCTGGAGGTGTTCTACATGTGCCTGCTGCTGGGTTTCCAGGGCAAGTACGCACTCGAAGGCCCGGAAAAGCTCAACTACCTCACGGCGCGCCTGGGCGACGAGATCGCCAACATCAAGGGCAAGCGCGTGCCCTTCGCGCCCCACTGGCCGCTGCCCGACCAGATCGCGCATTCGCTCAAGCGCGAGGCGCCGCAGTGGGTGGTGGGCGCTGTGTTCGCGCTGGTCGCGCTGCTGGGCTTCATCGGCCTGTCGTCGTACCTGGGCAAGGGCACGCAGACCCTGCTGTCGGGCTACCAGGACATCGTGAAGCTCGGCCCCCGCCAGGCCAACCTGACCATCTCGCTGCCGTGAGCAATCTCGGCGACTTTCAAGCCAAATCGGCCTGCAGCGCCCGCCCTGTCTGCGCGAGCAGCTAGCAATTCGATAGCAAACCGCGCCCATCCATGCTCGATCTCGACGCCCTTCTCGCACCCTTGCCCGGCCCGACGCCTTGCGGCGAAGACCTGCTCTTCTCGTCGGAGTTCGACGCCATCCAGGCTGCGCGCCAGCACGACGACCCGTCACTGGAACAAGGGGACTGGGTCATCGACCTGAAGGAGGCCGACTGGCGCTTCGTCGTCGCCGAAAGCAGCCGCCTCCTGCGCACCGCGACCAAGGACCTGCGCCTCGCCGCCTGGCTCGCCGAGGCCCTGGGCGTCGAGCACGGCTTCGAGGGCCTCACCGACGGCTACCGTCTGCTTGCCGGCTTGTGCGAGCGCTACTGGGACGCTGTCCATCCGCTGCCTGAGGACGGCGACATGGACATGCGCAACGGCAACATCGCCTGGCTGGTCACGCGCACCGTCGAACTACTGCAGCGCACGCCGATCGTCGACGACGGCACGCGGCGCCACGGCCTCCTGGCCTGGCAGACCGCCGTGGCGCTGGACCACGCCATCAAGCGCAACCCCTCCGACGCCGATGACCTGCGCCAGGGCAAGCTCACGCTCGAGCAGTTCGATCAGGCCCGCCGCGCCACGCCCGGCAAGTTCTTCGCCGCCACCCACGCGCAGTTGCAGACCTGCCGCGCAGCCATCCTGCGCTTCGAGCAGGTGTTCGACGAAAGGACCGCCTCGGCCGGCCCCAGCTTCGGCCCGGTGAAGGAAGCCCTCGACGCCCTGATGCACGCGACGGAGCGCTTCGCCTCCGACGCCGGCGTGGCGCTGAGCACAGCCGCCGCGCCGGCGGCAACGGGCAACGAGGCCGCGAGCCCGGCTGCCACCAGCGCACCGCAGCGCGTCGAACCCACCTTCCACGACCCCGCCGTGCAAGCTTCCACCGCCGCGCCCTCGCCCGCCCGCCCCGAGGGCATCCACAGCCGCGCCTCGGCGATCGCACAGCTGAGTGCGGTGGCCGACTATTTCGAACGCACCGAGCCCTCCAGCCCCGCGGCCTACATGGCGCGCAAGGCCGCCCGCTGGGCCGACATGCCACTGCACGCCTGGCTGCGCAACGTGATCAAGAACGAGCAGGAGCTCTCGCAGCTCGAGGACCTGCTCGACGTGCTCGACAAGGCCCAGCGCGACAACGGCTGAGGGCGCGCTGGGCTAGAGTGGCGGCCCCGATTCCGCCGCGCCCATGTCATCCCCTCGCCCCCGCAGCGCCCAGAGCACCCGCCGCGCCCGCCAGCCCCGCCCGTTGCCGATGCGAGACGGCGTCAGCGCGAGCTGCGTGGCACTGCCGCCCGGCGACTGGGCGACGGTGCTGGACTGGCTGGTCGAACGCTTTCCGATGGTCTCGCGCGACGCGTGGATCGCGCGCATGCAGGCCGGCCGCGTGGTCGAGGGCGACGGCGCGCCGCTCCTGCCGGAGCGGCCCTACGCGAAGGACCTGCGCGTCTGGTACTACCGCGAGCTGGTGCAGGAGCCGGCCGTGCCCTTCGAGGCGCAGGTGCTGTTCCGCGACGAATGGCTGGTGGTGGCGGACAAGCCGCATTTCCTCCCAGTGATTCCGAGCGGCAAGTACGTGCAGGAGACGCTGCTGGTACGCCTGAAGCGCGCGTTGGGAATCGAGTCGCTGGTGCCCATCCACCGCATCGACCGCGGCACCGCCGGGCTGGTGGTGTTCGCGGTGCAGCCGCACACGCGCAACGCCTACCAGCGCCTCTTCGAGCAGCGCGCGGTGCACAAGACCTACGAGGCGATCGTGCACTGGCCACCGCCTCGAGCGCTGCCTGCCGTCCACCGCAGTCGACTCGCGTCGAGCTTCATGCGCTCGGATGAAGTGCCGGGCGAGCCGAATTCGGAAACCGGCATCGAGCTGTTGACCGCCGAGGGTCCGTGGGCGCACCTGCGCCTGACGCCGCTGACGGGCCGCAAGCACCAGCTGCGGGCGCATTGCGCGGCGCTGGGTGTGCCGATTGCCAACGACACCATCTACCCGGTGTTCTGGCCCGAGGGCAGCGACGACTTCGCGCGGCCGATGCAGTTGCTGGCCAAGACCCTGGCCTTCACCGACGCGATGACTGGCGCGCAGCGCGTCTTCACCAGCGCACGGACGCTGTCGATGCCGCCGCCGGGCGCCTGAGCGCCGTTCAGCTCAGCAGCGATCCGCCCTGCGAGAAAAGCGCGGCGACGCCGCCCGCGCTGATGGCCAATCCGAGTATTTGCCGTGCACGTGTAGCGATGGAGTTCATGCCCCGAGTGTGGGGGCGCACCCGCGGCCTGTGAAATTGAACGATGCGATGGCGGCGATAGCCGCCGCGGCCGGCCTTCGTCGCGCTCAGGGCGTCGCGCGGGCCGGCGGCTGGCCGCGTGCCGCCGTGCGCGGACGCTCGGGCGCCGTGAGGTAGAGCACGACGCCTGCCACGACCATCGGCACGCACAGCCACTGGCCCATGCTCATGTTCAGCGCCAGCAGTCCCAGGAAGTCGTCAGGCTCGCGGAAGTACTCGGCGATGAAGCGCATCACGCCGTAACCGATCAGGAACACGGCCGACACGCGGCGCTCGCGCCGTTCCTTGCGCGCGTAGAGCCAGAGGATGACGAAGAGCAGCAGCCCCTCGAGCAGGAACTGGTAGACCTGCGAGGGATGGCGCGGCAGCATCGAGCCGCTCTGCGGGAAGACCATGCCCCAAGGCAGGTCCGGACTCGAGAAGCGTCCCCACAGCTCGCCATTGATGAAGTTGCCGACGCGGCCTGCCGCCAGCCCGGTGGGCACGCAGGGCGCGACGAAATCCAGCACCTGCCACACAGGCCGCCGGCGCGAGTGCGCATACCAGAACATCGACGCGATCACCCCGAGCAGGCCGCCGTGGAAGCTCATGCCGCCCTGCCAGACCATGAAGATCTCCAGCGGATGCGTCAGGTAGTAGCCGGGCTTGTAGAAGAGGCAGTAGCCGAGCCGGCCGCCGACGATCACGCCCATGACGCCGAGGAAGAGGATGTCCTCCACGTCCTTCCGGCTCCAGGCGCCCGACCCGGTGATGGAGCGGAAGGGTTCGTGCCGCAGCCGGCGCGTGCCGAGGAAATAGAACAGGCCGAAGGCCGCGAGGTAGGTCAGGCCATACCAGTGAATCGCCACCGGGCCGATCTGCAGGGCCACCGGGTTGAGCTGCGGGTACATGAGCATGGCGGCCATTGTCGCGCAGCCGCCCGCCCCGCCCGGCGACGCAGGCGTCGCCGGGCCGGGTGGCGTTTGCTCCTGATTCGATAGCGTCCCGCGCACGATCGACGGGCGCTGCGGCCCGATTCGACCCTGAAACGGCCGCGGCTCAGCGGGTCGTGTACCCGCCGTTGGCAAAGATCGTCTGGCCGGTGATCCACCAGCCATCGGTGACCAGGAACTTGACGATCGGCGCGATGTCCTCGATGTCGGTCAGGCCCTTCTTCGAGTACTTGCTCAGCGCAGCGGCGCTGCTGTGGTAGGCCACCGCCTCCTTGCTCTCCTGGCCGTAGAAGAAGGAGGTGTCCATCGGGCCGGGACCGATCGCGTTCACCGAAATGCCCCGCTCGCCGAACTCTTTCGACGCGGCGCGCGTGTAGTGCTCCACCGCCGCCTTGCTGCCCGGGTAGATCGCGTAGAACGGCGTGTAGGCCGCCAGGAGCGAACTCACGATGGTGACGATGCTGCCCCGCTCTTCCAGCACGCGGCCGGCCTGCTGCATGAAGAAGAAGGCCGCCTTGGCGTTGGCGTCGAAGCTCTTGTCGTAGTCGGCCTCGGTGATCTCGGCGATGGGCTTCTTGATGACGACGCCCGCGGTGTTGATGGCGACATGGACCTTGCCGAACTTGGCCTTCGCCTGGTCGAACAGCTTGGCGTTGTTGCCCACCACGGCCAGGTCGCCCTGGAAGGTGATGACGTCGGCGCCCTTGTCGCGCAGTTCGCCCGCGGTCTTCTCGGTTTCGGCCTTCGAGCCATCGCTGTTGTAGTGGAGCGCGAACCCCTTGGCGCCTGCGTCGGCGAACTGGTGGGCGATGAGTGCGCCCAGGTTCTTGCCGCCGCCGGCGATGACGACGGCCTTGCCGTCGAGGGTGGGTGCTGCCATGAATGACCTCCTTGGTGTGGGAACAGGAATTGCGGCGCACCACCGGTGCGCCGAAAGGGAATCTATTGGCCGCATCACGACTCCGCCTTCAAAATCTTGATGCTTTGTCAAATTCCTGCGATTTGTTGCCTGCTTCGATGCACATCCCATCAGTTCACGACTGTTTCTTGAACAACGGCGCAGATGCGGTGCCGAAACGCGTGATCGTGAAGCGACAGCGGGTGTCCACAGACGCGCTCTCGGTGGAACTCGTCACGGAAGACGTGACGGCGCTCACCGATTGGGGATTCGAAGAGGACGCACACACGCTCGTGGTGCACCTGGCCGGCGAGCTGCAACGCATGGAGTCGACCTTCTCGGCGGGCCCCTCCACCCACCTGCTGCCGCGGGTCGGCGACATCTGGACCATTCCAGCAGGCTGCCGCTATGCGGCGCAGGCACAGGGCGGCACGGTGCGCTTCGTCGAGTTCAGCGTGCCGGCCGGGCCGGCCGATGGGGGCGCACTGGCCGCGCGCGTGGGCCATCGCGACGCCTTTCTCCACCATGCGAGCGCGCGCGTGGCGGAACTCGTCCAGCGGCGTGACGACCTCGGGCAGATGGCCCTGCAAGCGCTGCTGGCCGCGATCCGCTTCCACATCGCCGACGCGTACCTGCAGCCGCGTCCTGATGCCGGCGCGGCGCCGCGCGCGGGGCGGGCGCGGCGCTTCTCGGAGCGCCAACGTCAGCGGCTGACGCAGTACATCTCGGCCTCGATGCACGAGGCCATCAGCGTGGAGGCGCTGGCCCAGGTGGCCGGCGTGTCGACGACGCACCTGATCGAGGGCTTCAAGGTGTGCTTCGGCACCACGCCCTGGCAGTACGTGCTGCGCACGCGCATCGCCGAGGCGCAGCGCCTGCTGGAGAGCACCGAGCTGAGCGTCACGGCGATCGCCGTGGCGGTGGGCTTTTCGAGCCCGAGCCACTTCGCCTCCGCCTTCGGCCGGCACGTGGGCGCCCGCCCCGGCGCCTACCGCCGCGAACGACGCGGCGCCTGAGTTGCGGCCTCGGACGCCCCCCCGCTGCGGCCGCGCACGAAGTCCACGAAGCGCGCCAGTGCCGGCAAGGGCTCGCCCGCCGGCCACACCAGGGTGGTCTCGCAGGCCGGCAGCACCACGGGGCGTGCGGCACCACGGCGCGCGCCCGGCGCGGGGTTGGCGATGGCCTGCGCCGGCCGGTAGACGATGCCCGCGCGCTGGAAGCGCGTCACGCTCTCGGGCACCCAGGCCACGCCGATGCCGCCCCACACGAGGTTGACGATGGTCTGCATCTGGATCGCCTCCTGCGCCACGCGCGGCACCGCGCCGTGCGCCTGGTAGAGGTCGAACACCGCATCGTGCAGCGAGGGCAGGATGCGACGCGGGAACATCACCAGCGGTTCGGCCAGCACCTCGTCCAGCGGCAGAGCGGCGCGGCGGGCCAGCGGGTGCCGGGCGGGCAACGCCAGCACCAGCGGCTCCACACCCAGGCCCAGGCTGGCCAGTGCCGCGGGCGCCTGGCCGGGGGCATGAAGCATCAGGCCGGCATCGATCTCCCCGCGCGTGAAGGCCTCGAGCTGCACGTCGCCGGTGGCCTCGACCAGTTCGAGCGCGACGCCGGGGCATTGCGTATGGAACTCGCGCACCCAGGTCGGCAGGCGCTCGAAGCCCACCGTCGACACGAAGGCCAGGCGCACGCGCCCCACCTCGCCCGCGGCAGCGGCCTGTGCGCGCGCAGGCAGGGCCTGGGCGCGTGCCAGCAGTTCGCGAACCTCGGGCAGCAGCGCCTCGCCCGCAGGCGTCAATGCGACGCGCCGACGCGTACGGTCGAACAGGCGCACGCCCAGCGTGCGCTCCATCTGCGCGATGGCCTGCGTGACGGGCGGCTGCGTCATGTGCAGGCGCTGGGCGGCGCGGCCGAAGTGCAGCTCCTCGGCCACGGCGACGAACTGGCGCCATGCGCGCAGTTCGATGCCGGGCGAAGCAGCGCCGATCGAGGTGGCGGCGGGGGGACTCGGATTCATTTGCACAGCATATCAATGGCACATGCAAATAGGATTGGAAGCAATCAGTTCGTGGGAAGACAATCGGCGCTCCCACGACTGCCGCCCCGCGCCGGGGCCAGAGAGACACCCACATGGACACCAAGACCCTGCAGATCAACCGCCGCAGCGCCAACATCACCGAAGGCAAGGCGCGTGCATCGAACCGCTCGATGTACTACGCCATGGGCTACCAGGAAGGCGACTTCAAGAAGCCGATGGTCGGCGTGGCCAACGGCCACAGCACCATCACGCCCTGCAACTCGGGCCTGCAGAAGCTGGCCGACGCCGCCATCGCGGGCATCGAGGAAGCGGGCGGCAATGCGCAGGTGTTCGGCACGCCCACCATCTCGGACGGCATGGCCATGGGCACCGAGGGCATGAAGTACTCGCTGGTCAGCCGCGAGGTCATCAGCGACTGCATCGAGACCTGCGTCGGCGGCCAGTGGATGGACGGCGTGGTCGTGGTCGGCGGCTGCGACAAGAACATGCCCGGCGGCATGATGGGCATGCTGCGCGCCAACGTGCCGGCCATCTACGTGTACGGCGGCACCATCCTGCCGGGCAAGTGGCGCGGCCAGGACCTCAACATCGTCAGCGTGTTCGAGGCCGTGGGGCAGAACGCGGCCGGCAAGCTTTCCGACGAGGACTTGAAGGAGATCGAGCAGAACGCGATTCCCGGCACCGGCTCCTGCGGCGGCATGTACACGGCCAACACCATGTCCTCGGCCTTCGAGGCGCTGGGCATGAGCCTGCCCTACTCGTCGACCATGGCCAACCCGCACGACGAGAAGCAGAACTCGGCCAGGGAATCGGCCAAGGTGTTGGTCGAGGCGATCAAGAAGGACCTCAAGCCGCGCGACATCGTGACCAAGGAAGCGATCGAGAACGCGGTGGCCGTCATCATGGCCACGGGCGGCTCGACCAACGCCGTGCTGCACTTCATGGCCATCGCGCACGCGGCCGAGGTCGAATGGACCATCGACGACTTCGAGCGCATGCGCAAGAAGATCCCGGTGATCTGCGACCTCAAGCCCAGCGGCAAATACCTTGCGGTCGACCTGCACCAGGCCGGCGGCATCCCGCAGGTGATGAAGGTGCTGCTCGATGCCGGCCTGCTGCACGGCGACTGCATGACCATCACCGGCAAGACCATCGCCGAAACGCTGGCCGACGTGCCGGCGCTGCGCGCCGACCAGGACGTGATCCGCCCGATCGACAAGCCCATGTACGCCGAGGGCCACCTCGCGATCCTCAAGGGCAACCTCTCGCCCGAAGGCTCGGTGGCCAAGATCACGGGCCTGAAGAACCCGGTCATCACCGGCCCGGCGCGGGTGTTCGACGACGAGCAGTCGGCCCTGCGGGCCATCCTCGACGGCAAGATCGTGGCCGGCGACGTGATGGTGCTGCGCTACCTGGGGCCCAAGGGCGGCCCCGGGATGCCGGAAATGCTGGCCCCCACCGGCGCGCTGATCGGCGCCGGCCTGGGCGAATCGGTCGGCCTCATCACCGACGGCCGCTTCTCGGGCGGCACCTGGGGCATGGTGGTCGGGCACGTGGCCCCCGAAGCCTACGCGGGCGGCCTGATCGCCTTCGTGAAGGAAGGCGACTCGATCACCATCGACGCGCACCAACTGAAGCTGGAACTGAACGTGCCCGAGGCCGAGATCGCCGAGCGCAAGAAAGGCTGGAAGGCGCCGGCCCCGCGTTACACGCGCGGCGTGCTGGCCAAGTTCGCGTTCAATGCGTCGAGCGCGAGCTCGGGCGCGGTGTTGGACAACTTCGAAGCCTGATCGGCCTGTAGCGCCCGCCCAGTCTGCGCGAGCAGCTATCGTTTCGATAGCATGCCGCGCAGGCTTTTTCTTTTCAGCGCCGCTTGCCGCGGTTGGAGCGGCTGCTGAGCATGCCCATCTGGCTGCGCTGGCGGTCGATGCGCTCCTGCTTGCGCCGCTCCTCGCGCTCCATGGCCTTGCGCTTGGTATAGCCCGACGCATCGGCCCACGCCCACCAGGCCATCGCCAGGCCGAAGGGGATCAGCACGATCCACCAGCTGAGCGTGGCGACGAAGCCGACCTCGAAATACTTGAGGAGGACGCCCAGGACGCCCAGCATCAAAAACCACATGGAAAGATCCCTCCAGACATCGAGTTCACTCGGGGGAAACGGGCCGCGCGCGTGCACGCCGCTTCCTACAATCGCGTTGAAACGAATGTAACGCAGCCCATGCACCGCCCCACCATGAGTTTGTCCCCGATCCGCCCCCTGCCCGCCCTCGCACTCCTGCTGTCGCTCGGAGGCATCGCCACGCCGGCCGCCGCCGACCTCGCGCTGGCCACCTCGAAGAACTGCATGAGCTGCCACGCGGTCGACCGCAAGGTGCTGGGCCCGTCCTTCAAGGACGTGGCAGCCAAGTACAAGGACACCAAGGGCGCGGCCGATCTGCTGGCGACCAAGATCATGAAGGGGGGCGCCGGGGTGTGGGGCCCGGTGCCCATGCCCGCCAACACGCAGGTCAGCGAGGCCGACGCCAAGAAGCTGGCGGCCTGGGTGCTGTCGACCAAGTAGGCGGCCGGCGCAGCCCCGTCACAGCGGGGTCGTCAGGACCGGGCGGTCGAGCGGGTCGAGGGGATCGCGCGGACGGTCGATGCCGCGTCGATCCAGCCGGTCCTCCAGTTGCCCGATGTGCGCGGCCAATGTGTTGTCGGCCTGTTCGGCGCGTGCGCGCAGCGTGTTCTCGAGCTGCTCGATGCGCGCCAGCAAGGCGGCGTGACGGTCGCCGTTGCGGGCCATATGGTTGTTCTCCTGCGCCTCGAGGAAGTTGCGCAGCTCGGTGAAGCGCGAAGCCTCGGCCTTGTCGGCCAGCTCGCGCTGCGCCTGAAGCTCCTTGGTGTGGCGCCGCGCGTCCACCAGCACGGTGCTCTGCATGTACAGCACGTACACCAGGAAGAACAGGCTCAGCAACACCGTCAGCCCCAGCATGATCAGGCCCAGCGGCGCCGTGACCTGCATGAAGCCCAGCGACATGACCGTGGGGGTGGCGATGGTGCCCCAGTTGAGCGCAGCGAGCGCGGCGATCACCAGCACGATGAAAAAAAGAATGCCCGTACGAACGCCCATGGCGGCCTCTCCTTTTGGAATCTTGAAAAGGCTGCGTTGTAACGCATCACGGCCCGCGGCCGTGTAGTCCACGGGCGCGGGCCGGGGGCTCCCGGCGGACGGGTCAGTTCGTCTGGGCCAACTGCTCGAGGATCGCCGGATTCTCCAAGGTCGACGTGTCCTGCGTGATCGCCTCGCCCTTGGCGATCGAGCGCAGCAGGCGCCGCATGATCTTGCCGCTGCGGGTCTTGGGCAGGTTGTCGCCGAAGCGGATGTCCTTGGGCTTGGCGATGGGGCCGATCTCCTTGGCGACCCAGTTGCGCAGTTCGTTGGCGATGGCCTTGGCCTCCTCGCCGGTCGGGCGCGAGCGCTTGAGCACGACGAAGGCGCAGACGGCCTCGCCCGTCACGTCGTCGGGCCGGCCCACCACCGCGGCTTCGGCCACCAGGTCGGTCTTGGCGACCAGTGCCGATTCGATCTCCATCGTGCCCAGCCGGTGGCCCGAGACATTCAGCACGTCGTCGATGCGCCCGGTGATGCGGAAGTAGCCGCGGTCGGCGCTGCGCACGGCGCCGTCGCCGGCCAGGTAGATGGTGCCGCCCATCTCCTCGGGGAAATAGCTCTTCTTGAAACGCTCGGGGTCGTTCCAGATGGTGCGGATCATCGAGGGCCAGGGCCGCTTGATGACCAGCATGCCGCCCGAGCCGTTGGGGATGTCCTTGCCCGTCTCGTCGACGATCGCGGCCATGATCCCGGGCAGCGGCAGCGTGCACGATCCCGGCACCAGCGGCGTGGCGCCCGGCAGCGGCGTGATGACGTGGCCGCCGGTCTCGGTCTGCCAGAAGGTGTCGACGATCGGGCACTTCTCGTGGCCCACGTTCCGGTGGTACCACATCCATGCCTCGGGGTTGATGGGCTCGCCCACCGAGCCGAGGATGCGCAGGCTGTCGAGGTTCCAGTTCTTCGGGTGCACCTTCTCGTCGGAATCGGCTGCCTTGATGAGCGAGCGGATCGCGGTCGGCGCGGTGTAGAAGATCGAGACCTTGTGCTTCTCGATCATCTGCCAGAAGCGGCCCGCGTGCGGGAAGGTGGGGATGCCCTCGAACACCACCTGCGTGGCGCCCGCGGCCAGCGGCCCGTAGGCGACGTAGGTGTGGCCGGTGATCCAGCCGATGTCGGCGGTGCACCAGAAGACGTCCTCGGGCCGGATGTCGAAGGTCCACTCCATCGTCATCCTGGCCCACAGCAGGTAGCCGCCGGTGGCGTGCTGCACGCCCTTGGGCTTGCCGGTGGAGCCGGAGGTGTAGAGGATGAACAGCGGGTGCTCGGCGTTCACCGGCACGGGCGCGCATTCGCTGCTCTGGCCCTGCAGGGCTTCGGTGAAGGTCTTGTCGCGGCCTTCGACCTTGTTCCAGGCCGAAGGCGTGCGCTCGTACACCAGCACGGTCTTCAACGTGTCGCAACCGCCCAGCGCGATGGCATCGTCGACGATGGCCTTGAGCGGCAGCTCCTTGCCGCCGCGCAGCTGGAAGTTGGCGGTGATGACGGCCTTGGCACCGGCATCGATGATGCGTTCCTGCAGCGCCTTGGCCGAGAAGCCGCCGAACACCACGCTGTGCGTGGCCCCGATGCGCGCGCAGGCCTGCATCGCCACCACGCCCTCGATGGTCATCGGCATGTAGACGATGACGCGGTCGCCCTTGGCGATGCCCTGCGCCTTGAGCGCATTGGCGAACTGGCTCACGCGCGCCAGCAGTTCCTTGTACGTGACCTTCGTGACCGTCCCGTCGTCGGCCTCGAAGACGATCGCGGTCTTGTTCTCGACCGGCGTGCCGATGTGGCGGTCCAGGCAGTTGGCGCTGGCGTTGAGCTCGCCGTCGTCGAACCAGGCGTAGAACGGCGCCTTCGATTCGTCGAGCGTGCGCGTGAAGGGCTTCGTCCACTGCAGGTGGGCGCGGGCCTGCTTCGCCCAGAAGCCTTCGAAATCGGTCTCGGCCTCCTTGCACAGTGCCTCGTAGGCGGCCATGCCGGCGATGCGGGCGCCCTGCTTCGCGCGCGCGTCGGGCTCGAACACGCGGTTCTCGATCAGGACGGATTCGATGGTGGACGTGCTGCTGCTCACGTGTTGTCTCCTGGGGCTGTTTGTTGCGGCCGTAATGTCACGGCGGTGTCTTACGGTGCACTGACGCTGCGCAACGGAAATGGCCATGGTAGCCCGCCCGCCTCCTAGAATCCTGCCTCGCTTCCTGCCGCCCCGAACCGGGGCACCCTCCGATGTCCGACCGCGACCCTGCCGAATTCCGCCCCTCTTCCGCCATGCGGCCGCTGCCCAAGCTGATCTTCGCCAGCCGCTGGCTGCAACTGCCGCTCTACCTGGGCCTGATCGTCGCCCAGGCCGTGTACGTGGTGCACTTCCTGGTCGAGCTCACGCACCTGGTGGAAGCCGCCTTCGGCAGCCAGACCGCGCTGCAGGCGCTGGTCACCAGCATCGGCTACAAGACCGACGCGCCGCCCACTTCGCTCAACGAGACGGTGATCATGCTGGTGGTGCTGGCCCTGATCGACGTGGTGATGATCTCCAACCTGCTGATCATGGTGATCGTGGGCGGCTACGAGACCTTCGTCAGCCGCATGGACCTCGACGGCCACCGCGACCAGCCCGAATGGCTGAGCCACGTGAATGCCTCGGTGCTGAAGGTCAAGCTGGGCCTGTCGATCATCGGCATCAGCTCGATCCACCTGCTCAAGACCTTCATCAACGCCGACAACTACACGGACAAGGTGCTGATCGCGCAGACCGTGATCCACATCGCCTTCCTGTTGTCGGCCATGGCCATCGCGTACACCGACAAGCTGATGTCGGCTGCCGGCGACCACGGCCACTGACCCACGCCACATCCCCATGGCCACGAGCCCGGGCATTGCCGCGCAGCGCAGCCTGGCGCTGTGGGAGCAAGCGCCGGCCGAGGGCTGCGGCATCGCCTTCGAGGCACCTCTGCGACGCTGCCGGCTCGACTATTCGCCCGACAGCCTGGCGCGCATCGACGCCTTTCTGGGCGCACTGCGCCGGGCGCGCGGGCCGCAGGCGGCCGAATTCATCGCGGTGCCGGCGCAGCAGCAGTTGCTCGGCTTCCTCTGCTTCTACGCCGGCGAAGTGCTGGGGCGCGCGCTGGACCAGCCGCCGCTGTGGCTGCGCGGCGATCAGGCGCTGCGCCTGGCGCCGGACGCGCTGACCACCGTGCCGCCGCTGGAGCGTGCCTTCTGCGCCCGCTTCGGCGCGCAGCACGCGCGCGATGGCGCCTCGCTCTTCCTGCCGATGACGGGCCTGTGCGGCCGCTTGTTCGCGGCCGAGGACGTCAACGCGCCGGGACTTGCCGACGCGGCCGCACGCTGGTGGCCTGCGGCGCTGGGAGACGCGGCGTCGCGCGCCGCGCCCCTGCCCCCGCGGCCTGGCCAGCCCTGGCCCCCGGGGCTGCCGGATGCGCAGCCGGCCGATGCCGCGCCCGCGGCGGCGGTCGCCCTGGCACCGACGGGTGACGCCGATCCGGACGCGCTGTATCGCCAGGCCCTGCGACTGTTGCGCGGCGAGGGCGTGGCCAAGGATCCCGTACAGGCACGCACCCTGTGGCGGCGTGCGGCCGCGCAGGGCCATGCGCCCAGCCAGCATGCGCTGGGCCTGGCGCTCGCCCGCGGCCAGGGCGGCGACGCCGATCTGCCGGGTGCACTGGACCAGTTCCGCCGTGCCGCCGAACAGGGCCTGCTGGAGGCACAGCTGCAGGCTGCCCAACTGCACCTTCGGCACGACGGCCCGGCACCCGACCTGCTCGAGGCCGAGCGCTGGCTTCGCCAGGCGGCCGCTCAGGGCAGCGACAAGGCACGCGAGCTGATCGCCGCGCTGGGCTTCGACGACGCACCACCGCCCACGCTGGGCGAGCGCATCGACGGCTGGACCGACCGCCTCATCGACCGCGTGGTGGACGGCATCGCCGATTTCAGCGAGGCGCGGCGCGCGCGGCGGCGCTCCTGAGCCCTGGTTTTGTGAACGAAATCAGCCCGCAACGCCCGCGGGTCGGGCGCGAGCAGCTCTCTTTTCGATAGCAGATCCGACGCGACGCTCAAGCGCTGCGTGCTGGCGACCAGGGGCCCCACGCCGGGTCGGCAACAAAGCGCTCGACCAGGAAATCCAGCAGTGCACGCGAGGCCGGCGGCATGTGGCGGCGCGAGGCATACACGGCGTGCACGCCGGCGAGCTGCGGCGTCCAGCCCTCGAGCACGGGCACCAGCTCGCCGGCCGCCAGGGCCGGGGCGGCCAGAACCACCGGCAGCATCGCGACGCCCGCGCCCGCACGCGCCGCTGCGAGCAGGGTCATCGCATCATTGGCCGAGAGGTTGCCGCCGACGGCCACCGCCTCGGGCGCGCCGTCCGGCCCGTGGAAGCGCCAGACGCTCTTGCCGAAGTACGAGTGGGTGAGGCAGTTGACCTTGGCCAGCTCGGCGGGATGGCGCGGCGCGCCCTGCGCTGCGAGCCAGGCCGGCGACGCACACACGACCGAATGGCAGTCGCACAGGCGCCGCGCGATCAGGTTCGGGTCGAGTTCGACCGCGATGCGGATCGCCAGGTCGATGCGCTCCTCGACCAGGTTGACCGTGCGGTCGGCCATCACCAGGTCGACCGACACGCCGGGGTGTCGTGCCACGAAGCCCGCGACCGCAGGTGCGAGCTGGGTCTGGCCCAGCGAGTGGCTGGCGGTGAGGCGGATCTGGCCCGACAGCGCCGCATCCGGTGCCGCGACCGCCGCGCGCATGCCGTCGGCCAGCTCGACCATCTGGCGGCAGGCGGGCAGCAGCGCTTCCCCGGCCGCGGTCAGCGTCAGGCGGCGGGTGCTGCGATGCAGAAGCCGGGCCCCGGTCCAGCCTTCGAGCTCGGCGACGCACCGTGTGACCGCGGGGCGCGACAGGTCCAGCGCTGCCGCGGCCGCGCTGAGGCTGCCGCCCTTCACGACGGCCACGAAGACCTGCATGGCTTTCAGCCGATCCATGCGCACATCGATATCGAATTCATCTGCACGATTTTGGCAACAAAGCTGGCCAACCGGCGCGCTTTATTCGAACGGATTCGGAAACTACGATGCAACCATCTTGTTAGATGACTGAAAAGGAACATCCATGAGTCAGATTGCCATCATCGGCGCCACCGGCCGCGCCGGCAGCCAATTGCTCGAGGAGTCGCTGCGCCGCGGCCACCGGGTCACCGCGATCGCCCGCCACGCCAGTGCCCAACTCGCCGGACGCGCCGGCGTGAAGGCCGTGGACCTCGACGTGCTCGACGGCGAGGCGCTCACGGCCGCGCTCAAGGGCCACGACGCCGTGTTCAGTGCCGCCCATTTCGCCACCGTGCCGCCGGCTGCCGTCA
This sequence comes from Pseudomonadota bacterium, assembly GCA_018241185.1. Classification (GTDB taxonomy): domain Bacteria; phylum Pseudomonadota; class Gammaproteobacteria; order Burkholderiales; family Burkholderiaceae_C; genus Xenophilus. The sequence goes on along the minus strand of JAFEEH010000164.1, from coordinate 20,217 downwards.
TCGGGCCCGTGAAGGCGGCAGGCGTGCCGCGCCTGTTGGTCGTGGGCGGCGCCGGGAGCCTTTTCGCCGCGCCGGGCCTGAAGGTCATCGATGCGCCGGGCTTTCCGGACGCCTACCGCCAGGAGGCCGCCGCCGGCGGCGTGTTCCTCAATGCGCTGCGTGCCGAGCCCGCGCTGGACTGGACCTTCCTCTCGCCCTCGGCCGAATTCGTGGAAGGCGAGCGCACCGGAAAATTCCGCCTGGGCGGCGACGATCTTCTGGTGAGCGCCGAAGGCCGCAGCTGGATCACGTTCGCCGACTTCGCGATCGCGCTGCTGGACGAGTTCGAGCAGCCCAAGCATTCGCGACAGCGCTTCACGATCGGGTACTGACCGCCCCTGGCGTTCTGAACGAAAAGTGGCTGCAGCGCCCGACTGGCGGGCGCTGCCAGCTATCAATTCAGGAGCAGATTGAGATTTTTGGCGCTGCCGGCCGAAGGCCGACACCTGCGCTGCGCAGAGGATTCGGACAGCCGAGCGCAGAGGGCGCGAAGGTGCCGCAGAGGACGCAAAAGAGGGCCGCCGAGGGGCTGCCTACAATCCCGCCCTTTTTCGCTCGCCCTGCCCCGCGCCCCATGGACATCGTCGTCGACCCCGACCTGCAAGCCTACATCGACCCCCTCACGCCCGACGAGTACGAGGCGCTGGAACGCAGCCTGCTCGCCGAGGGCTGCCGCGATGCCCTGGTGCTGTGGGGCAACGTGCTGGTGGACGGCCACAACCGCTACGGCATCTGCCGCAAGCACGAGCTGCCTTTCCAGACCGTGCAGCACACGCGCTTCCGCTCGATGGAGGACGTGCACCTGTGGATGATCGATCAGCACCTGGGCCGGCGCAGCCTGTCGGACTTCCAGCGCGGCGTGCTGGCACTGCGCAAGCGCGAGATCGTGGCCGAGCGGCGGCGTCAGCCCGCGCCCGAGGCCGCATCCACCAGCGCCGCGGCCGATGCCGCCGCCGAGCCCGCAACGGCCGTGCCCCAGCCGCTGCCCGACCCCATCGACACCCGCGAAGCCCTGGCCCGCGCGGCCAAGCTGTCGAGCAGTCAGGTCGGCATGATCGAGCGCATCCAGAAGCAGGCGACACCCGAGCTGGTGGCGGCCGTGAAGTCCGGCGCCGTCTCGCTCAGCGCGGCGGCGGCCGTGGCCAGCCTGCCGGCCGAGGAGCAGATCGCGGCCGCCAGCGGCGGTGCAGACGAGCTCAAGCAGGCCGCGAAGCGCGTGCGCGAGGCCAAGCGCAAGCCGCGGGAAGAAGCCGCGGCGACCGAAACGTCGCCGTCCGCGGCCACCGACGCAGGCGAGCCGACCGACCCGGCGGCATTGATCGGCTCGCTGCGCCAGCGCATCGCCGAACTGATGGCGGAGAACGCGTCGCTGCGCGAGCAGCTCGCCACGCAGCAGGCGGGCCCACCGTTCTAAGACGGCCGGGACACCGCCGCCCAGCCTTGGCCGGAAAGTTCGACAAGCGGGGCGAAGTCCCCAGGGCACCCGCGGAACCGGCTTTGCCGGGCCGCTGGGTGCGCCCCCTTCGCGCAGCAGAAGGGGGAGCCGCGACAGCGGCATGGGGGATGCGTTACTTTTCTCGGCCAGTCATCTTTTCCGGCACCACCCACGCATCGAACTGCTCCCCCGTGAGGTGCCCCGACGCAACCGCTGCCTCGCGCAGGCTGGTGCCTTCCTTGTGCGCCTTCTTGGCGATATAGGCGGCCTTGTCGTAGCCGATGTGCGTGTTCAGCGCCGTCACCAGCATCAGCGAGCGGCTCACCAGTTCGGCGATCCGGTCGCGGTTGGGCTCGATGCCCACGGCGCAGTGGTCGTTGAAGCTCACCATGCCGTCGGCCAGCAGCCGCACGCTCTGCAGAAAGTTGTGGGCCACCATCGGCCGGAACACGTTGAGCTCGAAGTTGCCGCTCATGCCGCCGATGTTGATGGCGACGTCGTTGCCCATCACCTGCGCGGCGAGCATGGTCACGGCCTCGCTCTGCGTCGGGTTGACCTTGCCGGGCATGATCGACGAGCCCGGCTCGTTCTCGGGAATCGACAGCTCGCCGATGCCGCTGCGCGGACCGCTCGCCAGCCAGCGCACGTCGTTGGCGATCTTGTTCATGCTCGCGGCCAGCGTCTTGAGCGCGCCGTGCGCGTGCACGAAGGCGTCGGTGGCGGCCATCACCTCGAACTTGCTCGGCGCGGTGACGAAGGGCAGGCCCGTCAGGCGCGCCAGCTCCGCCGCGACGGCCTCGGCATAGCCCTTGGGCGCGTTCAGGCCCGTGCCCACGGCCGTGCCGCCCAGGGCGAGTTCACACAGGTGCGGCAGCGCGGCGCGCACGTGCTTCTCGTTCTGGTCGAGCTGCGCGACCCAGCCTGAGATCTCCTGGCCCAGCGTGAGGGGCGTGGCGTCCTGCAGGTGGGTGCGGCCGATCTTCACGATGTCCATGAAATCCTCGGATTTCCTGGCCAGCGTGGCGCGCAGCTTGGCGATGGCGGGAAGCACCTTGTGCACGAGGCCCTGCACGGCGGCCACATGCATCGCGGTGGGGAAGACGTCGTTGCTGGACTGGCTGCGGTTCACGTCGTCGTTGGGGTGCACCAGGCGCCCTTCGCCGCGCTCGCCGCCGAGCAGTTCGCTCGCGCGGTTGGCCAGCACCTCGTTGACATTCATGTTCGACTGCGTGCCCGAGCCGGTCTGCCACACGACGAGCGGGAACTCCCCCTCGTGCTTGCCGGCCAGCACCTCGTCGGCGGCGGCGACGATGGCGTCGGTCTTCTTCGCGTCCTGCAGGCCCAGCTGCTGGTTGACCACGGCCGAGGCGCGCTTGACCAGCGCCAGCGCATGGATCACCTCGCGCGACTGGCGCTCGCCGGAGATGTCGAAGTTCTGCAGCGAGCGCTGCGTCTGCGCGCCCCACAGCTTGTCGGCGGGGACCTCGATGGGGCCGAAGGTGTCCTTCTCGGTGCGGGTGCTCATGTCGGATGGGTGCGATGGTTGGATGAAGGACCGGCAGTATCGACCCACCCCGCCCCCGACCGGGCCATCGACCACAACCCCGTCTAAGCCTTCGGCGCGCCGCCGAAAACACCTTGGAGGAATCGGGCAAAGTCGGGCAGGAGCACGGTGTTCCCGTGGCCGCTCAGGTGATCGCTGTCGAAGAAGAGCGGCTGGCCCTCGGCCGAGGTGGCCGAGCAGGCGGCCTGCGGGCACAGCACTGGCAATGGATCCCAGACGCGAATGGCTGGGTTCGAGGCCTGGAGGCGCTCGAAGGATTGCATCACCGGCTCGCGCAACTTCTCGATGTATGCACGGTCCACCAGCGGCCCTGGCGCGCAGGAGGGGTTGGACCGGTCGAACCAGTCCGAACAGCGATAGGGCAGCAGCTTCAGAATCGGCTTGGGCGCCTCGAGCACGATGATGGCGCCCTTGTCCGACAGACGACGCAGGAAGGGCGCCGCAGCCGCCTCCGACGCCGCGCGGTCGCGGACGGCCTTGTCACCCCACACGGCGCGCTGGACCCGCGCCTCGTCGAAATCCGTGGTCAGTTCGGTCAGGCGAGGCAGGCGCAGCCCGGGCAGGAAGACGACATCGCCCGGCTTCAATGAAGCCGTCAGCTCGGCAGAGACGGCGTCGAGGAAGCGCGTGCAGACCGACCTTTCGATGCCCAACGGCGTGCTCACCACCGCGCAGCCCGGGAGCGTGAACAGCTCTACGGGGACGCCCGTCGTCTTCGTGTACCGCGCCATCAGGGGCATGTAGGCCTGCGCGTGCGAGTCACCGACGACATACAGCTTGTGGCTGGCCGTTGTCGCGGTCGGGCAACCCCCGCGTGAGAGCTGCCAACGTGTGCCCTTGGCGATCAGATCACGCTCCACTTTCGCCCTGCACTCGTCATCGCCCGCTTCGGCATTGACGTCTTCCCAGTGGGCATACCAGTCCTGCGGATGGCGCGCAACGGTGCTCAACGAAATGATGGACTGCGACTTGTCGAACAGCAGCATCGCCGACACGCCGGTCAGGGCCAACGCAGCGCCGGCGCCGATCGCGACCAGACGAGGCAGGCGGGCGCCGGAGCGCCGGGCGGGCGTCTCGACGAAGCGATAGGACAGCATGGACAGCAGAAGCGTGAGCGCGACGGCCATCAGCTGGTTGGCCGGCGCGGTCAGGCCCACCGTCCATCGAAAGAGAACGAAGACGGGCCAATGCCACAGATACAGCGAATAGGAGATCCTGCCTACGAAGCGCATCGCGGGATGCGAGAGGCAGGCCTCGACGACGCCGCCACTGCGCCCGTGCAGGAACCCCAGCGCACCGACCGTGCCGAGCACCGGCAGCAACGAAGCAGGCATGGGCGCATGGGCTGCGTCGGCCAGCCAGAGGCCGGCGAAGAGCACCCCGATCGAGGCCAGGCCGCCGAGGTTGGCCCAGCGGCTCGGCGCACTGGGTCGCTCGAACGAGTGGCCCCGCAGCTTCATGCACTGGAACAGCAGCACCCCCGCCGCCAGCTCCCAGAAACGGCTCCAGATCATGTAGAACGCGTGGATCGGGTTGGCATGGGCCAGCCACATGCTGATCGCAAGGGACACGATCATGCCGGCGGCGAAGAGCGCAACGGCGGCACGACGTCGTCCGGCCAGCCAGCCGAAGAAGGCCAGCGGAAACAGGAAGTAGAACTGCTCTTCCACGCCCAGCGACCAGGTGTGGGTGTAGGGATTGAGTTCAGTGATGGGTGCGAAGTAGCCGTCCGAACTGCGCGCCAGAATGAAGTTCGACAGGCCGAAGAACGCCGCCATGCCCGTGCGCTGGTTCGGCAGGCTCAGATAGTCGTTGGGAACGAACAGCGTGGCAGCCAGGGCCGTCGCCACCAGGCAGACGAACAACGCCGGGACGATGCGCGTGACGCGTCGGGCATAGAAGTACGCCATGAAGGGCAGCACCCCTGCCGGCTGCATCCGGTGCACGGATGCGCTGACCACGAAGCCGGAGATGACGAAGAAGACGTCCACCCCCGCAAAGCCGCCCGGCAACCAGCCGGCGTGCAGGTGATAGACGATGACGCTCAGGACGGCCATCGCCCGCAGCCCGTCGATGTACGGGGCGTAGTAGGTTTTCTCGGACATCAGGACTCCCTGGGAGGTCGGGTGGGCGCAAAAACCGCGCCAGCCTGGCCTGCCTCCCTTCGGCGCGATTCTAGGAAGCTGGGCAGGCAGCCCGGAACCGCCCTGCAGGCGGGTGGGCGCTGCCGTCCTTCGCCACAGCCCGAGTGTCCTCTTGCGATAATCGCCTTCGCTCCTCCTCCTCGACAACCCCCCCAATGACCACGATCCAGCAGACGGACCTCATCGAATCGATAGCGGCCGCGCTCCAGTACATCAGCTACTACCACCCGACCGACTACATCGCCCACCTGGCCAAGGCCTACGAGCGCGAGCAGAGCCCGGCGGCCAAGGACGCGATGGCGCAGATCCTCACCAACAGCAAGATGAGCGCGACCGGCCAGCGGCCGATCTGCCAGGACACGGGCATCGTCAACGTCTTCCTCAAGGTGGGCATGGACGTTCGCTGGGGTGGCTTCACCGGCAGCCTGGACGACGCGATCAACGAAGGCGTGCGCCGCGGCTACAACCACCCCGACAACACGCTGCGCGCTTCGGTCGTGGCCGACCCGCAGTTCGAACGCAAGAACACCAAGGACAACACGCCCGCGGTGATCTTCACGGAGATCGTGCCGGGCAACACGGTCGAAGTGACCGTGGCTGCCAAGGGCGGCGGCAGCGAGAACAAGAGCAAGATGGTCATGCTCAACCCGGGCGACAGCGTGGTCGACTGGGTGCTCAAGACCGTGCCCACGATGGGCGCCGGCTGGTGCCCGCCCGGCATGCTGGGCATCGGCATCGGCGGCACGGCCGAGAAGGCCGCGTTGATGGCCAAGGAAAGCCTGATGGACGACCTCGACATGCACGAGCTGCAGGCCAAGGCCGCCCGCAAGGAGCCACTGACGAAGGTCGAGGAGCTGCGCCTGGAGCTGTACGAGAAGGTCAACGCACTGGGCATCGGCGCGCAGGGCCTGGGCGGCCTGTCGACCGTGCTCGACGTCAAGATCAAGATGTACCCCACGCACGCGGCGAGCAAGCCGGTGGCGATGATCCCGAATTGCGCGGCGACCCGCCATGCGCACTTCGTGCTCGACGGTTCGGGCCCGGTGTACCTGGAGGCGCCCTCGCTCGACCTGTGGCCGAAGATCGACTGGGCGCCCGACTACAACAAGAGCAAGCGCGTCGATCTCGACAAGCTCACGGCCGCTGAAGTGGCGAGCTGGAAGCCGGGCGACACGCTGCTGCTCAACGGCAAGATGCTCACCGGCCGCGACGCCGCCCACAAGCGCATCCAGGGCATGCTGGCCAAGGGCGAGAAGCTGCCTGTGGACTTCACCAACCGCGTCATCTACTACGTCGGCCCGGTCGACCCGGTGAAGGACGAGGCCGTCGGCCCCGCCGGCCCGACCACCGCCACGCGCATGGACGGCTTCACCGAGATGATGCTGGCGCAGACCGGCCTCATCGCGATGATCGGCAAGGCCGAGCGCGGCCCGGTCGCCATCGAGGCGATCAAGAAGCACAAGTCGGCCTACCTGATGGCCGTGGGCGGCGCCGCCTACCTGGTCAGCAAGGCCATCAAGACCGCCAAAGTGGTGGGCTTCGAGGATTTGGGCATGGAAGCGATCTACGAGTTCGACGTGGTCGACATGCCCGTGACGGTGGCCGTGGACGCCGGCGGCACCAGCGCGCACATCACCGGCCCGGCCGAGTGGAGCAAGCGCATCGCCAGCGGCGAGTTCAAGGGCATCGCTCTGGAAACGGCTTGAGCCTGCGGGACGTGTCCGCTGCAACTTCCGACGGCGCGGTCCGCCGTGCAGCGAGCGCAGCCCGCCCGATCGGCGTGTTCGACAGCGGCGTCGGCGGCCTCAGCGTGCTGCGGGCGCTGCAGGCTGAACTGCCGCACGAGCATTTCGTCTACTTTGCCGACACGGCCCATGCGCCCTACGGCGAGCGCGGCGACGCGTACGTGATCGAACGCTCGTTCGCCGTGGCCCAGGCGTTGATCCGCACGCACCGCATCAAGGCCCTGGTGGTGGCCTGCAACACCGCGACGGCTGCGGCCGTGCACCTGCTGCGCGCGCAGTGGCCGACGATGCCGGTCATCGGGATCGAGCCTGCGCTCAAGCCTGCGGTGGCGGCCAGCCGCACCGGCCACATCGCCGTGCTGGCCACGCAAGGCACGCTGGCCAGCGACAAATTCCGGCGCCTGCACGACTCACTGGCCGGCCAGGCCCGGTTCCGCCTCGTGCCCTGCGATGGCCTGGCCGATGCCATCGAGCGCGATGACGCTATCAAAACAGGAGCGCTCTGCGCAGGCTACATGGGCGCTGCAGGCCCATTTGGCTTGCAAGTTGGCGAGGTGGACACGGTGGTGCTGGGCTGCACACACTACCCCTTCGCCGAGACGCTGCTCCGTGCGCAGGCGCCTGCGGGCGTGCGCTTCATCGACACCGGCGTGCCGGTCGCGCTGCACACCCGCCGGGTGCTGGCCACGCAAGGCCTGCTGGCCGATGCGCCCGAGTCCTCGCCCGGCCTGACCTTGCGCAGCAGCGCCGACCTGGCGCCCCTGAAGGCAGCGACGGTGCGCTGGCTCACACCATTGCCGGCAGCTTTGCCGAAAGTTTCCGCTTCGGCGCCACTGCCTGCCGGCGCCGCCGTCGCCGGCCCTTAAGCGCGCGCCGACAATCGCCGGATGCGCATCCGGCTTCTTCCCTGCCTTCTCGTTTTCGCCCTGGCGGCCCTGGCCGGCACCGGCGCACAGGCGGCTTGCGAAAGCGGCCTGGCCGAACGCATGCACGCCAAGCTGTACCCCAAGCGCAAGCTCGACGAATCGCTCGCGGCCTGCAAGCCGTGGCCGGCCTATCCGGGACGCAGCATCGTCGTGCTGCCGCTCGTCAACGGCGCGGGCACGGCGCACGGCAAGGTCCTCGATCTCGAGGTGCTGGTGATCCAGCGTCCCGACAACGGCAACACCGAGCGCGACACCGTGCTGGCCCGGCTCTTCCAGCCCGAGGCCCTGGAGGAGGACGTGATCCGCATCCAGGACATCCGCATCGACACCGGGCGCTATGTGCTCTCACCCGAGGCGCGCGCCTTCGGCCTTCGGGTGCGCTACGCCAGTGACTCTCGCACCAACCCCCTGTCCAGCGAGACGCTGCGCCTGTATGTTCCGCGAGGCAGCCGGCTGCGTGAGGTGCTCGGCGAGGTCGAGGTCGAACGCGATGGTGGCGAATGGGACATGCGCTGCAACGGCCGCTTCGAGCAGTTGCGGACCATGCTGTCGGTCGGCAAGGCGCACACCGACGTCTATGCCGACCTGACGCTCGCGCGCAGCCTCACGCAGAGCCGCTCGCAGCTGCAGGAAGACGGCGAGTGCCACGAACGCGCCCTGCCCCCACGCTACAGCACCGAGGTCCTGCACTACGACGGCGAACGCTACCGCGTGCCGAAGTCGCTGCGGGCGCCTTGAGTCAGCGATCGGCGCCCTGCAACGCCGCCATGCGGCCGCGCCGCATGTCGATCGGCGCCAGCAACGCCAGGCCGGCCACGAACAGGCCGGCCGTCGCCATGATCGCCACCCGCTGGTTGCCGCCGCTGGCCCACGTGATCGCGCCATAGGACAGCGGTCCCACGATGCTGGCCAGGCGCGTGGCGAAGGTCCACAGGCCGAAGAACTCGGCCAGTTGCGTCGGTGGTGCGAGCACGCCGGTCATCGCACGGCCGGCGGACTGGCTCGATCCCATCGCCAGGCCGGCGATCGCCGCCGCGATCCAGAAACCGCCCTTGGTGGTGGCCGCTGCCGCCACGATGCACACCACCACCCAGGCCACCAGCGCGGCGCCGAGCGACAGGCGGTGGCCGACGCGATCCTGCACATAGCCGAAGCCGAAGGCACCGGCAGCCGCCGCCAGGTTGAGCACGAAGATCAGCACCATCGTCTCGTGCGGCACGAAGCCGATCACCTGTTCGGCATAGATCGCCGCCAGCGTGATCGCAACCGCCACGCCGCCCTGGTAGCAGACGGTACAAGCCAGCAGCCACATGAAGTCGCGATAGCGGCGCGCCTCGCGCAGGGTGTGCAGCAGTTGCCGCATGGCCCCGCCCGGACGGCCCGCCTGCGGCGCCGACCGCTCGGGCAGCAGCGCGAAGGTCACGCATGCCGCCAGCCCATACATGGCCGCCGTGACGAGCATCGTGACGGGCACGAAGTGCGAAGCCGGGAGGCCACGCGACTGCGCCCACAGCACGTAGGCCAAACAGATGCCGAGGGTCAGCATCCCGCCCACGTAGCCGAAGGCCCAGCCCCAGCCGCTCACCTTGCCCATGCCCTCGGCGGTCGCGAGTTCCGGCAGAAAGGCGCCCGTCAGCGATTCGCCGTACGAATAGAAGGTGTTGGACACGACGACCAGCGCCATCGCGAACGCGATGCCCGCGAGCGGCGCGCTGCCCGAGGCAAGGTGCGGCGTGAGCGCCAGCGCGGCCGTGGCCAGCACGCAGCCGGCCGTGGCCACCACCAATACACGCTTCTTGGCCGCGCGGCGGTCGGCCCAGGCGCCGATGGCTGGCATCGTGACCATCACGAGGCCGTAGGAGATGCTCAGCGCGAGCGTCCAGGCGAAGGTGGCCCAGGGCGCTCCCTTGGCAATGCCTCCGACGAAGTACGCAGCGAACACAGCCGTGATCACCACTGTCGTGTAGCCCGAGTTCGCGAAGTCGTACATCGCCCAGCCAAAGACTTCGCGCTTGCGAACACCCGGCTGCAGGACCGATGAGGGAAACAAAGCCACACGCACTCCTCGCAGGGATGACGGCGCGAGCATAGCGGAGCACCATGACCGCGCCGCCAAAGACAAGGCCCGCCGAAGCGGGCCTGTGTGGTGTGGCGGCCGGGAGGGTGCGCCGCCGGATCAGTGCAGGTGGCGCGGCCGGCGGCCGCCGCCGTGGCCGCCCGTACCGGGGCCGCCCGTGCCGCCACCGCGCGGGCGCTTGCCGATCTCGAGCGAATTCACGAGCGCATCGAAGCGGTCGCTGAACAGTTTGTCGATCTCGGCCACGACGCCGCCGAGCTCGGCGCCGTCGAAGTGGCGTTCCATGAGGTTGACCACGTCCTCGACCAGCAGGTCGCGTTGCACCTGCATGATCGCGGCCGGGTTGGGGCCGACGAAGAGCATCACGAAGTCGTCGCGCGACTCCTCTTCGGGGTCGCCGTCCTCCTCTTCGTCGAACTCGGTGTCGTAGAAGGTGACTTCGATGGCCGCGCCCTGCTCCGCCAGTTCGTTGACGCCCATGCACATCTCATCGAGCGCCTGGCGGAAGTCCTCGTCGCCGGCGACGGTCCAGCAGATCTGCAGCATGCTGTCCTTCTGCTCGTAGCGGATGCCCGGCTCCTCTTCGTAGGAACTCGTGGCGCCATCCGCGAGCGATTTGGCCCCGGCGTAGGTCCACAGCGGCTTGAGTGCTTCCTGGATCTGGTCGTAGGTGACGTCCGAGCGCAGGGGCACGTCGCCGTGCACATGGATCTCGAATGGAGCGTTGTAGCGAGGCATGAGCAGCTCCCTTGTACTCGTGGATGTGGTGCCCGGAACCGGGGTCGAACCGGTACGCCCCTTCACAGGAAAGCGGCGGATTTTAAGTCCGCTGTGTCTACCAATTTCACCATCCGGGCGCCGGGATTGAACGACGATAACCCAAAACAAAGCGGCCTCTTTTCACGCCGTCATCAACGTCGTTGAACAGAGGCCGCTCCGTGTGGGTGGAGGCGCGAACCAGAGTCGAACTGGTCTAACCGGATTTGCAATCCGGGGCATAACCGCTTTGCTATCGCGCCGTTCAGGCGGCCGGGGCACACCTGAAAAAAAGGGAAGCAGATGCTTCCCTTTCTTGAAAACTGGAGCGGGAAAACGGTCTCGAACCGTCGACCTCAACCTTGGCAAGGTTGCGCTCTACCAACTGAGCTATTCCCGCACATTTCAGACAGGCGGAAGAAAACTGGAGCGGGAAAACGGTCTCGAACCGTCGACCTCAACCTTGGCAAGGTTGCGCTCTACCAACTGAGCTATTCCCGCATCGTCAGCCAGTGCCACAAGGCGCTGGCTGTCGTTTTCTTCCGTCGCCGGAAGCCTTGCAGTATATACCGGTTTCGGCCCGTTCGGCAACGCTCTCGCGCTGAATCAGTGCTTGACCGAGCCGTCCGACGCAGGCGCCGGAGAAGATGCACGCTGCTTGGCCAGTTCGGCCATCGCAGCCTGCGAAGCCGCGACTTCCTCGTCGGACAGCGGCACGGGCTGCTTCTCGAGCGCGATCTCCAGCACCTTGTCGATCCAGCGCACCGGGACGATCTCGAGGCCGTTCTTCACGTTCTCGGGAATGTCCTGCAAGTCCTTGGCATTTTCTTCGGGAATCAGCACCGTCTTGATGCCGCCTCGGAGGGCCGCCAGCAGCTTTTCCTTCAGGCCGCCGATGGCCGTCACTTCGCCGCGCAGCGTGATCTCGCCGGTCATGGCGACGTCGCCTCGCACGGGGATGCCGGTGAGCGCCGACACGAAGGCCGTCGTCATCGCGGCACCGGCACTCGGGCCGTCCTTGGGCGTGGCGCCGTCGGGCACGTGGATGTGGATGTCCTTCTTCTCGAACATCTCGTCCTTGATGCCCAGGCGGCGCGCCCGGCTGCGCACCACGGTGCGTGCGGCCTCGACCGACTCCTTCATCACGTCACCCAGCGAACCGGTGCGGCTGATGACCCCCTTGCCGGGCATGGTCACGGCCTCGATGGTCAGCAGGTCGCCGCCCACCTCGGTCCAAGCCAGGCCGACCACCTGGCCCACCTGGTTCTGCTGTTCGGCACGGCCGAAGCTGAACTTGCGAACGCCCAGGTAGTCGTGCAGGTTCTCGCTCGTGACGGTGACCTTCGGTTCCAGCTTCTTCAGTTGCAGGCCCTTCACCACCTTGCGGCAGATCTTGGACAGCTCGCGTTCCAGGGAGCGCACGCCGGCCTCGCGGGTGTAGTAGCGCACGATGTCGCGCACCGCGTCCTCGGTGACGAGGAGTTCCTCGGCCTTCACGCCGTTGTTCTCCATCTGCTTCGGCAGCAGGTACTTCAGCGCAATGCTGGTCTTCTCGTCCTCGGTGTAGCCCGCGAGGCGGATGACCTCCATCCGATCCAGCAACGCTGGCGGGATGTTCATCGAGTTCGAGGTCGCCACGAACATCACGTCCGACAGGTCGAAATCGACCTCGACGTAATGGTCGCCGAAGGTGTGATTCTGCTCGGGGTCGAGCACCTCCAGCAGTGCACTCGAAGGGTCGCCGCGGAAGTCCGTGCCCAGCTTGTCGATCTCGTCCAGCAGGAACAGCGGGTTGCGCGTGCCGACCTTGTTCAGGCTCTGCAGCACCTTGCCCGGCAGCGCGCCGATGTAGGTGCGCCGGTGCCCGCGGATCTCGGCCTCGTCGCGCATGCCGCCCAGCGCCATGCGCACGTACTTGCGGCCGGTCGCCTTGGCGATCGACTGCCCCAACGAGGTCTTGCCCACGCCCGGCGGGCCGACGAGGCACAGGATCGGCGCCTTGACCTTGTCCACGCGCTGCTGCACCGCGAGGTACTCGAGGATGCGGTCCTTGACCTTCTCCAGACCGTAATGGTCCTCGTTAAGCACCGTCTCGGCGTTGGCCAGGTCGTGCTTGATCTTGGTCCTCTTGCTCCAGGGCAGGCCGACCAGCACGTCGATGTAGTTGCGCACCACGGTGGCTTCGGCCGACATGGGCGACATGAGCTTGAGCTTCTTGAGCTCGCCGTCGGCCTTCTTGCGTGCGTCCTTGGGCATCTTGGCCGCGATGATCTTCTTCTCGATCTCCTCGATGTCGGCGCCCTCTTCGCCCTCGCCGAGCTCCTTCTGGATCGCCTTGACCTGCTCGTTGAGGTAGAAGTCGCGCTGGTTCTTCTCCATCTGCCGCTTCACACGGCCGCGGATCTTCTTGTCGACGTTGAGGATGTCGACCTCGCGCTCGAGCTGACCGAAGAGGTTTTCCAGCCGCTCCTTGACATCTGACAGATCGAGCACGGCCTGCTTGTTGTCGAGCTTGAGCGGCAGGTGCGCAGCGATGGTGTCGGCCAGGCGGCCAGCGTCGTCGATGCTCGAGATGGACGTGAGGATCTCGGGCGGGATCTTCTTGTTCAGCTTGACGTACTGGTCGAACTGCTGCATCACCGCCCGGCGGAGCGCTTCGACCTCGTTGCCCGCAGTGGCGGAGGGGTCGAGCGGCACCACATTGGCCGGGAAATGGGTCTGGCTGTCGTCGATGCGCGCGACGCGGGCCCGCTGCTGGCCCTCGACCAGCACCTTCACGGTGCCGTCGGGCAACTTCAGCATCTGCAGGATGGTCGAGACGCAGCCGACCTCGAACATGTCCTCGACCGAGGGCTCGTCCTTGGCGGCGGCCTTCTGGGCGACCAGCATGATGCGGCGCTCGGCCTCCATCGCCAGCTCCAGCGCCTTGATGCTCTTGGGCCGGCCCACGAACAGCGGAATGACCATGTGGGGAAACACGACGACGTCGCGCAGCGGCAGCAGCGGCAGGTCGATCGGATCAGAAGGCAGGGGCGTATGACCGGACATGGAAATCCTCGAAAAGGGATAGGTCAAAGATGGTCGACCCGGCGCGATTTTCAAGATCGCGCCGGCGCACCGTCAGGACGCGCACAGTACGCGCGCCGGTCGTAAGGTCAAAGCCTGCGGGCGGCACTCAGGCCTTCTTGGCCGCCTCGCGGTACACGAGGAGCGGCGGCTTGCTCTCGTCGATGGTCGACTCGTCGACGACCACCTTCTCCACGTTGGTGGCATTGGGCAGCTCGAACATGGTGTCGATCAGCGACTGCTCCAGGATCGAGCGCAGACCGCGGGCACCCGTCTTGCGGGCCAGCGCCTTGCGGGCCACGGCACGCAACGCGGCGGGGCGCACTTCGAGCTCGACCCCCTCCATCTGCAGCAACTTGGCGAACTGCTTGACCACCGCGTTGCGCGGCTCGGTCAGGATCTGGATCAGGGCATCCTCGCTCAACTCGGCCAGCGACGCGACCACCGGCAAGCGGCCCACCAGTTCGGGGATCAGGCCGAACTTGATCAGGTCCTCGGGCTCCACCTCGCGGAAGACTTCGGTGATGCTGCGCTGCTGCTTGCTGCGCACCACGGCGCCGAACCCGATGCCCGAGGCCTCGGTGCGAGCCTCGATGACCTTCTCGAGGCCGGCGAAGGCGCCACCGCAGATGAACAGGATGTTCGTCGTGTCGATCTGCAGGAAATCCTGGTTCGGGTGCTTGCGGCCGCCCTGCGGAGGCACGCTGGCCATGGTGCCTTCGATGAGCTTGAGCAGCGCCTGCTGCACGCCTTCGCCCGACACGTCGCGCGTGATGCTGGGGTTGTCGGACTTGCGGCTGATCTTGTCGATTTCGTCGATATAGACGATGCCCCGCTGGGCGCGCTCGACCTCGTAGTTGCAGCTTTGCAGCAGCTTCTGGATGATGTTCTCGACGTCCTCGCCCACGTAGCCGGCCTCGGTCAGCGTGGTCGCGTCGGCCATCACGAACGGCACGTCGAGCTGGCGCGCCAGCGTCTGCGCGAGCAGCGTCTTGCCCGAGCCGGTGGGGCCGATGAGCAGGATGTTGCTCTTGCTGAGCTCCACCTCGTCGGCGCCCTTGCCCTTCTCGGCACGCTCCTTGTGGCGAAGGCGCTTGTAGTGGTTGTAGACCGCCACCGACAGCATGCGCTTGGCCACTTCCTGGCCGATCACGTAGTTGTCGAGGTTGGCCTTGATCTCGGCAGGCGTCGGCAGGTCGCCACGGCCTTCGCGGCTTTCTTCGCCGGCCGGCAACTCGTCACGAATGATCTCGTTGCACAGGTCGATGCACTCGTCGCAGATGAAGACCGACGGGCCCGCGATGAGCTTCTTGACCTCGTGCTGGCTCTTGCCGCAGAACGAGCAATAAAGCGTCTTTTCGCTGGATGAGCCTTTTTTCTCGGCCATGTAACAGTGCCTCGCTGGGGTAAGTCACCAATGATAACGAAAGAAAAAACGGCGTTTCCCACAGGGAAAACGCCGTCGTGCCGCCCTCGCGGGTGGCCGGGATACCCCGGTATCCGGGATCAGCCGCGCTGGGCGATGACCTGGTCCACGATGCCGTAGTCCTTGGCTTCGTCGGCGGTCATGTAGTAGTCGCGCTCGGTGTCGGCCTTGACCTTCTCCAGCGGCTGGCCGGTGCGCTCGGCCAGGATGCGGTTCATCTGGTCCTTGGTGCGCAGGATGTCGCGTGCCTGGATCTCGATGTCGGTCGCCTGGCCACGGGCGCCGCCCAGGACCTGGTGGATCATGACCTTGGAATTCGGCAGGGAGTAGCGCTTGCCCTTGGCGCCTGCCGCCAGCAGGAAGGCGCCCATGCTGGCCGCGAAGCCCAGGCACATGGTCGAGACATCCGGCTTGACGAACTGCATCGTGTCGTAAATCGACATGCCGGCCGTCACGCTGCCGCCGGGCGAGTTGATGTACAGGGAAATGTCCTTGTCGGGGTTCTCGCTCTCCAGGAAGAGCATCTGCGCCACGACGAGGTTGGCGGTCTGGTCGTTCACTTCGCCGACCAGGAAGATCACGCGCTCCTTGAGCAGGCGCGAATAGATGTCGAAGGAGCGTTCGCCGCGCCCCGACTGCTCGATGACCATCGGGATCAGCCCGAGGGCCTGGGTTTCGTGTGCACTCATGTTTCTCTCCGGAAGAAGTCCTACTGTACGCGCCCCAGGGTCGGGCCAGGCCCGACCCGCCCCCCGAGGGGGACAAGAAAACTTGGGGCGGCCCGGCGTTTTCTTGGAAGCCCAACGCCTGAATGAAATGGGGCTTGTGCCGCGAAGCACAAGCCCCAACCGGGAGCAGCCTGCAGGCCCGCCGATCAGCCCTGCTGGGCCATCAGTTCGTCGAAGGACACCGCCTTGTCGTTCACCTTGGCCTTGCCGAGCACGAACTCGGTCACATTGTTCTCGATCACCACGGCCTCGACCTCTGCCAGGCGGCGGTTGTCGCCGTAGTACCAGCGCACCACGTCGGCCGGCTTTTCGTAGCTGGCGGCCAGTTCCTCGATGTGGGCCTTGATCTGCTCGGGCTTGGCCTGCAGGTCGTTGGCACGCACCACCTCGGCCACCACCAGGCCCAGGCGCACACGGCGCTCGGCCTGCTCCCGGAAGATGTCGGCCGGAATCGGCGCCTTGTCGGCATCCTTGATGCCGCGCTGCTTCAGTTCGGCGCGCGCGCCCTCGACCATGCGGTCGATCTCGGCCTGCACCGTCGACTTGGGCAGGTCCAGTTCCGCATTGGCGATCAGTGCGTCCATCACGGCCGTCTTGTTGCGCGCCAGCAGGCGGAACTTGACTTCGCGCTCCAGGTTCTTCTTGATGTCGGCGCGCAGGCCCTCGACCGTCGCATCGGCGATGCCGAGCGACTTGGCCAGCTGCTCGTTGACTTCCGGCAGGTGCGAGGCCTCGATCTTCTTCACGGTGACCATGAAGTCGGCCTGCTTGCCGGCCACGTCCTTGCCGTGGTAGTCGGCCGGGAAGGCGAGCGGGAAGGTGCGGCTGTCGCCGGCCTTCATGCCGCGCACTGCGTCCTCGAATTCCTTGAGCATCTGGCCTTCACCGACCACGAACTGGAAGTCGGCCGCCTTGCCGCCCTCGAAGGGCTCGCCGTCGATCTTGCCTTCGAAGTCGACGGTCACGCGATCGCCGTCCTCGGCCGCCGCGTCCTGGGCGCGCTGTGCGAAGGTGCGACGCTGCTTGCGCAGGATGTCCAGGGTGCGGTCGATGGCTTCGTCGTTCACCTCGGCCGACAGGCGCTCGACCTGGGCGCCCGACAGGTCATTGACCTTCACTTCGGGGAAGACTTCGAACACCGCGTCGAACGAGAGCTGGCCCTCGGGCGCGCCGTCCTTCTCGGTGATCGTGGGCTGGCCGGCCACGCGCAGCTTGGCCTCGTTGGCGGCCTGCGAAAACGCTTCGCCGACCTTGTCGTTCATCACTTCGTACTGCACCGAGTAGCCGTAGCGCTGGGCCACGACGTTCATCGGCACCTTGCCGGGACGGAAACCGTCCATCTTCACGGTGCGGGCCAGGCGCTTGAGGCGCGAGTCCACTTCGGACTTGATGGTGTCGACCGGGAGGGTCAGGGTGATCTTCCGTTCGAGCTTCTCGAGGGTTTCAACATTCACGGTCATTGGAGTCTTCCTTGGAAAGATGCTGGTGCGCGGGGCCGGACTCGAACCGGCACGCCATTGCTGGCGTCAGGACCTAAACCTGGTGCGTCTACCAATTTCGCCACCCGCGCCAGTCCAGCTGCACCGCTGTGAAGCGGGCGCCCCGAGGGGTCGCGGCTGGAGGATGTGAAAAGCGGGCGGCCTCCTCGCGAAGACCGCCCGCTGAAATCGGTCAACCGCGCATTTTAAGCCGCAAATTGAGGCGCCTCCGGCGCTGCATGCCGCTTTGCGGCAAGTCTTCGCCACCTCCCGAAAGGAGGCGCGGGCCGCCTCGGGAGCGGCCCGGCGGCGCCCGCTAGGCGATTTCGGGCTCCCGATGGATCCGGAACCAGGCCGCGTACATGGCCGGCAGCGCCAGCAGGGTCAGCACCGTCGCCACGATCAGGCCGCCCATGATGGCCACCGCCATCGGCCCCCAGAACACGCTGCGGGACAGCGGGATCATGGCCAGCACGGCCGCCGCGGCCGTCAGCACGATCGGCCGAAGCCGCCGCACCGCCGATTCGACGATCGCGTTCCAGGCCGGCACGCCGGACGCACGGTCGAGCTCGATCTGGTCGATCAGGATGACCGAGTTGCGCTGGATCATCCCCATCAGCGCGATGACCCCCAGCAGCGCGACGAATCCGAAGGGCCGGTTCAGCACCAGCAGCGCCGCCGCCACCCCGGCGATGCCCAGCGGGCCGGTGATGAAGACGAGCAGCGAGCGGCTGAAGCTGTGCAGTTGCAGCATCAGCAGGGTGAAGACGATGAACAGCATGATCGGCACGCCCGCCACGATCGATGCCGAGCCCTTGCTGCTCTCCTCCACCGCGCCGGCCACCTCGATGCGCACGCCGCCGTTGCCCTGCGCGGCCCACTTCGACTCGAGCTCGCGCAGCTTCGGCAGCACCTGCTCGGTCACCGTGGCGCCCTGCAGGCCTTCGACGATGTCGCCCTGCACCGTGATCGCGTAGTCGCGGTTCCAACGCCACATCACGCCGGGCTCCCAGGTGAAGACCGGCTTGGCGATCTGCGCCAGCGGGATGGAGCGGCCCGACGCCGTCGGCAGGTAGGCGTTGCCGATGTCCGAGATCGCTTCGCGCTCGTCGGGCGACTGGCGCAGCACGATGTCGATCAGCTTGTCGTTCTCGCGGTACTGGCCCACGGTGGTGCCGCTGAACATGGTGCGCGAAGCCTGGGCGATCGCCTGGCTGGTCACGCCCAGCGCCCGCGCCTTGGCCTGGTCGACCTCCATCCGGATCACCTTCACCGACTCGTTCCAGTTGTCGTTCACCCCCAGAAGGTTGGCGTTCTCGCGCATCACGGCCTTGACCTCGTCGGCACGCTGGCGCAGCTTGACCGGATCGGCGCCGATCACCCGGAACTGCACCGGGTACGGCACCGGCGGGCCGTTGGGCAGCAGCTTCACGCGCCCGCGCACCTCGGGGAATTCGGCCGCCAGCAGTTGGGGCAGGCGCAGGCGAATCGCCTCGCGCTCGGGCAGCGACTTGGCCAGCACGATGAACTGCGAAACGTTCGATTGCGGGAACACCTGGTCCAGCGGCAGGTAGAAGCGCGGCGTGCCCGACCCGATCCAGGTCGCGACGGAGGCGACGCCGTCCTCCTGCATCAACCGCGCTTCCACGCGCCTGGCCACCGCCTCGTTGGCGGCGATGGACGTGCCTTCGGGGAACCAGATGTCCACCATGATCTCGGGCCGGCTCGAGTCGGGAAAGAACTGCTGCTGCACCTTGCCCATGCCCACGATGCCCAGCGCGAAGATGCCCACCGTCGCCGCGATGGTGATCCAGCGGTGGTCCACGCACCACCCGACCACGCGCCGGAAGCGCGCGTAGAACGGCGTGTCGAACAACTCGTGCGGGGGTGCATCCGGGTCGTGGGGCTTGACCTTGAGGAGCAGCGTGCCCAGGTAGGGGACGAAATACACCGACACCAGCCACGACAGCACCAGCGCCGTCACCGTCACCGCGAAGATGGCGAAGGTGTACTCGCCCGTCACCGACTTGGCGATGCCGATGGGCAGGAAACCCGCTGCCGTGATGAGCGTGCCGGTGAGCATGGGCTTGGCCGTCACGTCGTAGGCGAAGGTGGCCGCCCGCACCTTGTCGTAGCCCTCCTCCATCTTCCGCACCATCATCTCGACCGCGATGATGGCGTCGTCCACCAGCAGGCCCAGGGCGATGATGAGCGAGCCCAGCGAGATCTTGTGCAGGCCGATGCCGAAGTAGTTCATGGCCAGGAAGGTCACGGCCAGCACCAGCGGGATCGTGATGCCCACCACCAGCCCCGGCCGGTAGTCGATGTGCCAGCCGAAGCGCCCGCCCTTGTGCAGCCCGAGCGAGATGAAGCTCACGCCCAGCACGATCACCACGGCCTCGATCAGCACGTGCACGAACTCGCCCACGGAGTTGGAGACCGACGCTGGCTGGTCCTGCACCTGCGCCAGCGTCACCCCGACGGGCAGCGACTTCTGGATGCGCTCGGTGGCCGTGCGCAGCGACTTGCCCAGCGCGATGATGTCGCCGCCCTTGGCCATCGAGATGCCCAGCCCGATCGCTTCCTGGCCCTGGAAGCGCACCTTGACCGAGGGCGGGTCGACGTAGCCGCGCCGCACGTCGGCGATGTCGCCCAGCCGCAGCTGGTTGCCCGAGCTTCCGCGGATGGGCATGGCGCGCAACTGCTCCACGTCGGTGAACTGGCCGCCCACCCGCACCTGCACCACATCCTGCGGCGACTGGATCGTGCCCGCGCTCTCGACCGCGTTCTGCGCACCCAGCTGCTGCAGCACCTGGTTGAAGTCCAGGCCCAG